>JACMOT010000201.1 GCA_014377915.1 Tardiphaga sp.
CCGGGGCCGTATTCGCGCTTGTTGACCGGCGATTTGGGACGACCCCAAATGTTCTGGCCCATGCGGCGGTCGATTTTATACTTGGCTTCACTACGCTTGGTCATCGCGTCCTCGATGTTGATGGTAGGGTGAGGAGACGCGCCCTCCTGTGTACCGGAGAATTCCGGTACCGACAGGTTCATTCCCAAGCTGGGAGGAGAACCACGGGTGCGAAACGCAACGCGGGCCGAAAGCGGCCCGCGAGCAAGCGGGGTTCTAGGAAGAACCGCGGGGGATGTCAATTGAAAGCCCGGTGCCAGGGCACGAAAACAGGCTAATTCAGCGTATCTGGAAGGGGTTAGGTCCGGTCGGCGGTGACGTGCCTCGGGCGTGCCCTGTGGCCGGAATACCGTCAGGACGAGTTTCGGCGATTCCCGGGCTCGAATGAAGACTAGGCGGCCGGATCGACGGCTCGTGCGAACAGCAGTTGCGACAGATGCGACAGAATTTCCGCGGTTTCGACACTGCGCTGCGGGTCGGGCCGCGCGCACAGGAACGCCTTCAGCGGCGGCAGCGGCGGCAGATAGTCTTCCTTGGCCTCGACCAGCGTGGCTGGCAACATCCGTCGCGGGATGATCGTCAGTCCGAGTCCGGCCTCGGCGGCCGACAGCTTGGCCTGGTAGTCCGAGCTGTTGAACGCCACCCGATAGGGCAGCCCCTTGCGGGACAGCGCGCTGATCATCAGCGCATCGGTCACCGCGCCGCTCCAGCTCAGGATCGGCAGCGGCACGCCGGGGCTCAGCAGGAAGTCGCTGGCGCGTGCCCAGACAAATTGTTCGTCATGTTCATCGACGATGAAGTCAGCCATGTCATTGGTCAGCTCGGCGGTGCGGAACACACAGGCGATGTCGATGAAGCCGTCGGCGAGCTCCTTGGTGAGCTCGGCGGAGTTGTCGGTGTGAATGGTGACGTCGCCCAGCAGGTCGTGGTCGCGCTTCTTCAGATATTCCTTGACGTAGAGGTTGCTGATCCCGAGCCGGATCCGGGCCGGCGCGTCGACGATGCTGTTGCCGCGCAAGCGCAGCATCTGATCGTTGGCGTCCATCATCCGGCGCGCGTGGTTGAGTACCAGCGACCCCAGCTTGGTCGCGGCCGACCCTCCCGCGCCCTTTTTGAAGATCGAGCCACCGAGCATGGTCTCGATGCGCTTCATCTGCGCGCTGACGGCGGGCTGGGTCAGGCCGAGACGGCTGGCCGCCTTGGTCAGGCTTCCGGTCTCCGAGATGGCAATCAACGTGCGAACGATTTCAATCGGAACGTTAAGTTGACGATATTGTTCTTGCATCGATGATTTACCCCAGGGGATCACCGTCGCATGGAAACCATAGTTTACCTAGCGGACATATGAATTTTTATTATACCCCGCGCGCAGTCTTATGTCTGACGCCGGGCATATAATTACAGTAATTTAGTAGGGGTCGTGTCCTGTGATGGCGAGCCACGGCCCAACGCCGCCTCGCGCTGTGGACAGGGTCGTCAACGGCCTGAACAAGTCACGATGCGTTAACAAATCGTTCTTCGATGCTGCTGCGCCGGGCCAGCACATGGGTGGTGTCGGACAATTTGATATGGACGGTATCGCCGCGGTCGAATTTCGTGATCTGTCCGATCAGGCCGCCGCAGGTGACGATATGGTCACCCAGCATCAGCGACCCCAGGAAGTTCATGTGGCTTTGCTGGCGTTTCAATTGCGGCCTTACAAGAATGAAAAACGTCAGCACGAATACCAGCGCCAGCGCGCCGCCGATTTGCATCAAGCCTGTTGAAATCATCATAGGATCTCACTTTCAAATATTTGTCCCACGAGGCTGTGGTGGCTGTCAGCGGCGACGTCGTCGCGCCTACGGTTCGGTGGCGGCGGGGAGGGGGACGGATTTGGCCTGGGCGCTTTTGAACAGCCAGCCGGTCCCGAATATACCAACCAGCAATAGCACCACGTGAACGGCGACGTATTCCGGCAACCACGCGACGATGCCGGCGCTGACGCAGAAAATCATCGACCAGAACGTGGCGAGCACCGTCATCAACTGGAAGCGGACGATTTTTGGCAGATGCCTCAAGCCGTTTTTGGAGGAATTCATGATGGGATCGAAAATGGCGCGGATCATTGATTTTCCAGTTCGGTCGTAGGAATTGAACGCTTCACGGCAGCGTTCAGTTGATGGGGAGTCGCCAATTGGCGCGGACAGGCAATAGGAAGCTGGAAGGAACCAAGCCAGCTATGATGGTTTGAAAGTGTAGCTTCGGTAAGGGGAGTCGACGCGCGCTTTCAAATCGTGGCTCCGATCTTCGTCATGGTGCGGAACGACCGGCTTATAAAGACGAGAACAAATGGACCGCGCGATACCAGCTCGCTTGAAGTGCGATCGACGTCGGCTAGAGTGGCGGTGTGATCGCCTTGGTCACGGTGGTCGATGTGCTGCTTAAACTCAGGAATTGCGCCCGGGCATCAGCGAGCGCGACGTGCATGCCTTCGAGTTCGGTAAAGGCCAGGCCCTGGCCGACGGTGTCGGAATAGGCTCCCTCGATCTGGACACTTAAAATGACCGTGGCGTTGAGCGAGATATGTTTCCAGGTGATTTGATAGCTGGTCTCATCAACTCCCGCGCTTAGATGTCCTGAGGTCAACTTGATCATTCGTGATTTGCCCGGTTGGTGACTGGTTCCATGCTGATGAAAGAATGTCGCAGTCGTGAAGTTCCCGGGCTTTTTCAATAAATCGAAATAAACATCTCGGAGCGAATCCCGACATATCGTCCATTTCGCGGTGCGCATTTATCCGCCGCGAAATCCGGCGCGGTTGCTTTGTCGGGCAGCGGTCGTTCCGGAATTTATTCGGCGAGGCGGTGCCGCCGCGTTGGCCGCGCATGTCCGTAAAATAACGGGGGTCGTTGCCGCCACGTTGGGTACCTCCCGCGCCCGGGCCTTGGCGACCATGTAGCGCGAGAGGTGTGAGGAGACGCGGCGTATGGTTACGTTCGGCTCACTGTTTCGGCGCCGGCGTGGCTACCGGCTTACCGTCCTCGACGACATAGACCGCCATGATCTTGAGGCCCTTGTCGTTGGTCTTGATATCGTGCGGCACGCCGGCGGGGACCGCGTAGGAATCCCCGGCCTTCAGTTCCTGGTCGGGCTTGCCTTCCACCAGCAAGGTCGCGCCGCCATCAAGCACATAGCCGGTGTCGACGCCGGGATGGGTATGGCGGCCAGCGATCTGGCTCGGGCCGATCTCGGCGATCACGCTGACGATGTGATAGCCGACCGGAAACTTGATGTCCTGCAGCGGCGTTCGCTTGATGCCCTGCGCCGCCGCGGCGCCAGCGGTGATCGCGATGATGAACCCGCCCAGCATGAGTCTCTTCAACATGGTGTTCTCCCTGTCGCTGCCTTCTTGGAGGTCAGACAGCGCAAGGGTAGCAGCCGGATTGGCCGTCGCAAGCGCCGCTTTCGCGGGGGGTCCGGCGTTACCTCAGGCCGCGCTGCGGGTACCGAAATATGCCGCGCTCATGCGCAGCAGCGGCGGCGCGGGCGGTTTGCCGGAAGTGTAGAGGATTTTTGGAGGCGCGCCGGCATCGTCTGCCTGGCCGTCGCCGGGCCCGAGCAGATCCACCACCCGCCGCGCGATCGCCGGCGCCGGATCGATCCAGGTCACCGGCCACGGCGCCAGCGCAATGAAGCGCGTCAGCAGCAACGGATAATGCGTGCAGGCCAGCACCACGGTGTCGGTTTTCGCGCTGCCGTCGTCGACGAAACAGGCGGTGATCTCTTTGAGCAAATCATGGTCGCTGATGGTGGCGCCGCCGAGCTCGGCCTCGGCCTGTGACGCGAGATGGGCCGAGCCGACCAGCGTGACGTCGCAGCCGCCGGCGAAATCCCGGATCAACGCCTTGGTATATTCGCGCTTTACCGTGCCCGAGGTGCCGAGCACCGAGACGCGTCGGCTTCGCGAGCCCGCGCAGGCCGGCTTGATCGCCGGCACGGTACCGACGAACGGCACCGGGAAGGCGCGGCGCAGATGGCCCATCACCAGCGTCGAGGCGGTGTTGCAGGCGATCACCACCAGTTCCGGCCGGTGCAGCGCGATCAGCTCGCCGATGACCGGCACTACCCGGGCGACAATGGCGTCCTCGGAATGCTGGCCATAGGGGAAGAAAGCATCATCGGCGACATAGATGTAGCGCGCGTCCGGACGCGCCCGCACGATCTCGCGCAGCACGGTGAGGCCGCCGAGGCCGGAATCGAACACGAGGATGGTGGGGCGGTGGGGCACGGAATCACTGTTGCCGATGTGGGTTACTTTTGAGTTGCCGCGTCTCGTTCCCCGGAGGCATAGCGGCACAAGGCGGCCGCGCCGCGTCCGGGAAACGAGAACGGCAAGTCTGGAGCTATTCCAGCCGCGATCGCGGCTTTCTGAGGGCGCGACGGCTTGCCGCGGCCGCCGCGGCGTGGCCTTTTCGACCGGTTCGTCGCTTCGAAGAGAGTGTCATGATCCGCAATACCACCGCCCGCTGGGGCAATCTGTCCCGAGCTTTGCACTGGGTCCTCGGCCTCGCCATCCTTTTCATGCTGGCCTATGGCTGGTGGTTCAACCACATCGCGGCGCGGCCGGTGCGGTTCTTTCACCGCTCGATCCATGCCGATATCGGCTATTTGATCCTGCTGCTGATGGCGATCCGGCTGATCTGGCGTGCCGTCAACCCGGTGCCGGCGCCGCCGGCCGATTCGCCGACCTGGGAGCGTGTGCTGGCCAAGGCCAATCACTGGGCGCTGTACGGCGTCACGATGCTGGTCGCCGGGCTCGGCTGGGCGCATTCCGGCGCCCACAAGCCGGATTATGCCGATTTCTTCGGCTGGTTCCGGGTGCCGCAATTCACCAGTACCGACAAGGCCATGGCGGACCGCTATGAGGATCTGCACATCTACGCGGCCTATCTGCTGATCGGCCTGGTGGTGCTGCATCTGGTGGCGGCGCTGTTTCATCGCTTCGTCCGGCACGACGACGTGGTGGCAAGGATGACGGCGGGGGAGTGAGCCGGCAGATGTGAGCTGTCATTCCGGGGCGGGAGCGGCGCTAGCCGCGACCGAACCCGGAATCCCGAAATGTTCATCGCCCCATATCGAGATTCCCCACCACTCCAATTGGGGTGGCTGAGGTGCGCTCGCGCCCCGGAATGACGATCAACTACACCGCCTTTAATGCCCGACGCGGCGCTCGCGGCGGTTCCACGGTGATCGGATCGGCGGGCCGGACGTCGCCATCCGCCACCACGATTGCCATCACGCCAGCCTTGAAGATCGCCTTGCCGTCGGCGGCCTTGTCCAGGGTTGCCGCCTTCAGGCCGTCTTGAAATCTGTCCATCAGTACGCAGGGTTGGCGCAGTCCGGTGATCGCGATCACCGCCTCGTTGCCGAGATGCAGTTTGGTCCCCGCTGACAGGCCGAGCAGGTCGATGCCTGCGGTCGTGATGTTCTCGCCGAGCTCGCCGGGGCCTATGGCAAAGCCCTTGCCGTTGAGTTCATCCAGCAGCTCGGCGGCGATCAGATGCACCTGGCGCAAATTCGGTTGTGTCGGGTCGCGGCGCCGGTCGTAGCGATGCTGGACCCGTGCCCCCAGATGGCCGTCGCCCTCGACGCCGAGCCCAGCCAGCAGGCGAATGCTGAGCGCTGGAATCTTGCTGAAGTGATGGCCGCGGCGGAGCGAGACGGCGAGGACGCGGGGCTGTAATGTCTCGTCCGTCATTGCCAGGAGCCCTTGCGACGGAGCAATCCAGTTCTTGCCGGGCGCGCGGTAATCTGGATTGCCGCGTCGCTTCCCTCCTCCCAATGACGGCCAAGAGCGTGGCGCAGGATCAGCTCGCGCCGAACACGCGGGCAAAGATCGTGTCGACATGCTTGAAGTGATAGCCGAGGTCGAATTGTTCCTCGATCTCGGCGTCCGACAGATGCTTCTTCACATCGGCATCGGCCTTCAGCAGGGTCTGGAAATCGCCTTCGCCGCGCCATACCGGCATCGCGTTGCGCTGCACCAGTTTGTACGCATCCTCGCGCGAGGCGCCCTTTTGCGTCAGCGCGATCAGCAGGCGCTGCGAATGCACCAGGCCGCCGAGGCGATCCAGGTTCTTCTGCATGTTGGCGGGATAGATCAGCAGCTTCTCGATCACGCCGGCCATCCGGTTCAGCGCGAAATCCAGCGTCACCGTCGCATCGGGTCCGAACATCCGCTCGGCCGACGAGTGCGAGATATCGCGCTCGTGCCACAGCACCACGTTCTCCATCGCCGGCGTTACATAGGCGCGAACCATGCGGGCGAGGCCGGTGATGTTCTCGGTCAGCACCGGGTTGCGCTTGTGCGGCATCGCCGAGGAGCCCTTCTGGCCCTCGGAGAAGAACTCTTCCACTTCCAGCACCTCGGTGCGCTGCATGTGGCGCACTTCGGTGGCGAGCCGTTCCATCGACGAGGCGATCACGCCGAGCGTGGCGAAGAACATCGCGTGGCGGTCGCGCGGAATCACCTGGGTCGAGATCGGCTCCGGCGTCAGTCCCATCGCCTTGGCGACATGCTCCTCCACCCGCGGGTCAATCTGCGCGAAGGTGCCGACGGCGCCGGAGATCGCGCAGGTCGCGACCTCTTTTCGCGCGGTGACGAGGCGCTCGCGGGCACGGGTGAATTCCGCATAGGCATAGGCCAGCTTGAGGCCAAACGTGACCGGCTCGGCATGGATCCCGTGCGAGCGGCCAATGGTCGGCGTCATCTTGTGCTCGAAGGCGCGGGTTTTCAGCGCCGCCAGCAGCCGGTCGACGTCGGCGATCAGCAGGTCGGCGCAGCGGGTCAGCTGCACGTTGAGGCAGGTGTCGAGCACGTCCGACGAGGTCATGCCCTGGTGCACGAAGCGCGCCTCGGGGCCGACGATTTCCGCCAGATGGGTGAGGAACGCGATCACATCATGCTTGGTCTCGCGCTCGATCTCGTCGATCCGCGCCACATCGAAGGTGACGTCGCGGGCCTTGGCCCAGATCGCCTTCGCGGCGTCCTTCGGGATGGTGCCCAGCTCCGCCAGCGCATCGGCCGCATGCGCCTCGATCTCGAACCAGATCTTGAAGCGGGTCTGCGGC
>JACMOT010000202.1 GCA_014377915.1 Tardiphaga sp.
CCGCGCTGCTGGCCGGTCTGTGGGGCATCGATGCCGCCACCGTCGAGGAGGCCAACAGCCACCGCACCTATCAAGTCGGCGCCGTCACGACCGCCGGCCTGTCCGAGCAGCAGCGCATCGCCGACGCGTTCTTCGCCGAAGGCCTGATCCCGGTGAAGGTCGATGCCGCCGCCGCCAAAATCTGGGCGCCGAAATAATTCCGCGGTCCACGCCACTCCCGATCTGAAAGACAGACCGATGAAGACCCCCCTCCTTGTCGTCGCCGCGGCCGTGCTGGCCCTGTTCAGCTCCGGCGACGCGCCGGCTCGCGCGCAGGACGCCGCCAAGTCCGAGATCAAGATCGGCTTCGTGCCGGGGCCTTATATCGACGGCTTCAAGGCCGGCGTGGAGCCGGAGCTGAAAAAGAAGGGCTATACGGTCAAGTATTTCGAATTCAGTACCGGGCTGGAAGCCAATACCGCCGTGTTCCGCAACGATATCGACGCCAATGTGATGCAGCACACGGTGTTTCTGGACGCCTACAACCAGCGCCAGAAGACCGACCTCGCCGGCATCATCGCGGTGCCGACGCCGCCGATGGGGCTGTATTCGAAGAAACACACCAGGGCCGAGGCGGTGAAGGCCGGCATGACCGTCGTGGTGCCGAACGACCCGGTGAATTTGCAGCGCGCGCTGAAAATCCTGCGCGACCTCGGCTGGATCGACATCAAGGACAGCAATCCGGTCGATGTCACCGAACTCGACGTGGTGAAGAATCCGAGCGGCATCAAGATCGTGCCATTGGAAAACGCGCAGGCGCCGCGCGCGCTCGACGATGTCGACTTCGCCGCCGTGCAGGGCAATTTCGCGATCTACAGCGGGCTCAAGCTGACCGAAGCCTTCGCGCTGGAGAAGATGACGACGCCGTACAGCAATGTCGTCGCGGTGAAGCGCGGCAATGTCGACGCGCCATGGGCCAGGGACATCGTCAGCGCCTACAAGTCGGACAGCTTCAAGAACGCGATCCGCAACGACAGGTTCTACGCCGGCTTCGTGCTGCCGGATTATTTCAACTGACGCGGCGACCGCGCACCGCTTCCGGCCGGAATCTGTCACACTATACATCCGAAGCCTGATCCAGCGCGCTTGAACATTGCAAGTCCCGTCCCGGCTTGTCGTGCGGCTGAGCGCTGCTGCATGGCCGATGGAGACGCTACCACCCTGTTTTCCGGAGATCATTGATGAAGCCTTACGTCGTCTGCCACATGGTGACCTCGCTCGACGGGAGCCTCGCGCCCGGCCAATGGACGAATAGTCCGGACGGAACCCGCGGCGACTGGTCCGCGACTTATGCGACGCTGCATGAAAACCAGAAGGGCGAGGCCTGGATCGTCGGCCGGGTCACCATGGCCGAGATGACGAAGGCGCTGCCGCATCCTGTGCCCGACCGCCGCGCCGACCGGCCGCATCATTTCGCCGCCAAGGCCGCGGCGCCGTTCGCGATCGCACTCGATGTTTCGGGGAAACTGCATTTCGACCAGCCCGATATCGACGGCGATCATATCGTCGTGCTGCTGGGGCCGGATGGTGCCGACAGCCACCTCGCCGAACTGGCCCAGGACGGCATTTCCTACATCGTGTCGGACACGGCGCCGATCGATCTCGCGGCGACGCTCGATGTCCTTGGCCGCGAACTCGGAATCCGGCGGCTGTTGCTCGAGGGCGGCGGCGGCATCAACGGCGCCTTCTTCGCGGCCGGCCTGGTCGACGAGTTCAGCGTGCTGCTGGCCCCCGCGCTCGACGGCCGCGGCGGCCACCGTTCGATCGTCGAGGCGGGCGGCGCGGGCCTCGCGGGCTTGGTGCAACTGTCATTGATTGCCTGCGAGCCGGCAGCGCATGGCGCGATTCACCTGCGCTACGCGGTCAAGCCGGGCGCGTGATCCAGCGAGCGGTGACCTGCTCTGGAGCGTGACGGGTGACCGTTGAATCATGTCCCGGACGCGATGCATCGCGCCCATTTGGGCGTGGTGCTTCGCAGAGCCGGGACCATACCAAGCATTGGCGTTCGCTACGGTCCCGGCTCAGCGAAGCAGCACTTCGTGCTGCATCGCGTCCGGGACAAGTGCGACCCGGTTCAGTCCGTTACGATCAACCTGACGCGGGATGACTTTTTGTTAATTCGAATCGCTAGTCCCCGTCATTGCGAGGTCATCCACCCTGGCGACTGGTGGTCGCCATCAGTGGCGGCGGATAGCGCTCGCCTTCGACCGTGATCGCGGCGGGTCGGCGCGCTACAGATCGATGACGTCGATCAATGGCCCGTCGACCGAACGCGCGAGGTCGACGACATGGCGGTGATGGGTGAACAGGATGATCTGGCGCTGCTGTCCCGCCGCCGCCAGCAGCCGCAGCATCGCCAGCGTGCGATCCTCGTCGAAACTGGACAGCAGGTCGTCGCCGATGGAGGGCAGCGGTTCCGAGGTGCGGCGCTCCAGCAGCGCGAGGCGCAGCGCCAGGAATAGCTGGTCGCGGGTGCCTTCGCTGAGCCCGCCGACCTTCACCTGCTCGCCATCATGTCGCCTGGCTTCCAGCCCCGGCTGGTCGTCGTCGCCATAGGCGATTACCAGACCGGAAAAAGCCTCGTTGGTGGCCATCGCGAACAGCGTGCTGGCGCGGGCGATCAGCGGATCCTGCACCAGAGCGCGGTGCCGCTCGATGGTGCGCGACGCCAGTCTTGCGGCCGCGGCGCGCAACAGCCAGCGCCCGGCGACGGACAACAGTTCGGCGCCCGCCTCCGCGCGCTCGGTGGCATGGGCCGGCGCATTGCGGCCCTTCAGCAGCGCATCGCGCGCGTTGTTGCGATCGTGATGCAGCGCGAAGGCCTCGCCAATATCCTTCAGCAACTGCTGCTGGCGAATTTCCTCACGCGCGATATCGCCGGGCAGCAAATCGGGATCGAGCCCCTCGCGCTGCTGGCGCAGATCGTCCTCGTCATGGCCTTCGCTCTCCCGCAGATCGCGCCGCAGGCTGGCGCGCTCGCTCTCCAGCGCATGCCGCGTGGCCATCCGCGCGATGACCGCGGGCAGATCAGCGACGTCGGTGCCGAAGATCCGGCACGCCTCTTCGAGCGACGCGCTGGCGGCGTGCCGCCGCAGCAATAGCGCCTGCCGCCTGGCCGCGCGCTGTGTCGCGCCGTGGCGCAGCCGCTTGCTGGATTCGCTGTTGGTGCGCGCTTCTGCCAGGGCTACCGACAACCGCGCCAGTGACTCCTGCGCGGTGCCGCCTTTGAGCCGCGGCGCGACGCGGTCGATGATGTCGGACACGTCCCGATCAAAGGCGCGCAGATCCGCCCCGATGGTCTCGACGCGGTGGCTCTCGCTGTCGCGGCTGGCCTTGGGCAGCGCCACCGACTGCCACACGGCCAGCGCCGCCTCGGCTTCCGCCGCGCCGGCCGATTCGTCCAATCCGATGCTGTGCATCGCCGCCGGCCAGCTCTGCC
>JACMOT010000203.1 GCA_014377915.1 Tardiphaga sp.
GTCGTGCCATCCCTGCTGGCCTCCAATTCCAGCATCAAGCTTGAATCAGAAACCGCCTGATTTGGGAATCCCCCAATCGATTCAGCCAAACATCATCCCGCTCTAGAGACCGAGATCCGCTGCGATCTCACGATCCTTGGCGGTGAAGTGGTGTTCGATCGCCTTTCCCGGCCCGCGATCGCGGCGGAGTAGCCGGCAGGCGTCACGTCATGGCGCGAGGAATTGCAGCAATCTGGGATCGTCGCGGATGTCCTCCGACGGTCCGGACAAAGCGACCCGGCCGCGATCGAGCACATAGGCACGGCTGGCGACACGCAGCGCCAGATCGAGATGCTGCTCGACGATCACGACCGCGATCTCCTTCGCCAGCAGGATGAGGCGCTCGGTGATTTCCTCGATCACGCCGATCCAGACCCCTTCGGTCGGCTCGTCAAGGAGCAGTATCTTGGGCTCCGACAACAGCGCGCGGCCGATCGCCAGCATTTTTCGTTCACCGCCGGACAGCGTGCCGGCGGCCTGGTCGAGCCGCTGGCCAAGTTTCGGAAAGATCTCGAGCACGCGGTTGACGGCGCCGCTGTCGCGGTTGGTCAACGCGCCGACGGCGAGATTGTCGCGCACCGACAGCCGCGCGAACACCGCATGCTCCTGCGGCACATAGCCGACGCCGGCGCGGATTCGCTGTTCGGTCGGCAGCCGGCCGACGTCACGGCCGTCGAGATGGATCGAACCGCCGAGCACCGGCAATTCGCCGACGATCGCCTTCATCAGCGTGGTCTTGCCGGCGCCATTGCGGCCGAGGATGGCGACGCCGCCGCGCCAGGGCACGCCGAGCGAGGCGCCGAACAGCACCTGGCTGCGGCCATAGCCGGCGTCGAGGTTCTGGATGTCGAGGAATTTATCATCAGGCACGGCGGAGATAGACCTCCTGGACGCGGGCGCTGGACTGGATATGCGCGATGGAGCCGGAGTCGAGCACGCCGCCCTGGTCGAGCACCGTCAGCCGGTCGCAGATGTCACGGATGAAATCGAGATCGTGCTCGACGATCACCAGCGAGCAGCGCGCCTTGATCGGCGCCAGCAACTCGCCTGTCACGCGACGCTCCTCCAGACTCATGCCGCCGGTCGGCTCGTCGAGCAGCAGCAGTTTCGGTTCGGGGGCCAGCGCCATCGCAATCTCCAGCCATTGTTGCTGGCCGTGCGACAGCGCCGAGGCCGGGTCCGCGGATCGGTCGGCCAGCCGGAACTGCTCCAGCATTGCCATCACCCTGTCATGCAGGATGCCGCGGCTACGCGACATCACCAGACTGACCAGCGAGGTCTGCGCCTGCAGCGCCAGCAGGATGTTGTCATAGAGCGTCAGCGCCGGCAGCACGCTGGTGATCTGGAATTTGAGGCTCATGCCGGCGCGGGCGCGCTCGGCCGGCGAGAAATTGGTGATGTCGCGGCCGCCGAACGACACCGTTCCCTTAGTGGGAATCTCGGCGCCGGCGATACATTTCATCAACGTACTCTTGCCGGAGCCGTTCGGCCCGATCAGGCCGTGAAATTCATGATCCGCGATCGTCAGGTCGGCGCCGCTCAGCGCCGTCAGCTTGCCGAAGGTTTTGACCAGACCGCGCGCTTCAAGAAGGACCATGGCGACCTCCTTTCGGGGCGCGACCGAAATGGCCGACGCGCTCGCGCTCGCTGAAGATCAGGCTGATCAGACCGGCGGGGCGGAACAGGATCACCAACAGCAGCAGCGTACCCAGAATGATCGGCCAGATATCCTGATAGGCGTTCGACAGCCAGAAGCTCACCGCCTCGATTACCATGGTGCCGATCACCGCGCCAATGAGGGTGCCGGCACCGCCGAACAGCACATAAAGCACCACCTGGGTCGACATCACCACGCCGAGCATGTTCGGCCAGACAAAACCCTCGTGGAAGGCGTAGAGGCTGCCAGCAAGGCCGGCAACGGCGCCGCTGAAGGAAAAAATGATCGCCTTGAGGTGCTGCACCTTGTAGCCGAAGAAGGCGATGCGCTGTTCGTTTTCGCGCAGGCCCGCCAGCGCCAGGCCGAATTGCGAGCGAACCAGGAAGCGGCAGGCGAGATAGACGGCAAACAGAATGCCGAGCGCCAGATAATAGAACGTCGGCCCCTCGGTCATTTCGTAAGTCCCAAGCGTCATCGGTGGAATCGAGGGGATGCCGTTCTGGCCGCCGAGATAATACCAACCGCGCGCGAGGCGATCAGCGGCGTAAGAGCCGGTCAACGTTCCCAACGCAACGAAGATCACGCTGGAGGGATGCCGGCCGAGCAACAGGAAGCCACCGAGCAGTAGCGCGAAGGTCAGTCCGATCAACAGGCCAGCGGGCAGCACCAACACCAGCGAGGTCGTACCGAGGTCGCGTGCAATCAGGGCGACGCCGTAGCCGGCCGAGCCAAAGAACAGCGCCTGACCGAAACTCATGATGCCGGCATAGCCCCACACCAGATCGAACGACAGCGCGAACAGGCAGAGGATCAGCACCCGCGTCGCGTAGACGGTGAGGTAGTCCTGCAACACCCATGGCAGCAGCAGTCCGATCGCCAGCACGATCAGCTCGACCGTCGGCAGCAGTTGGGCCCGACGCCAGCCTGAGCGCGGTTGCCCCGGCGCGGCGAGTGGGGTGGCAGTTTCGGTCATCGCTGTGCGCCACAGGGTGGGGAAAGCGGGGCGTGCCGATGTCGTGCCCCTCGCGCCGGCACGCCTGGGCACGGCGCAAGCGCGCCGTTGCCCACCCTACGAACTGTCAATCTCATCGCCATTCCCGTCAGCATTCCTTGGGATCGACGAGGCCGGCGCTGCGGGCGACGATCTCGTATTTGCCGCCCTTGGAGACCGCGGTGTACATCTTCATCTTGCAATGTCGCTGGCCCGGCACCATCTCGGCCGGCCCGCCCGGCCCCTCTGCGATCTGGGCGTGGTCGAGCGTCTTGGCGACAGCCTCACGGTCGACGCTGCCGGCCTCCTTGACCGCCGCCTCCCACAATTTCAGGCCGCGATAGGTGCCGGTCGCGGCACTGCCGGCCGCGAACAGGAAGGTGCCGGGAAACTGCTTGTCATAGGCCGCCTGCAATTTGGCGCTGACCGGGTCTTCCGGTCCCAGCGCCTTGAAGTAGTCGAGACAACTGGCGAGGCCCTCGATCTCGTTGGGCTGGTTGATGCCCAGCGTATTCTCATCGTAGTAAACGCAGGCGAGACGACCGCCATTCTTCAAGAAACCCGCTTCATAGAGCTGTTTGAAGAACGGCCCGACGCCGGGCGGGATCACGGTGTTGAACACCACGTCGACCTTGCTGGAGATGATGCGGTTGACGGTGGAGCTGAAATCGATTTGGTCGAGGGGATAGTAATCCTCCAGCACCACCTCGCCGCCATTGGCCTCGATCACTTTTCTCGCATAGACGTTCAACGTGTGCGGCCAGACATAATTGGCACTGGGCAGCGCGAATTTCTTGCCGCCGTTCTTGATCAGCCAGGGAATGAATTCGTCGCACTGCTGCGCCGGCGTCGGCCCGGTGCAGAACAGATAGGGCGTGCATTCCTTGCCCTCATAGAGCTGCGGATAGATGTACAGCGTCTTGCCGCGCGAGACGATAACGTCCTTGATGGCGTTGCGCATCGA
>JACMOT010000204.1 GCA_014377915.1 Tardiphaga sp.
CGCGACTCGCCATCCTCTTGTTTCAACGATGGCTTCGCCAGCGATTGCAGCACCCATCGCAAATAATCCGCGAAGCCCGGTCTGAGCAATCCACGAACATTTTCAAACAAGAAAGCACGCGGCTTTATTTCGCGAACAGACCGAACCGCCTCCGGCCACATGTCCCGTCGGTCTTCATTCCCCCGATGGCGGCCACCGATCGAGAATGGCTGACAGGGCGGCCCCCCGGATACGAGATCGACGCCACCATATGCCGACCAGTCGACCAGTCGACCAGCCGAACATCTTCCCGATGAATCGGCCAGTTCTTGACCAGACTGAGGCCCAAGTCTCGATTATGCTGAATATTGGCGACGGAATGCTTGTCCCATTCCGACATCCTTAGAGAACGAAAGCCAGCCTTGGACAGTCCGAGTGCCAAGCCCCCACAACCGGTGAATAGCTCAACACTGTCCATCGCAAACAACTCTCCCACACGTCCCGAGTCGGTCATGGCACGCAGACCTTCCCGATGCGATGATCTGGCTTCAGTTATTAACTGGAGTTTCCTGACATCGCCTTATTTTGTTCCCTTTTTGTGCAAGGCTCGACGGATCTGGACAAGCTCCCTGCGCATGTTGCAACGGCCGAATCCGCTGATATACAGCCCTCCTGCTTACCTGCGCCCGTGTGCAGGAGTGAGCCACAGGAGAACATTATGCCAGACAGCACCAAGCCCGCGTCGGGATTCCAGTTCGGCCTCGCCAATCTGACGCCCCCGGCCCCGCCCGCCGACATGATCATGGTCACTTTCCCCGACGGCAAGACGCGGGATTATCCGCGCGGCACCAGCGGCCTCGACATCGCCAAGGGCATCTCGCCATCGCTCGCCAAGCGCACCGTCGCGATGGCGCTGGACGGGGTGGTCACCGACCTGTCCGAGCCGATTCAGGCCGATGCCGGGATCGACTTCGTCAACCGCGACGACCCGCGCGCGCTGGAACTGATCCGGCATGACGCGGCCCATGTGCTCGCCGAAGCCGTACAGGCGCTGTGGCCGGGCACCCAGGTGACGATCGGCCCGGTGATCGAGAACGGATTCTATTACGACTTCTTCCGCAACGAGCCGTTCACGCCGGAGGATTTCGGCGCGATCGAGAAGAAGATGCGCGAGATCATCCAGCGCGACAAGCCGTTCACCCGGGACGTCTGGGACCGCGAAAAGACCAAGCAGGTATTTCGCGACAAGGGCGAGAGCTTCAAGGTCGAGCTGGTCGATACCATCCCCGGCACCGAGCCGATCAAGATCTACTATCAGGGCGACTGGTTCGACCTCTGCCGCGGCCCGCACATGACCTCGGTCGGCAAGGTCGGCAACGCCTTCAAGCTGTTGAAGGTGGCCGGCGCCTATTGGCGCGGCGACAGCAACAACCCGATGCTGACCCGGATCTACGGCACCGCCTTTGCCAAGCAGGAAGATCTCGACGCCTATCTTCACCAGATCGAAGAGGCGGAAAAGCGCGACCACCGCAAACTCGGCCGCGAGCTCGATCTGTTTCACTTCCAGGAGGAAGGCCCCGGCGTCGTATTCTGGCACGCCAAGGGCTGGACCATCTTCCAGGCGCTGATCGCCTATATGCGCCGCCGGCTCGGCAGCGACTACCAGGAAGTCAACGCGCCGCAGATCCTCGACAAGTCGCTGTGGGAAACCTCGGGCCACTGGGAGTGGTACCGCGAAAACATGTTCGCGGCGCAGTCCGCCGGCGACGAGGCCGAGGACAAGCGCTGGTTCGCGCTGAAGCCGATGAACTGCCCCGGCCATGTGCAGATCTTCAAGCACGGGCTGAAGAGCTACCGCGACTTGCCGTTGCGGATCGCCGAATTCGGCATCGTGCATCGCTACGAGCCGTCCGGCGCCATGCACGGGCTGATGCGGGTGCGCGGCTTCACCCAGGACGACGCGCATGTGTTCTGCACCGAGCAGCAGCTCGCCGACGAGTGCCTGAAGATCAACGAGCTGATCCTCTCGACCTATGCCGATTTCGGCTTCGAGGGCGAGCTCACGGTCAAGCTCTCGACCCGGCCGGAGAAGCGCGTCGGCACCGAGGAGATGTGGGACCACGCCGAGCGCGTGATGGCCACCGTGCTGTCGGAAATCGCGGCGCAGGGCAACAACCGCATCAAGACCGAGATCTCGCCCGGCGAAGGCGCGTTCTACGGCCCGAAATTCGAATACGTCTTGCGCGACGCCATCGGCCGCGACTGGCAGTGCGGCACCACGCAGGTCGACTTCAACCTGCCGGAACGCTTCGGCGCGTTCTACATCGATGCCGATGGATCGAAGAAGGCACCGGTGATGGTGCATCGCGCGATCTGCGGCTCGATGGAGCGCTATATCGGCATCCTGATCGAGCACTTTGCCGGCAACTTCCCGCTGTGGCTGTCGCCGACCCAGATCGTCGTCACCACGATCACCTCGGATGGCGATGAATACGCCAAGGTGGTCGCCGCCGCGGCGCGAAAGGCCGGGCTACGCGTCGACATCGACCTGCGCAACGAGAAGATCAACTACAAGGTCCGCGAACATTCGCTGATGAAGATCCCGGTGATGCTGGTGGTCGGCAAGAAGGAAGCCGAAACCGGCCAGGTCTCGATCCGCCGCTTCGGCAGCGAGAAGCAGACCGTGATGTCGCTGAGCGAGGCGCTGGCCTCGCTGGTCGAGGAAGCCACGCCGCCGGACGTGATGCGCGCGCGCGACGAGGTGTAGGATCATCCGCGGTCATTGCGAGGTCAGGGAAAGCCAATTGGCTTTCCCCTTAGCCGTTGCGACGAAGCAATCCAGTTCTTGTCGAGCTTATGGCTTTCTGGATTGCCGCGTCGCTTTGCTCCTCGCAATGACGCGGAGAGGCCAAGGCTCATAACAGCCATTCTGCGACCGAAGGAATATGATGACCGACGAACAGGAAATCCCGGCCTACCCGATCCTGGCCTATCAGTTGATCCCCGACCCGAACCGGCCGC
>JACMOT010000205.1 GCA_014377915.1 Tardiphaga sp.
CGCCGGAGTTGTGTTGCATGCCCGATGCGCCCAGCTTCGTCGAACGATATGTCAGGGGACAGAAAATGATCGATGCGATTGCACGGCTCAGAAAAACGGCTGACGCGTACAACCTCCGGGCCAGACACCCCGATATCTCGCCGGCGAACATCGCTGACATGATCGACCTGGCCGCCAGATGGCACTGGTTGGCGGGTGAGGCCGCGATCCTTTGTGAAGACAGCAAGGGATTCAGCGACGTGGATGCCGCCGCTTGCGCCAGTTGCAGGGAACGGTGCTCGGCATAGGCGGACGACAGCCAATAAGCATGGCGCGCGTCGCCAGGGGCCGCCCGCATTCTTTTTTCAAACATGGATGGCTGGGACGGCTGTGCAGGTGATGCTGTACCCACCAGCCGGGTTGTCGGAGCCGGGATATTGGCTCGGATGATGTTGCGCCGCGGCAGGCAAAGCCGGGATCAGACCAACCGCGGTGTCGACCACCGATAAATCCCGACGCATATCCGGTTCCCTGACCGGACATTTGAAAACGGCGCATGACAAGCCGTAGTTCCACGTATGGCGAGGGGATTTCCGGGGACTGCCGCCGGATCGCGCCGGAACGACGCCGTGGCTCCGTGGTGGGCAGCAACGACACCATCATGGCGATCGCGGTTGCCGCTTGACGAGCATCGGCCGTCAGAGCTGGATCGGGGCTGCCAGCCGGCCGATCAGCGCGACAATCTCGTTGAGATTGCGATTATTGCGGTGGCGCATCAGCAAGGTCAGCTTCTGAATGCACTCGTCGTCACTGAACAGATGAGAATCTTTTTCGACGCGTGCTGCTGGATGACCCATGTCGATTCTCCCTTGTGATCGGTACTCCAGCGTAGTCCGTCAAAGATCAACGAAACAACAAGATTGGCATCAGTAGTTATACGTCGTCTTCGGCGATCAGACGGCACCTCGATGATTGATAGCAAGCCGCATCACATGCACAGCAGAGCTGTCACAATCCGCGCGCGCAGCAGGGCCACGGATGAATGGCGCAACTGAATCGCGGCGTCCGGGGCCAATCAGACCGCCAGTAAGGCTGGCGTAAGGTCGCCGGTGAAATCGTCGCGCGCTCCCGCTGCGATACCCGCCGACAGTTGCGCGAAAGCCTTGTCAAATCGCGCCGAAACAGCGGAGGATGTTCGCCAGTTCAGCGCTCGCGTCGCAGCAGCGGTCTCACCTCATCGGGCACCGCCGCCAGTTCGACCAGCCGCTCCAGTTCCCGGATCATCTCCGCCAGGGCTTCCTTATCGTCCCTGCCGTCGGCATACCGGATTGAATCTCTCGCCTGATCCAGTCGCTGTTTCAGCTCCAGATAGAGTACGCTTTCTTGCATGATGCGCTCCCTGTCGCAGCCCAAGCCGGGGCCCATGTCTGGTTCTCGCGTAGCAACGGTGGATGCGCTGGCTGTGACCACCAACGCCGCGGGATAGGCAAGTGACGACGGATCAAACTTCGAGTTGGATCACGGGTATCCCGAGCACCCCTGATTTGGATGTCATCGGTTCTTGTTGGTCACGTGAGTCTGGATCACGCGTCCCGCTAATCACCATCGCCGATGAATGCCGGGATCGATTCGGTGGTATTTATGTCTACGCCAGAAATCGACATTTGTCCGATCGCTACCGGACTCAGGAACCGGCGCTGCTTTCACCGGAAGACGAACCGGCGACGGTGTCGCCCGCGCCGGACGGTCACAGCCAAGCGTAGACCAGCGTCAGATTGACCGCCGAGGCAGCCAGCAGAGCGAGCGTCAGGGCCACATGCACCCCCTCGCAACGGATATTGTTGATGATTCTCATGGCGCGGGGAGCATCATGCGATTCTGGGGAACGAGTCTCGGGCGATATTTTTCGCTTGATTCAGGACTCGTTTACTTTCGATTCGCGCCGCGCTCATCGCCCCTGCCGGCCGCGAAAAAGCCGGCGCAAGCGCCGGCCTTTGCGTCACATGAAGATAATTCGCGTTAGTATTTGGCGACCACCGGACCACCCCAGCCGAAGCGATAATTGAGGCCGGCTTTGACGGTGTGTTCGTCGTTGTTGTAGCTGGCGCCGACGATCGGCGCCGGACCCGAGGTAAAGGTCGTGTTGCCGAAATTGTAGTACTGGTATTCTAGCTTGGCCGACCAGCTTGGTGTGAACATGTATTCCAGGCCGGCGCCAACGGTGTAGCCATCCTTGGCATTGCCCGAAGTCGTGTACGGCTGGGCGGTCCCATTCGTCGTCACGCCAATGCTGTTGCCGTCCTTCCAGGCGTAACCGCCCTTGGCGTACAGCAGCGCCGGACCCCAAGTGTAGCCAAGTCGACCGGTAACCGAACCGAGTTGGTCATTGTTCGAGGTGACCAGCGTGCCGCCGGGGAACAGGCGACCGGTATTGTTGCTGTCCATCCAGCTATACTGCGCCTCGATGCCGAGCACCCAGTTGGTGGCGAACTGATAGTCGTAACCGCCCTGCACGCCGCCCATGAAGCGACCACCATCGCCCTGGATGCTGCTGCTGTCGCCGAACGCGCCGCCGAGATGACCGCCGATGTAGAAACCGGTCCAGTTATAGACGACGGCCGGCGCGGTATAGGCCGGCGCCTTGGTGTAGGTCCGCGCCGGCAGATCGGCGGCGAAGGCGGAATTCGATAACGCGGCCACTGCGATGATGGCGGAGGCACTGAGAAGAAGCTTCTTCATGTTGGTTCCCCTGTGTTGGTCATGACCATCAAAAAACAACGTGGCAGCAATTTGGTTGCTCAGTTGCACCCGCCCCAGGACACGAACAAAACCGAGTGTGACAAAGTCAGCACAGTTTTGATTTCGTTCAATTTCAGCCGCCGCGCGGGCCGGATTGGTTCACGCCTCACTTAAATTTGATGACGGGAGCACGGCATCAGCGCGGCATTTTTTCCAGTTCGGGAAAGGCGACGAAATTTGCGCCGGCGCAGGCTTCGGAGGGATTCTCGATCACCCGGTCGAGTCGGGCATCGACATAGGACACCGCGCGTTCCTGCGGCGCGCCGTAGCGGCCTTCGAAATCCTTCGGTGTGAAGCGCAGGCAACTGACATAGCGCAGCCGGCCGCCGACCATGCGCTGCACCGGCTCGGCCATCACCGCGTCGCGGACGCCGACCGGATTGTTGAGATAGGTGCGGAAGAACGCCAGCAATTCGCCGCGGTAATTGGTCGGGAAGGGCTGGTTGCCGACGCCCTGGTCGTCGGTGAAGCTGATGCCGCGCTCGCCGCCGCCGCCGCACGCGGCCAGCCAGATCGGCAGCACCAAGATCGCCACCCGCTTCGCTGAAATCCGCAATCGCAAATCCATTCAAGATGTCCGGCCCGCGCCATCCCTAGACGGTTACGCGGCGGAATGGAATTCGCAACTCCGTGGTCACCCCGTTCCGGCCCGCCCTCCTTGGGGAAGCAAGGGTGGCAGGCCGGATGGATGGTCGCGGTCGCGGTTGGGCGATGGAGCCCGCGACCGCGGCGCATGCTCAGCCGCGACGGGTAGCCGCGACGTGGCTCTTGACGGCGGTATGCTTCAACCCGTGATGCAGGCTCGCCTTGTGATGGAAGCGGTGGTGATGGCGAACGTGGCGATGCCGCGCGTGATGGCGGGACATCTTGGCATGGGCTTCGCGGACGGCCGGCTTGACCTCGATTTTGCTCACCTTGGCAGCCGCCGGCTTGGTGGTCTCCTTGACGGCCTGCTTGTCGACCGGCTTGATCGCGCTCTTGGGGCTGTCCTTGGCGGCCGGGCTGGCGAGCGGCGCGGGCGCATTCTTGTCGATGCCGGCGGCCATCGCGGGCGCGGCGAGCAGCGAAGCCAGGATCACTACGGCGGAAATTTTCTTCAACATGGTCGTCTCCTGGACGGTGTCGATCACGAAGGGGACCGGTCGGGTGGCCGGGCTCGTCGATCAGTGATCAGACCCTAGCGATGCCGCGCTGAACCCATCCTGACGGAAAATGCCGGACTTCGTTCATGTCGGTGACATCTTTGTCATCTTCCCTGAACGCGCGGGAATGCTCCCCGCGGCGCGGTGTTTCCATCACGGATCAATCGTGTCAGATTATTTGTTTGGAAACAGGAGCGCTGCATGACTCATCTTGTGATCCGACTGACCACGCTGGCCATTCTCTCCATGGCCATTGCCACGCCCTCGCTGGCGCCGGCCTTCGCCGCCGGCAGCGACACGCCCTCCGCGCCGCCGGCCTCCGACGGCAAGTCGACCAAGGAAAAGAAGAAGTCCGAGAAGAGCACGAGCGTCGAGGATCCCGCTTTCCTGAAGGGGTATCGCGCGGCCTACAGCAGGATCTACGACCGTGGCGACTACGCCGCCGCGACCGCGCAGCTCAAGGCGCTGGACGCCGACGACCGCGCCGACGTCGCCAATCTGATCGGCTATTCCTACCGCAAGCTCGGCGACTACCAGGTCTCGCAGGCCTATTACGAGCGCGCGCTGAAGGCCGATCCGAACCACGCCCGCACCTGGCAATATTACGGGTTGTGGCAGGTCGAACAGGGCAACCGCGACCAGGCGCAATATCACCTCAACAGGCTGGCGTCGCTGACCGGCCCCGATTCCGCCGAATACAAGTCGCTGGCGGCGGCGCTGGAGAAGCCGCCGGGCACCGGGCTGGTGTACTAGAGACGGATCGTCAGGATCGAGCCGTTCGGATGGGGGTCCCGGACGCGGTGCGGCGCTCTTGCGCCGCGCCGCGGCGCCGGTATCGCAGCGCACGCTCGACAAGCGCCGGCAACGAAGCTAGACGACGCCCGCACCACCATCCCGTGCTGCCGAAGTTGCCGCAAAGGCGCGATTCCCCGATGAGCCCGTCCCGAAAATTTGAGCGGATCGCCTTTGTCGCCAGCACCAGTGAGGAAGCCCAGGCCGCGCTGGCCCAGCTCACCACGCAATATGGCAATGCCGACCCGGCCGCGGCCGATGTCATCGTGGCACTCGGCGGCGACGGGCTGATGCTGAAGACGCTGCATGACTACATGCGCTCCGACAAGCCGATCTACGGCATGCACCGCGGCACCGTCGGCTTCCTGATGAACGAGTTCAAGACCATCGATCTGCACGAACGGCTCGGCGCCGCGCGCGACACCGTGATCCATCCGCTGCTGATGCGCGCCACCGACGTGCATGGCGCGGTGCACATCCACCACGCCATCAACGAGGTCTCGCTGTTTCGCCAGACCTACCAGGCCGCGCGCCTGCGCATCCTGATCGACGAGCGCGAGCGGCTGTCTGAGCTGATCGCCGACGGCCTTCTGGTGGCAACGCCGGCCGGCTCGACCG
>JACMOT010000206.1 GCA_014377915.1 Tardiphaga sp.
CCGACGCACAGGCCGCCGATGCCCCCCTCCTGCTTCCCCCCGCCCCCCATGGCGCCCGCGGGCCCCCCCGCACCGACGTGATCCTGCCGGGCGCCGCCTACACCGAAAAATCCGGCATTTATGTCAACACCGAAGGTCGCGTGCAGATGGCGGCCCGTGCGGCTTTCCCGCCGGGCGAGGCGAGGGAGGACTGGGCGGTGATCCGCGCGCTGTCCGACGTGCTCGGCAAGAAGCTGCCGTTCGATTCGCTGTCGGCATTGCGCCAGGCGATCTTCAAGGCGGTGCCGCATCTGATCCGGCTCGACCAGATCGAGCCCGGCGATGCCGGTGCGATCAAGACCCTTGCGGGCAAGACCGGCAACGTCGACAAGACGCCGTTCAAGACCTCCGTGGAGGATTTCTACCTTACCAACCCGATCGCGCGCGCGTCAGCCATCATGGCGGAATGTTCCCGCCTGGCCTCGGGCCAGATGCTGACGGCGGCGGAGTAAACCGATGGCTGAGATTTGGACTAGCACCCTGTGGCCGCTGATCATCATGATCGCGCAGTCGCTTCTCGTGCTCGTGGTGTTGCTGATTGCGATTGCCTACATCCTGCTGGCGGACCGCAAGATCTGGGCCGCGGTGCAGATCCGTCGCGGGCCCAACGTGGTCGGGCCATTCGGCCTGCTGCAATCCTTCGCCGATTTGCTGAAATTCGTGCTGAAGGAGCCGGTGATTCCCTCCAGCGCCAATAAGGGCGTGTTCCTGCTGGCGCCGCTGGTGTCCTGCGTGCTGGCTCTGGCCGCCTGGGCGGTGATCCCGATGGATCTCGGTTGGGTGATCGCTGACCTCAATGTTGGCGTGCTCTACATCTTCGCGATCTCGTCGCTCTCGGTGTACGGCGTGATCATGGCCGGCTGGTCGTCCAACTCGAAATATCCGTTCCTCGCCGCGCTTCGCTCCGCGGCGCAGATGGTGTCCTACGAAGTCTCGATCGGTTTCGTCATCATCACCGTTCTGCTGTGCGCGGGATCACTGAACCTGTCGGCCGTGGTCGAGGCCCAGAATACCAAATGGGGCATTCTCGGCTGGTACTGGATCCCGCTGTTTCCGATGTTCGTGGTGTTCTACGTCTCGGCGCTGGCCGAGACCAACCGTCCGCCCTTCGACCTCGTCGAGGCTGAATCGGAACTCGTCGCGGGCTTCATGACCGAATACGGCTCGACGCCGTACCTGCTCTTCATGTTGGGCGAATACGTCGCCATCACCACGATGTGCGCGCTGGCCGCGATCCTGTTTATGGGCGGCTGGCTGTCGCCGATCCCGTTCGCACCGTTCACCTGGGTACCCGGAATCATCTGGTTCGTGCTCAAGGTATTTTTCATGTTTTTCATGATTGCGATGGCGAAGGCGATCGTGCCGCGCTACCGCTACGACCAGTTGATGCGGCTGGGCTGGAAAGTATTTCTGCCGTTGTCGCTGACCTACGTCATCATCGTCGCGGCTGTGCTGCAATTCGGGGGCCTTGCTCCGAAATGAGGTCACTATGAATATCAGGGCAACAGCTCATTCGCTTCTGCTGGCGGAGTTCGCTTCGGCGTTCGTCCTCGCCATGCGCTATTTCTTCAAACCGAAGCCGACGTTGAATTACCCGTTCGAAAAGGGGCCGATCTCGCCGCGTTTCCGTGGCGAGCACGCGCTGCGCCGTTACCCGAACGGCGAGGAACGCTGCATCGCCTGCAAGCTGTGTGAAGCGGTGTGTCCGGCCCAGGCCATCACCATCGAGGCCGGCCCACGCCGCAATGATGGTACCCGCCGCACCGTGCGTTACGACATCGACATGGTGAAATGCATTTATTGCGGCTTGTGCCAGGAGGCATGTCCGGTCGATGCGATCGTCGAGGGGCCGAATTTCGAATTCGCGACCGAGACGCGTGAGGAATTATATTATGACAAGGCGAAACTGCTCGCCAATGGCGATCGCTGGGAGCGCGAGATTGCGAAATCAATCGAACTCGACGCGCCGTACCGGTAGGACCCAATCATGATCCTTCCCGCATTGTTCTTCTATCTGTTCTCCGGCGTCTGCGTCGCCTGCGCGGTGATGGTGATTGCGTCGCGCAATCCCGTGCATTCGGTGCTGTTCCTGATCCTGGCCTTCGTCAACGCGTCCGGCCTGTTCATTCTGATGGGGGCCGAATTCCTCGCGATGCTGCTGATCGTCGTCTATGTCGGCGCGGTCGCGGTGCTGTTCCTGTTCGTGATCATGATGCTCGACGTCGACTTCACGCAGCTGCGCGAAGGCTTCATCGAGTATCTGCCGTTCGGCCTGTTGATCGGTGCGATCTTTCTCGCCGAGCTGCTGCTGGTCGCGGGGGGCTGGATCATGAATCCGAACGTGACAAAGTCGATTACCTCGGCAATCCCCACCAATGTGACCAACACCGAGGCGCTCGGCCTGGTGCTGTATACGAAGTACATCCATTACTTCCAGCTCTCCGCTATGATCCTGCTGGTGGCGATGATTGGCGCGATCGTGCTGACGTTGCGTCACAAATCCAGCGTCAAGCGTCAGGACATCAACGTTCAGAACGCCCGTACGCCCGAACTGGCCATGGCCGTTCGCAAGGTCGCCTCCGGGCAGGGGCTGCGGGACGCTGACGCCGGGGAGTGGGTCAAATGATCATCGGTCTCGGACATTATCTCGCGGTCGGCGCGATCCTGTTCACGCTCGGCATCCTCGGCATCTTCCTCAATCGCAAGAACATCATTGTCATCCTGATGTCGATCGAGCTGATCCTGCTCGCGGTCAACATCAACATGGTGGCGTTCTCGTCCTTCCTCGGCGACATCGTCGGCCAGGTGTTTGCCTTGCTGGTGCTGACCGTGGCCGCCGCCGAGGCGGCGATCGGTCTCGCCGTGCTGGTGGTATATTTCCGCAACCGTGGCTCGATCGCGGTTGAAGACGTCAATCTGATGAAGGGCTGAGGGCATGATCCGGAAAAGTGGATCCCGGTTTTCCCCGACAAACGAATCCGTTTGTCGTGAGATCATGCCTCCTAACAAGGCACCACTATGATCCAGGCTCTTGTTTTCCTGCCGCTGATCGGCGCCATGATCGCCGGCCTGATCGCACTGTCGGGGGCGCATGCGCGCAACCCAAGTGGCGATGAACTGGACCATCACGGCGATGCGCACGCGGCGCATGCCCATGACGAACACGCCGCTGACGATCACGGATACGGCGACCATCACGCAATCGAGCCCGCCGCCGCCGGTTCGCGCGCGGCCGAGCTGATCACTGCCACGCTTCTGGTCGTTTCCGCCGTGCTGTCCTGGGTGACGCTGATCGATGTCGGCTTCATGCATCACGACGCCCGCATCGTGCTGATGCCCTGGATCACGTCGGGCGATCTGCAGCTGTCGTGGACGCTGCGCGTGGATACGCTGACCGCCGTGATGCTGGTCGTCGTCACCACGGTGTCGTCGCTCGTGCACATCTATTCGATCGGCTACATGGAAGATGATCCGAACCGGCCGCGCTTCATGGCGTATCTGTCGCTGTTCACCTTCGCGATGCTGATGCTGGTGACCGCCGACAATCTGCTGCAGCTGTTCTTCGGCTGGGAAGGCGTCGGTCTCGCGAGCTATCTGCTGATTGGGTTCTGGTATCAGAAGCCGACCGCGAACGCCGCGGCGATCAAGGCCTTCGTGGTCAACCGCGTCGGCGATTTCGGCTTCTTGCTCGGCATCTTCTCGATCTTCATGCTGATCGGCTCGACCGATTTCGACACCATCTTTGCCGGCGCGCCCGGCCTCACCGGCAAGACCATCGACTTCTTCGGCTGGCATGCCGATGCCCTGACCCTGACCTGCCTGCTGCTGTTCATGGGCGCGATGGGCAAGTCGGCCCAGTTCCTGCTGCACACCTGGCTGCCGGACGCCATGGAAGGTCCGACCCCGGTGTCGGCGCTGATCCATGCCGCGACCATGGTGACCGCCGGCGTGTTCTTGGTGGCGCGGATGTCGCCGCTGTTCGAACTGGCGCCCAACGCCCAGGCCTTCGTGATGCTGGTCGGCGGGACCACGGCGCTGTTCGCTGCCACCATCGGTCTGGTGCAGAACGACATCAAGCGGATCGTTGCCTATTCGACCTGTTCGCAGCTCGGCTACATGTTCGTGGCGCTGGGGGCAGGGGCCTATTCGGTCGCCATGTTCCATCTGTTCACGCATGCCTTCTTCAAGGCCTTGCTGTTCCTGGGTTCCGGCTCGGTGATCTATGCGATGCATCACGAGCAGGACATCCGCAACATGGGCGGGCTGAAGGACAAGATCCCCTTCACCTACGCCATGATGGTGATCGGCACGCTGGCGCTGACCGGATTCCCGCTGACCGCCGGCTATTTCTCCAAGGACGCCATCATCGAGGCCGCTTATGTCGCGCATAATCCGTTCGCGCTGTACGGCTTCCTGATGACGGTGATCGCCGCCGGCCTGACCTCATTCTATTCTTGGCGCCTGATCTTCAAGACTTTTCATGGCGAGCCGCACGACCGCAAGCATTACGAGGCCGCGCATGAAGCGCCGTACTGGATGCTGGCGCCGCTCGCGGTGCTCGGCGCCGGTTCGATCCTGGCCGGCTTCCCGTTCAAGGAATTGTTTGCCGGTCACGGCGTGGGAGAGTTCTTCCGCGAGTCGCTGAAGAACAACGCGCATATTCTCGAGGAGATGCATCATATCCCGGCGATGATCGCCTATCTGCCGACGGTGATGATGGCGGTCGGCTTCCTGGTGTCGTGGCTGTTCTACATCCGTCGCCCGTATCTGCCCGTCGAGCTCGCCGGCCAGCATCCGCTGCTGTACAAGTTCCTGCTCAACAAGTGGTATTTTGACGAGCTCTACGATCTGATTTTCGTCCGCCCCGCGAAGTGGATCGGCCACTTCCTATGGAAGGTCGGTGATGGCAAGATCATCGATGGTCTCGGTCCCGATGGCATCTCGGCGCGCGTGATGGATATCACCCGTGGCGCGGTCAGGATCCAGACCGGCTATCTCTATCACTATGCCTTTGCGATGCTGATCGGCGTCGCCGGCTTGATCACCTGGTTCATATTCGGCCTGGGGGGCCAGTGATGTCGTCGGCTTCCGTCATGACTTGGCCCATTCTTTCCGTCGTCACCTTCCTGCCGACCGTCGGCGCTATTCTGGTTTACCTGCTGGCACGCGGCGGCGACGAAGCCGCCAACCGCAATGCGCGCTGGATCTCGATCTGGACGACGTTGATCACCTTCGCGGTGTCGATGATCCTGGTGATGCGTTACGACGGCGCCAATGGCGACTTCCAGTTCGTCGAGAAGGCGCCGTGGCTCGCCAACGCCATTAATTATCACATGGGCGTCGACGGCATTTCGCTGCCATTCGTGATCCTGACTACCGCGCTGATGCCGTTCTGCATCCTGGCGTCATGGAAATCGATCACCAAACGCGTCCCCGAATACATGATGGCGTTCCTGATTCTGGAAACGCTGATGATCGGCACCTTCTCGGCGCTGGACCTGGTGCTGTTCTATCTGTTCTTCGAAGGCGGCCTGATCCCGATGTTCCTGATCATCGGCGTCTGGGGCGGCCCGCGCCGCGTCTATGCGTCGTTCAAGTTCTTCCTCTACACGCTGCTCGGCTCGGTCTTGATGTTGCTGGCGATCATGGCGCTGTACTGGAACGCCGGCACCACCGACATTCCGACGCTGATGCACACCGCGGTGCCGCGCCATCTGCAGATCTGGGCCTGGCTGGCGTTCTTCGCATCCTTCGCCGTGAAGATGCCGATGTGGCCGGTGCACACCTGGCTGCCGGATGCCCATGTCGAGGCGCCAACCGCGGGCTCGGTCGTGCTGGCCGCGATCATGTTGAAGATGGGCGGCTACGGTTTCCTGCGCTTCTCGCTGCCGATGTTCCCGGACGCTTCGGTGTACTTCACGCCGCTGGTGATGACGCTGTCGGTGATCGCCATCGTCTACACCTCGCTGGTGGCGCTGATGCAGGAAGACATCAAGAAGCTGATCGCCTATTCGTCGATTGCCCATATGGGCTTCGTCACCATGGGCATCTTCGCCGGCAACACCCAGGGCGTCTCCGGCGCGGTATTCCAGATGGTCTCCCATGGCATTGTCTCCGGTGCGCTGTTTCTCTGCGTTGGCGTGGTCTATGACCGCCTCCATACCCGTGAGATCGCGGCCTATGGCGGCCTCGTCAACCGCATGCCGCTATACGCGCTGTTGTTCATGGTCTTCACCATGGCCAATGTTGGTCTGCCCGGGACGTCCGGTTTCGTCGGCGAATTCCTGACCCTGATCGGTACCTTCAAGAGCAGCATCCCGACGGCGACGGTGGCCGCGACCGGCGTCATCCTGTCGGCAGGCTACGCGCTGTGGCTCTACCGCAAGGTGATGTTCGGCGCGCTGACCAAGCCGGCGCTGGTGGGCATCAAGGACATCACCTTCCGCGAAGGCCTGCTGCTGGTGCCGCTGGTCGTTCTCACCCTTTGGTTTGGCGTCTATCCGAAGCCCGTGCTCGACATGTCGGCCGCCTCGGTGCAACTCCTCGTCAACAATTATGCCACCGCAGTGACTGCCGTGAAGGCAGCCGCGCTGTTGCCGTAACGCAGCAGGTCAGGACAACGCGCAATGACTTTTGAGACCGCCGGATATTCGCTGCTGCCCGTGTTGCCGGAGCTTGTGCTGGCCGTAGGCGCCATGGCGCTGCTGATGATCGGGGCCTTCAACGGGCCAAAGGTCACCGGCCTCGTGACGGCGCTCGCGGTTGTCCTGCTGGTTGTGGTGGGGGCGCTGGAACTGATGCTGCCCGCCGGCAAACTGGTCACCTTCGGCGGTAGTTTCATCGTCGACGACTTCGCCCGCTTCCTGAAGATCCTGGCGCTGATCGGCTCCGGTGTGACGCTGATCCTGTCCCGCGAATTCCTCGAGCACGAATCGCGGAAAATCTTCGAATATTCGATCCTGGTGCTGCTCTCGACCCTCGGCATGATGGTGCTGATCTCGGCCGGCGACCTGATCATGCTCTATCTCGGCCTCGAACTGATGAGCCTGGCGCTCTATGTCGTCGCCGCTTCCAACCGCGACAACGCCAAATCGACCGAAGCCGGCCTGAAGTATTTTGTGCTCGGCGCGCTGTCGTCCGGCATGCTGCTGTACGGCGCCTCGCTGATCTACGGCTTCACCGGCACCGTGACCTTCACCGGCATCGCGGCGGCGGCGACCACCGGCAGCGTCGGCCTGGTGTTCGGCCTCGTCTTCCTGCTCGCGGGCCTGTGCTCCAAGGTCTCGGCGGTGCCGTTCCACATGTGGACGCCGGACGTCTATGAAGGCGCGCCGACCCCGGTCACGGCGTTCTTTGCTTCGGCCCCGAAGGTCGCCGCGCTGGCGGTGTTCACCCGCGTGGCGCTGACCGCGTTCCCCGGCATCATGGTGCAGTGGCAGCAGGTAGTGGTGTTCGTCTCGATCGCCTCGATGGTGCTGGGCTCGTTCGCAGCCATCGGCCAGACCAATATCAAGCGCCTGATGGCCTATTCGTCGATCGGTCACATGGGCTTCGCGCTGGTTGGCCTCGCCGCCGGCACCGTGGAAGGCGCGCAGGGCGTGCTGGTCTATATCGCGATCTATGTGGCGATGACGCTCGGCACCTTCGCCATCATCCTGACCATGAAGCGCGACGGCCAGCCGATCGAGAAGATCAGCGATTTCGCCGGTCTGTCGCGGACCAACCCGATGCTGGCGTTCTTCTTCGCCATGTTCCTGTTCTCGCTGGCCGGCATTCCGCCGCTGGCTGGCTTCTTCGCCAAGTTCTATGTGTTCGTCGCGGCCATCAAGGCCGGGCTGTTCGTGCTTGCCGTGGTGGGCGTGCTGGCCAGCGTGGTGGGTGCGTTTTACTATTTGACCATCGTCAAGCTGATGTATTTTGACGAGCCGAAAGGTGCGCTCGACCCGATGCGGATCGAATTGCGTGGCGTGCTGGCGGTGGCCGGCCTGTTCAACGTGCTGTTCTTTGTCTATCCGGCCCCGCTCGTCGCCGCTGCTGCTTTCGCTGCCAAGTCGCTGTTCTAGATGGGGTTTTCGCTCGGCCCGCGAGCCGCGGCAGCCGGTTACCGGCTCGCGGCATTCGACAGCGCCGGCTCAACCAATGTAGAAGCCATGAACCGTGCCCGCGAAGGCGAGCGCGGCCCGATGTGGTTCGTCACCTCGGAGCAGACCGCGGGGCGCGGACGACGGCATCGGCCGTGGGTCGCACCGCGGGGCAATCTTGCCAGTTCTATTCTTGAAGTCATGGACGTGTCGCCCGCCCTTGCAGCCACCCTTGGCTTTGCGGCGGGACTGGCATTGGAAGCCGCGCTGGCCCGGGTCAGCATGGAGGCGTTGCTCAGATCGCCAGGATCGGAAGAGATGAAGTTTGCGCTGAAATGGCCCAACGACGTTCTGGCAGGTCGCGCCAAACTGGCCGGCATCCTGCTGGAAGCCGAGGCGGTCGGTGACGGCGGGCTCGCCGTGGTGGTTGGAATCGGCACCAATGTGGTGGCATTCCCCGAAGGCACGCCGTATCCGGCCACCGCGCTCCACGCGCTCGGCATAGATACCAGCGCTGAAGATTTATTCAATGCATTGTCAGATAGTTGGACGGAGTACCGCGGGATATGGGATAACGGCCGCGGCTTCGACGAAATCCGTTCATCTTGGCTGGCGCGCGCCGCGGGGCTAGGCGAGCCGGTTTCCATCCAATCAGGTTCATCCATCATCTCAGGCATTTTCGACACCATCGACGAAAGCGGCTGTCTGATCGTCAGCACATCGGACGGCAAGCGCATTCCGATTTCTGCCGGTGACGTTCATTTCGGGTCGACCGCGTCGGCAGGGGCAACACAATGACAACCAAACCAGACCAACTTACTTTCGCGCCACTCGGCGGGGTCGGCCAGATCGGCATGAACCTGTCGATTTACGGCATGGGCAATCGCGGCAACCAGAAATGGCTGGCGATCGATCTCGGCGTCTATTTCGGCGACGAGGAACATCTGCCCGGCATCGACCTGGTGATGCCGGACGTGCGCTTCCTGGAAAAGGAGCGCAAGAACCTCGTCGGCCTGATCCTCACCCACGCCCATGAGGACCATTTCGGCGCCATCATCGACCTGTGGCCGAAGCTGAAGTGTCCGATCTACGCGACGCAGTTCAGCGCCGCGCTGTTCCAGGCCAAATGCGCCTCCGAGCGCAACCCGCCGAAGATCCCCGTCACCGTGGTGGCGTCGGGCGGCACCATCGAACTCGGGCCGTTCAAGGTCGAGTTCATTCCGGTCGCGCATTCGATCCCGGAATCGCACGCGCTGGCGATCCACACCGCTGCCGGCACTGTGCTGCACACCGGCGACTGGAAGATCGATCCGACCCCGATCATCGGCAAGCCGACCGACGAGCGCCGTTTGCGCGAACTCGGCGATGCCGGCGTGCTGGCGCTGATCGGCGATTCCACCAACGCCGTGCGGGAAGGGCGCTCGCCCTCCGAGATGGAAGTTGCAAAGACCATCACCGAACTGGTGAAGGCCGCCAAGGGCCGCGTTGCCGTCACCACCTTCGCCTCCAACGTGGCGCGGCTGCGCGCCGTCGCCGAAGCTGCCGAGGCCTCGGGCCGCGAAGTTGTCGTGGTCGGACGCGCCATGGAACGCGTCGTTCAGGTCGCGCGCGAGACCGGTTTCCTCGACGGCGTGCGGGCGTTCCGCGGTGCCGACATGTATGGGCATTTGCCACCAGACAAGGTGATCGCGCTGTGCACCGGCAGCCAGGGCGAGCCGCGTGCCGCGCTGTCGCGCATCGCCAATGACGATCACCCGTTGGTGACCCTGAACAGGGGCGACACCGTGATTTTCTCGTCGCGGACCATTCCGGGCAATGAGAAGGCCGTCGGCACCATCATCAATGGCCTGATCACCCAGGGTGTGGAGGTGGTCACCGACCGCACCCATCTGGTCCACGTCTCCGGACATCCGCGCCGCGACGAATTGCGTGACATGATTTCCTGGGTTCGCCCGCAATTGCTGATCCCGGTGCATGGCGAGGCGCTGCATCTGCACGAGCACGCCAAGCTGGCGCGTGAATGCGGCGTGCCGCGCACCATGATCGTCAAGAACGGCGATCTGGTCCGGCTGTCGCCCGGCGATGCCGCGGTCATCGAGGAAATTCCGTCCGGCAAGATCTACAAGGACGGCTCGATCCTGGAAGACTCCAAGTCGCGCGCCGTTTCGGAACGGCGGCGTCTGGCGATGGCTGGTTGCGCGTTTGTCGGCATCGCCGTCACCGCCAAGGGCGACCTCGCCGATGAACCCGCGGTTGACCTGATCGGGATCCCCGAGAAGAATGCCAAGGGCGAGGCGATGGACGACATCGTCTTCGATATCGTCGTCAACATTGTCGAGAACCTGCCGAAGGCGCGCAAGCGCGATCCCGACGCCATCGCCGAATCCGTTCGTCGTGCCGTGCGCTCGGCGCTGCAGGAGCAGTGGGGCAAGAAGACGATGTGCTACGTTCACATCATGCAGGTCGAGAAGTAGCCTCGGTAAAATGACGGAGAACTCCATGCTAGGCCGGCTCAATCACGTGGCGATCGCGGTCGCCGACGCGGAGAAAGCGGCAAAAATCTATGGCACCGCCTTTGGTGCCGAGATTTCCGCCACGGTGCCGCTGCCCGAGCATGGGGTGATCACGGTGTTCGCGACGCTGCCGAACACCAAGATCGAATTCATCCAGCCGCTGGGCGAGGGCTCCCCGATCGCTAAATTCGTGGAGCGCAATCCCGACGGTGCGATCCATCACCTCTGTTATGAGGTGCCGGATATCCTGGTGGCGCGCGATACGCTGATCGGCGAAGGCGCGCGGGTGCTAGGCGACGGCACGCCGAAGATCGGCGCCCATGGCAAGCCGGTGCTGTTCCTGCACCCCAAGGATTTTTCCGGTGCTCTTGTCGAAATCGAACAGTCCTGAGGATCGATGGCCTACACGATTTCAACGGCGCTGGCGGTCTACTTTGTTGTCTGGTGGATCACGTTGTTCCTGACGCTGCCGTTTGGTGTGCGCAGCCAGCATGAAGACGGCGAGGGGACCGATGGTACCGATCCCGGCGCCCCCGTCATCAGCCGGATGGGCCGCAAGCTGCTGTGGACTACGCTGATTTCAGCGGTCCTGTTCGGCATCGGCATGTATTGCTATCGTATGGATTATTTCAATATTGAGCGGCTGTCGAAACTGATGGGCGTGCCGATCTAGCCGGCGCGAATCCAGCGCCGGCGTGGCGCCGCGTATCGGAGGAACGATATGAAGCGCTTTTTGATCTTCCTGCTGCTCGGCCCGGCGGTCGGATTTGTCGTGTTTGAACTGCGCGAACTGTCCGCCGGCAAGAGCATCGGCGGATTTCCCGGCTTCTTGATGGGGCTGCCGTTCGCCTATTGGTTCGGATTGATCCCAGCGCTGGTGATGTGGCTCGAGGACTGGTTTCTCGAGGACAAGATGCAACTCTGGCCGAAAGTTCTGACGTCGACCATCTTTGGCTACGCGGTCAGTATCGCCATGATTGTGATCTGGACCGCCGTGCCGATTCCGCTGCGTCAGCTGTTGACGTTTGGTATCGTCGGCGCGGTTCAGGGCGCGCTCTGTTCATGGCTGTCCGGCATAAAGCCGAAACAGCCGGCGCTGTCGCCAGATTGACGGCAACCCTGCGTCGCCGTCTTGCGCGTTCCCGCGGTAGATTGTGACAAGAAAATCAAAAAAAAGAGCAGGGCCGCGGCCCTGCTCGGAAAATTGTGTCGACCCTATTAACCCGGCTTTTTTGGATTTTTATCCTTGACGACGGGTTGACGCTGCTTGAGCGCGTCAGGGCTCCTCCCGAGACTTGGACCACCAGACTTTGTCCTTGCAGACCGCCTGCGTTTTGATTCGTAGCCGATCTTTTTCGGCTTGTCACCAATTTCAGCAATGCTGTTTAAAATTGAGGCATTCGCTGATACCATCATACTACCGGCATTTTACCCAGCGGCTGAAACGACGTTGGCGAGTGCCGCAAAAGCCATACTCGTGATCGTGACCGTGCCCCGCTGCCCTTGTGTTTTGGCAGCCGATCCGGTTTCACTCGTTGATCCCGTGTCCGACGATTCTTGAGCGTGCCCATGCGATTATCGCGTTATTTTCTGCCTATTCTCAAGGAGACTCCGAAAGAGGCGGAGATCGTCTCGCACCGGCTGATGCTGCGTGCGGGCATGATCAGGCAGGAGGCCGCTGGCATCTATGCCTGGCTGCCACTGGGCCTGCGGGTATTGCGCAAGATCGAGGCGATTGTGCGCGAAGAGCAGAACCGCGCCGGCGCGATCGAGCTGTTGATGCCGACATTGCAACTCGCCGATTTGTGGCGCGAAAGCGGGCGTTACGATGCTTACGGGCCGGAGATGCTTCGGATCCAGGATCGCCATAAGCGCGAGCTTCTGTACGGACCGACCAATGAGGAAATGATCACCGGCATCTTCCGCGGCTATGTGAAATCCTACAAGTCCCTGCCGCTCAACCTCTACCATATCCAGTGGAAATTCCGCGACGAGCAGCGTCCGCGATTTGGCGTGATGCGTGGCCGCGAATTCCTGATGAAGGATGCCTATTCATTCGACGTCGATGAGGCCGCAGCCAGGCGCTCCTATAACCGGATGTTCGTCGCCTATCTGCGGACCTTCGCGCGGATGGGCCTGAAGGCGATCCCGATGCGCGCCGAAACCGGCCCGATCGGCGGCGATCTCAGCCACGAATTCATCGTGCTCGCCGAGACTGGCGAATCGGCGGTGTATTGCGACAGCGACGTGCTCAACCTGCCGGTGCCGCCGGATGACGTCGACTATGACGGCGATCTCACTGACATCATCACGCAATGGACGTCGGTCTATGCCGCCACCGAGGACGTCCATGACGCCGAGCGGTTCGACCGCGAGGTGCCGGCCGACAAGCGCGTGCAGACGCGCGGCATCGAAGTCGGGCAGATCTTCTATTTCGGCACCAAATATTCCGAGGCCATGAAGGCCAGGGTGGCCGGCGCCGATGGCGCCAATCTGCCGATTCATGGCGGTTCCTACGGCGTCGGTGTGTCGCGCCTGCTGGGCGCGATCATCGAGGCCTGCCATGACGAAAACGGGATCATCTGGCCGGAAGCCGTGGCGCCGTTCCGGGTCGCCATCCTCAACCTGAAGCAGGGCGCGGCCGAGACCGACGCGGCCTGCGAGGCGCTCTACAAGGAACTCTCCGCCAAGGGTGTGGACGTCCTGTATGACGACACAGACCTGCGCGCCGGCGGCAAATTCGCCACCGCCGACCTGATCGGCGTGCCGTGGCAGATCCTGGTCGGTCCGAAGGGGTTGGCCGACGGCAAGATTGAATTGAAGCGACGTAGTGACGGTTCGCGCGAGAATATCAGCGCGGCTGAGGCCGTCGCCAGGCTGACGTCCTGACGACTTATCCACCGAGCGGTCGCGATGTGCCGAGTATGCGGCTAGAATTAGCCCGAATCGTGTGAGATTCGAACGATGGATGATGCCATGAGCGAGCCAGTTCGAACCCCACCTTTCGCCGCCTTCGAATGGCTGCTGTCCGGACGCTATCTCCGTGCACGCCGCAAGGAAGGATTCATCTCCGTCATCGCCGGTTTCTCGTTCCTCGGCATCATGCTCGGTGTTGCCACGCTGATCATTGTGATGGCGGTCATGAACGGCTTCCGCAAGGAACTACTGGACAAGATTCTAGGCCTCAACGGTCATCTATTGGTGCAGCCGCTGGAAAGCCCGCTGACCGACTGGAAGGACGTCGCCGAGCGCATCAATGGCGTCAAGGGCATTCGGCTGGCCGCGCCGGTGGTGGATGGCCAGGCATTGGGATCCTCTGCCTTCGGGGCCTCGGGTGTGTTTGTGCGCGGCATTCGCGCAGCCGACCTCAACAACCTCACTTCCATCGCCAAGAACATCAAGCAGGGCACGCTCGAAGGCTTTGACGACGGGCAGGGCGTTGCGATCGGCCGGCGACTGGCAGACCAGTTGTCGCTCCATGCCGGCGATAACATCACGCTGGTGGCGCCGAAGGGGGCGGTAACGCCGATGGGCACGACGCCGCGGATCAAGCCTTACAAGGTCGCCGCGGTGTTCGAGATCGGAATGTCGGAATATGATTCGACCTTCGTGTTCATGCCGCTGACGGAGGCGCAGGCCTATTTCAACCGTGCCTCGGATGTCACCTCGATCGAGGTCTATACGGTCAATCCCGACAAGATCGACGAGTACCGTAAGACGGTGACCGAGGCGGCGGGGCGGCCGATCTTCCTGGTCGACTGGCGGCAGCGCAATTCGACCTTCTTCAACGCGCTGCAGGTCGAACGCAACGTGATGTTCCTGATCCTGACCCTGATCGTGCTGGTGGCGGCGCTCAACATCGTGTCTGGACTGATCATGCTGGTGAAGGACAAGGGCAGCGACATCGCCATCCTGCGCACCATGGGCGCGACGCAGGGCTCGATCATGCGGATTTTCCTGATCACCGGCGCGGCGATCGGCGTGGTGGGCACCCTGGTCGGCTTCGCGGTCGGACTGCTGGTGTGCATGAATATTGAGTCGATCCGGCAGTTCATCTCCTGGATGACCTCCACCGAACTGTTCTCGCCGGAACTGTATTTTCTCTCCAAACTGCCGGCCGAGGTCGACGTCGGCGAGACCAGCGCCGTGGTGATCATGGCGCTGACGTTGTCCTTCCTCGCCACCCTGTATCCGTCCTGGCGCGCCGCGCGCCTCGATCCCGTTGAAGCGCTAAGGTACGAGTAGAGATGACTGACATGGCGCAGGCGGGCGAGGATGTACCGGTCGTCTATCTCCACGACATCAAGCGGCAATACACCCAGGGCGCGACCGTCCTGACCATCCTTGATAATGCCAGGCTGGCGCTGTGGGCCGGCCAGTCGGTCGCACTGGTCGCGCCAAGCGGCTCCGGCAAATCGACGTTGCTGCACATCGCCGGCCTGCTGGAGAGCCCGGACGAGGGCGAGGTCTATGTCGGCGGCACCGCGACCTCCGGCCTGTCGGACTCCGAGCGCACCCAGATCCGCCGCACCGATATCGGCTTCGTCTACCAGTCGCACCGTCTGCTGCCGGAATTCACCGCGCTTGAGAATGTCATGATGCCGCAGATGATCCGCGGCCTGAAACGCGCCGAAACCGTGGTTCGGGCGAAGGAGATCCTGGCCTATCTCGGGCTGGGCGAGCGCATCACGCACCGGCCCTCGGAATTATCCGGCGGCGAGCAGCAGCGCGTGGCGATTGCCCGCGCTGTCGCCAACGCGCCGCGGGTGCTGTTCGCTGACGAGCCGACCGGCAACCTCGATCCGCACACCGCCGACCACGTCTTCAAGGCGCTGATGCAGCTGGTGAAGGCGACCCGGGTGGCGATGCTGATCGCGACCCATAATATGGAGCTGGCGGGCCGGATGGACCGCAGGGTCTCGCTGGAAAACGGCAAGGTCATCGAACTCGACTGACCTGCCTGACGGTGCCTTCGGCTCAGTAGCCGCGGCGCTGGCGGCTGCGGGAGCGTGGCGCCGGCTGTTCGGTGTAGGCCGGCGAATGGGCCAGCGCCGGGTTCTGGAAACAGGTGGTGCCCTGGCCGGAAGCGGTGATCGCGCACTGCCGGTAGGTCGAGTAGCTGCAGTCGTCATCGCCATACAGTGAGCGCATGCAGAACGGGTACCCGCTGGGCGAGGCCGCGGCGGGGCTGCAATCGACGGCGGCGACCGTTCCGAGGGCGATCAGGGCGAACAGCGCTTTGAGCATGAAAATCTCCTGCCGACTCGCTGGCCGACGTATGGGGTATTTGGGCCGACAGAGCCGGCTGGGCGAGGTTTCGTCAACTCACATCTGTTCTATCGGCCACCGTAGCTACGCCGTTAACCATCCATTTGCATTCGGATCCAAGGGCAACAGTCGAACTTGACTCCAGGAACAAAATGCGAACATTGTTCTGCATATGTTCCAGTAACACGGAGGCTGACATGTTGAAAACTTTCGTTGAAGAAGCAGCGGCAATGGCGTCGATCGTATTGTTTGTGGGCATGATTGCCGTGTGGGCGCAGTTGATTCCGCAGCTTTGAGCCGGACCCGCCCGCTGGCGCAAAGGTGTCGATGGGAAAGCGGGGACGCTTTGCCGGGCTGGCGGGTTTCACATGGACAGGCTCCGGCGCAGGCATCACGATAGATCGGCGAGTCGGTCTTTCGGGGCTGCCGCGATCCCTCGATTCGATGATTGCCTGACGTCATGAGCCAACAGCCCGCAGCCGTGCCCAGTCCCGGTTTCGTCCATCTGCACACCCATTCCGCCTATTCGCTGCTGAAGGGCTCGATCAAGATCCAGAAGCTGCTCGATCTGGCCAAGGCCGATCATCAGCCGGCGCTGGCGCTGACCGACACCGATAATATGTTCGGGGCGCTGGAATTCTCCGACAAGCTGGCCGGCTACGGTATCCAGCCGATCATCGGCTGCGAGATCGCGGTCGATTTCGGCGACCAGGATCCCAGCGCCCGCAATGCGCTCAATGCGGTGCCGGCGCGGATGGTGTTCCTGGCGGCGCGGGAGCGCGGCTACCGCAGCCTGATGAAGCTGAATTCGCGCGCCTTTCTCGAGACCCCGATCCACCAGACGCCGCATATCAAGTTCGAATGGCTGCTCGAGGAGGCCGAGGACCTGATCGCGCTGACCGGCGGGCCGGAGGGGCCGATCGCGCTCGCCATCCATGCCGACCAGGCCGCGCTCGCCGCGACCCGCTGCGACCGCCTGGCCTCGCTGTTCGGCGACCGGCTCTATATCGAATTGCAGCGCCACGGCGTCGACAAGGAGCGCCGCTCCGAAGCTGGGCTGATCGATCTGGCCTATGGCAAGGGCTTTCCGCTGGTCGCCACCAACGAGCCGTATTTCGCCACCGCCGACGACTACGAAGCCCACGACGCGCTGCTGTGCATCGCCGGCGGCAAGATGATCGCCGATACCGAGCGTGACCAGCTGACGCCGGAGCATCGTTTCAAGACCCGCTCGGAAATGGCGGTGCTGTTCGCCGATCTGCCGG
>JACMOT010000207.1 GCA_014377915.1 Tardiphaga sp.
ATGCAACACAACTCCGGCGTTTTGCGGGGCCGGCGGACGTAGTGAACACATGGTTTACGCGGCGGCGTGCTGTCGGCCGGGAAGATATCGCAGGATTGGTGCCGGCAGAGAGGATTGAACTCCCGACCTTCGGTTTACAAAACCGCTGCTCTACCGCTGAGCTATGCCGGCAACTGTGGGCAACGGGCTGAACGACATCCCGGGTTCTATACAGGCGCGGCCGGAATCGTCGGCCGCGCTGAGCCGGTGAAATAACAGAGTTGCCCGGCAAGGGCTACTGCCGCCGCCGCAAAAGCGAAAGTCCTGCCGGGGGAGGACAGGGCTTGGCTTCGGGAGGACCGGCGTTGCGACTGTTCGCGGCGATAGGTCCCGGTTTCGCGGCTAATTCCAGGCAGCAAAAAACCCCGCTGAGGGGGCAGCGGGGCCTTTCGCGACAGGAGCCCTGGAAGGCTCGACCGTCGGCTTTAGAGATAGGCGGCGGCGGCCGGCCTGCAAGTGCGGCAGATTGTCTATCCCCTACAGGAACCAGAGCACCACGGAAATCGCGCCCAGCGCGGCGACGGTACCGCGTACCACCCAGATGATCTGCGCTTCGCTGACCTTCTTGTCACGGGATTTGCCGGTCATGAATTCGTGCAGCAGGTGGCGGTCAGACATCAGCGGGCTCCGTGTTGCCCGCATAGAATCGATGTGGTGGAATCACGTCAATCGGAACTTGCTGTGAACAACGGGGACAGTCGATCTTTGTGTCATAGGGCCGTCGAACGCCGCATGACGGCGTCGCTCAATTGCACGGATGCGCGCGACCATCCTGGCCGCGATAGGCGGCGGCGGATTGGTCGCAGCGCAGCCGCAGCGGGCCATCATAATAGGCGAAGTGGCCGGCGATCCGACCGGGACCGTAATTATGCGCGAAATCGATGCGGTAGGGCTGGCCCGGCGCCGCATAGGCGAAGGCGGTGGGCGTGGCGTACCCTCGGTGCCGCGCCAATGCCGGCGTGGCGAGCAACGTCGAGAGGATGATGGCGGCGCTGACGAACTTCATCTCGGAATCTCCGGCAAGCGGCTGGGTGGGCAACATTCGGCACGGGCATCAGTTCCGGGGATCAAATCATACCGGCGGCGGCGCCGGCAAGTGGTGTGCCGCGGCCGATCCCCGCATTGCGTAACCCGGCGTTAACGCTGCCATTGCGCGGGGTCATCGCTTTGAACTTCCATGAAAGCTTGCGCGTTAGGCTTACCCGCGGATTGCCGCGCCGCTTTAACCCATGCCGTGTCGGCTTTGATTATTCTACCAGAGCATTAGGGATTTGTTCATGCGCGTGATGTCGGCACTTGCCATTCTGATCGGGACCACGCTGCCGGCACTGGCGGGGGACGGTTTTCATATCGTCATTCCCGGCCGCGCCGGGGTGCCGATCATCATCAACGGTGTGGACGCGTCCTATGCCGTGATCGAGGGCGACCGGGGCCTCGCCAAAGGTCTTCATGTGCAGCCGACAGTCTATGGCGGGCGCTATATCGATCCGCTGCCGAATGTCGGGCATTATTACCCAAGCGCCGGGCACCAGCCTGGCTACGGGCGGCTCGAGATCGAGCCGCCGAAGAACCGCAAGCTGCCCAAGGCGGCGGAGAGCTTCCACGAGGGGTGGGGCGCGCAGTCGCCACCACCGGCGCTGCAGAACGCGGTGCCGTTCGATCCCCCGGCCGTCATCGTGGCGCCGCCGGGAGCCCGTCGTTACTGATCTGCCTATCAACCAAGAAACCAAGCCAACAGGAGAGTGCAATGCGTAAGACGATCTTGAAACTGGTGGCGGCGGTCGCGCTGGTCACCGCGGCCGGCGCTGCCCCGGCGATGGCCTGCGGCGGCCTGTTCACGGGCGCCCATGCCAGCCCGTGCGGCCACGGCGAAAGCTACGGGCCGGATCACGGCTACGGCTATGCCGGTTCCGCCGCCTATGAGCGGCTGCCGGATCCCGGCCGCTATTATTACGTCAACCGCGGACCGAGCTTCAGTGGCCCCGGCAATTTCGCGCCCTATCCGACCTATCAGGAAACCGCGATCAGCGGCCCGCGCGGCTACGACCGGCCGAATTACGGCTTTTATGATGGCGGTCCCTATGGCGGCGCTACCAATCATTACTCCTACGCGCAGCCCAGCTACCGCGCGCCGGTGGTCTACAGCTACCCGCCACGTCACCGCGCCTACCGCCACGGTTATTCGATGCAGTCGGGTGGTCGCTACGGCTATTCGCAGCAAGGCTTCGCGCCGCGCTACGGCCGCCACCATGGCCGCTTCGCTGGCCCCCGAGTGATGTACGCGCCGCGCTATGCCGGTCCGCACCGCGGCCACCATCAGCACCCGATGCACCACGCCTACTGAGCCCTGCTGATCGCCAAAAAACGCCCGCTTGCAGCGATGCAGGTGGGCGTTTTCGTGGTCGCGGCCTCAGCGCATCAGGCCAAGCTTGCTGGCGCCGATATACAGCGCCAGCACCGCGGCGTTGGAGACGTTGAGGCTCTTAATGGCGCCGGGCATATCGAGCCGCGCCACCACGCCGCAACTGTCGCGCGTCAGCCGGCGCAGCCCGCTGCCCTCGGCGCCGAGCACCAATGCCAGCGGTTGCCGCAGCGGCACCGCGTCGAGCGTCTCGCTGCCCTCGCTGTCAAGCCCGACGGTGAGAAAGCCGAGGTCGTTCAATTCACTCATCGCCCGGGCCAGGTTCGGCACCGTGACGATCGGCACCAGTTCCAGCGCGCCGGAGGCGGCCTTGGCCAGCACGCCGGTGGCCTCCGGGCTATGCCGCGCCGTGGTGATGATCGCCTTGACGGCAAAGGCGGCGGCGGAGCGCAGGATGGCGCCGACATTGTGCGGGTCGGTAATCTGGTCGAGCACCAGCACGATGCCGTCCTGGGTCAATTCGTCGAGGGCAGGGCCCTCCAGCGGATCAGCCTCGGCCAGCAGGCCCTGATGCACGGCGTCGGGGCCAAGCATCTGATCGATCTCCCGCGGCGCCACGATCAGCGGCGCGATTCGGGTGTCGATCTTGTCGTCGGCGAGCCGACGGGCGGCATTCTCGGTCAGATACAGCTTGCGGATAGTGCGCGCCGGATTGGCCAGCCCCGCCGCCACCGTATGCCAGCCATAGAGAATGGCGGCGCCGTCGCCGGTGGTGCGCCTTGGCTGATGGCCGCGGTCGCGGCCGGTTTCACGGCTGTTTGCGGGGCCGTTGCCGGGTCCGCGCGGGAATCGCGGCTTTCGATCTCGATCATTCATAACCAGCTTGTCTCACGGAGCCCGAATAATGGCAATTTGCGGCTCGCAATGGTTTGGCAGAACGGCGGATAATCGTGCCTGGCTCGGTTGACTTTACCCCGTCGCTTCCCCCATAAACGCGGCAATCGGGAGCCTGTCATCGGGCGTTCGTTTTAGCGTCATTAATGGCCGTCCAGCCACTTCTTGGTGGGCTGAGGTCGAATGGCGTGGAGCGGGGGAGTGTCCCGAGTGGCAAAGGGAGCTGACTGTAAATCAGCCGTCTTATGACTTCGAAGGTTCGAGTCCTTCTTCCCCCACCATCCAATGTTTTGAAAGACTTACAGCCCTTCGGGGCCACCGAATCCTGCGCCTTATTTTCGAGTGCAGACCTCTGGGTCACACTTGGGTCACAGACAGCGTCGGCGTGCGGAATTATCCCCATCCGTCAGTGTTGTCGGACCGGCCAAACATCACGACGGCGGCAGCCCCGGCCGCGATCGGCATAGCGACAAACAAGGGTACACCCGCATCGAACTTGGTGGCGGTACCAACGGCGCCAAGACGCTGGTGCCCACCGGCAATCTCGACCTGCTGCACAACACCATCAAGACCAAGAAGGGCGGCGACATCTCCATCCTGGGGTCGGGCGGCTCGAGGCTGGTCGGCTCGGAGCCGGACACCAGCCTCAAGCTCAGCGATTTCGGCCCTCTCACGCTGGCCGGAGGTTCGATCTAAACGTTCACGGACCAGGCCGCGTTGGTCAATGCCAGCCACATCATGACCTGCTATGGCGGGATATCTTGTTGTGGTCGTCGAACGGCGATGTCGACGCTGGCCGCG
>JACMOT010000208.1 GCA_014377915.1 Tardiphaga sp.
CGACACGGAGTCCAAGCTCAAGGGCTTCGGCTTCGGGGCCGACGACTACATGACCAAGCCGTTCCACCGCCAGGAGCTGATCGCGCGCATCCATGCGATCGTGCGCCGCTCCAAGGGCCACGCCCAGTCGGTGATCCAGACCGGCGACCTCGTCGTCAATCTCGACACCAAGACGGTCGAGGTCGGCGGCCAGCGCGTGCATCTGACCGGCAAGGAATACCAGATGCTGGAGCTGCTCTCGCTCCGCAAGGGCACCACCCTCACTAAGGAGATGTTCCTCAACCATCTCTATGGCGGCATGGACGAGCCCGAACTGAAGATCATCGACGTGTTCATCTGCAAACTGCGCAAGAAGCTGGCCAATGCGTCGGACGGCCGCAACTTCATCGAAACGGTCTGGGGACGCGGCTATGTGCTGCGCGAGCCACATGAAGAAGAGATGATCCGCATTCCGGCCTGAGCTCGGGCCTGACCAATACGGCGAGCCGGTGCTCGCGCCTCCCGAACTGACCCCGCCGGAAACGGCGGGGTTTTTGTTTGGGGTGCGATCGCGCGCTGACGGATACTACGACCCGAGTTGCGATGTGACGGTCCAGGTGATGGACGCCGCGCCATCCGTCGCGCCGGGGCCGGTCGACCCCTGCGCCAGATAATTGCCGTTCGACACCGACGATGGCGACAGGCTGGCGGTACACGGGCAATTTCCGTAAACGTTCTCAGGCGTGAATTTGTAATTGAGCGTCAACGCTGTGGCGCTGTTGCCTATGCTGATGCCGATCGAGCCTGACGCCGCGCCGTTGGTGCCGGCGGTGGAGTACGCCTGGCCCGTCTGACTGTCGGTGTCGGCGATAGTGTTGCCGTTGCCGATGCTCTGGATGGTACCCATCGTAGGACTAACCGACGCGATGGTGATGGTGGTCCCTGAATTGTTGGCGATCACGACTTTGGTGCCGTCGCAGCAGCTCATGATGTCACTCCTTCAATGGGTCAAGATGCTGCGGGCCGTTGTCAACTGACGCCCGACGGAATTCGTTGATGGCAAATGAGTCGGCTGGAAGCCGTTGCGAGGCGTCGGCTTACGATCGATACGTCTTCGCGAGGAACGAGTGGTCGCGGCGGCAGCGGCCAGCCCGGCAGGGTCTCCGTCAACCAACTATTCACAAAACAGATAAAAGCCTGAAAAGTTAGCGAACGATCGAACTCATCGCTGGAAAAGGGTCTGATCTGGTCTCGCGCCCATCGAGGAGCCTGTTGCCTTGCCACCCTCGTCAAGACTTCAAAGATTGTCCATGGCGGCGGCGTATTGATGCCCGGAAACATGACACGGTCAAAATCCGAGCGGAGGACAGTTGCGACGAAACACATCTCACGGCAGGCATTTGGGAGTTGTTGCCACTCCCGCAGATCCGGCCATCGATCAAGAAAAGTCCAGTCGACGGAGTAATAGAAACAACACTCCACACGCCCTTTTCTCGTGGGGTAGCTTCCACGAAACACCGGCTGATTGACATAACCATTTAAGCGAAAAGTGTGCGCGCTTTCTTCATCAAGTTCACGTTGGAGCGTGGTCAAAGGGCCCTCCCCTCCTTCCACGCCACCGCCAAAGAATTGCGGCTCTCCCGGGCAATAGACGATGCCGCCCGGATAAGGGCTCATGAGTGCTTTGATGGGAAATATCATGAGATCATCGTAGCAAAGGATTACGTAATTCTTCGGCATGGCACTCCCCCATAGCGATGAACCGCAACTCTGTCAGGCGGACTTGCCGAGTTTAGGAGGCGGCGAACGCCGGACTGACAGCGGGCGTGCGACCTGGCTGGCCAAGCCGCTGAGATCATAGGATTGCACGATCACCACGCTACCGCTGCTGACCGTCCCCATCGGGGTCCCGGTCAATGTGAATATCGTCAGGACATCCACCATCTGCCAGCGCAGCACCAGGATCGGCACTTTTGAATTGTTGGTGACGACATCCGATACATAGGTGCTGGTCTGTTCAGTGATCGTGACCTGCTGAAACACCGATGCGGACATGTTGAGACTGGCGGAAACGCTTGCCGACACCGGCCCCCATCCACCGCCCGCCGACGTACCCACCGATGCCGCCACGGTGGCCTGCTCCGATGACGTCTCCTGCTTCCCGGAGGTGACGGTGAAGCTGATGGTGCGCGTTTCACCGGGAACGATGGAATAAGAGTCGCCCTGCAGTGCCCAGTATTGCTCCCGCGTCACGTAGTTCGAGGTGGACGAAATGGTCTCGCCAGGCCCGGTGGGCGGCAGGGTGCCGCACGCCACCAGCACCCTTGGTGAATTCGGCGGCACCATAACCGTTTGATTGGGCTGTGGAATCGGACCGATATCGTTCGGATCAATCAGCAGCGTGTTGTCGAGGTGATACCCGGTCGCGCTGGTGAGTTCGATCACGCTGATAAACGCGCCGCTGGTTGGTAGCGAAAACAGGAAGAAGTCACCAACGTTCACGTTCGAAACCGGCGCGTTACTGTTCGCGAAGATGGTCCCGAGATATTGATGATAGCCGCTGCCGTCGATGAAGAATAGTTGCACGGTGAACGGCAGGTCGTTGTAAAACTCAACGCTGCTCAGCGCTGCACCTCCGGTCGGCGAGACCAGCGTGCCGTTCAGCGCAGCCACATAGTTTGCATTCATCTTCCCCCCCCCTCGGGTTTTGGATGTACAAAATACTACTACAATCTGTAATAGAAATTGCAACCATTACCTGCCGTCGGCAAGTCTGTTGCGCACCGTGGGGGTGGGTGTGAACGCCGGTGCCTCAGGAAACGTCGCGGCTTACTAGCGCAGCACATTCTCAAATACGGGACTTGCTGTCGCAATGTCGTTTTAATGCCGACAGCGATCGGCGCGATTTCGTGTTCGCGCCCAGGCCAACGCGCTGCCGCAAAACCATCTGGTATTCAGAGCGATCGAGCAAGTGTCGCGGCTGGCGCAGGCCGGATTCCAGGATTCTGAACTACGTTTGAAAAGACTCATGGCGGCGCGGGCGTTACCGGCCCGCGCCGCGGGGATTAAGGATCAGCGGATCGACGATGTAGCGACGCGAATCGGCTGTTGCCCCATGCCGGGCACGATCGAGGGCGCCGCGCGCGCGGTATTTGGGCGATAGATCCCGCGGCGGTCAGCGTAGGGCTTGAAGACGTCCGTCAACCCGACCACGGTTTCCGCGGCGCCGAGCGCGAGAAAGCCATCCGGCTCCATTACCTTGCCGAGCCGGTTGAAAATCTGTGACTTCATATCCTGGTCGAAATAGATCAGCACGTTGCGACAGAAGATGAGGTCGAACTTGCCCATATGGGTGAAGTCCTGCAGCAGATTCAGTGGCCGGTACTGGATCATCGAGCGAATGTCGGGATTGATCTGCCACATCTCGCCGATTTGCTTGAAATACTTCACCAGCAACTGGATCGGAAGCCCGCGCTGGACCTCAAACTGGCTGTAGATGCCCGACTTGGATTTATCCAGCACCTGCTGCGATATATCGGTGCCGATGATCTCGACGCGCCAGCCGCTCAGCGCGGCGCCCATTTCCTTCAGGCACATCGCGATCGAATAGGGCTCCTGCCCGGTCGAGGCCGCCGCGCACCAGATCCGCAGGCTGCGTCGTCCGGCGCGGGCCTGTAGCAATTCGGGCATGATAGTGTCGCGCAGATGATCGAACGGAATCTTGTCGCGGAAGAAGAACGTCTCGTTGGTGGTCATCGCCTCGATGACGTCGGAAGCGATCGCCGCCGAGCCACCTTTGATCTTCTGCACCAGTTCGTCGATGCCGGCCAAATTGGCCTTCCGCGCCAGCGGTGTCAGGCGGCTCTCGACCAGATATTGCTTGTCGATCGACAAATCGAGTCCGGAGCGTTCCTTCAGGAACTTGCGCAGGAATTCGTAATCGACCGGAGTCATGAGCGGTCTCCCGAGAAGATCCGGACCAGTTTCGGTGCGATCTGGTTAAGCGGCAGGATCGCCGAACAAATACCGGCGTTGGCGGCGGCTCCGGGCATGCCCCAGACGACGCTGGACGCCTCGTCCTGGGCGATGACGTTGCCGCCGGCCGCGACAATATCCTTGCCGCCGCGCATGCCATCGGAGCCCATGCCCGTCAGTACGACGGCCAGGATGGCCCCCTGCCAGACATCGATAGCAGAATTGAACAGCGGATCGACCGCCGGCTTACAAAAATTCACCGCCGGACCGTCGTCGAGCGCGATCGCGATGCCGGCCCCCTGTTTGACGACCCGCATGTGCTTGCCGCCCGGCGCCAGATAGATCTGGCCAGGCTTGACGGCCTCGCCGTCGATACCTTCATGCGCCGGCCGCTTGCTGGCACGTGCCAGATGCTCGGCGAGAATGGTGGTGAAGGACGGGGACATGTGTTGCGTGATCAGCACCGGAACGCGATCGATGACGGCGCCGATTTCGGTGACCAGCGCCATCAGCGCCTGTGGGCCACCGGTCGAGGATCCGATCAACAACACCCGCGGCGTGATCGCGCTGAAAGACCGTTTGACCAGTTGAGCCTGCGCGGCGACGGTCGCGACCGGCCGCGGCGCCGTGTCGCGCGGGCGACCGAGCGGCGCGATCGACGGCGCCCCGCCGGTCTTCAAACGCCGAACCTTCATGCCGAGATGACGGATCTTCTGCAGCAGATCGTGCTTGAAAATATCGGCCGCGGCACTTTCGCGCGTGCTTTCCGGCTTTGGAATGTAGTCGGCGGCGCCGAGAGACATCGCCTTGAAGCTGATTTCCGCGTTGCGACGTGTCAGCGTCGACGCCATGATCACGATCAAATTACGCTTCTTGGCCAGAAGCTGTGGCAGCGCTTCAATGCCGTCGAGCTCCGGCATTTCGATATCGAGCACCGCGACATCGGGATTGATGCGTTCGATCTGGTTGACGGCATCAAGACCGGTGCGCAGCGAAGCCGCGACCGTCATGTCCGGCTCGGCTTCGATCCAGCGCGAGATCAAGCCGCGAATCACAACGGAGTCGTCGACTACCATGACCCGCAGCGGTTCATAGCGCGTCGTATCCGAACCTGGAGGGTTCATCAAAGCTGTACTCATGGAATCACCAACGCAACAGAACGCAACAATAAAAATTAAATATTACTTTAACGATCGGAGGCGCGAACGCCCCGTTTCCGGGGCGATCGTCAGATCAGACCGACTTCATGAAACTTCGCCGACACGATTTCCTTGTCGAATGGCTTCATGATGTATTCGTTGGCGCCGGCATGCAGCGCGCGTGCGATATGCGCGACGTCATTTTCCGTCGTGCAGAACACCACCTTTGGTGCATCGCCACCGGGCAGGCGGCGCAAATTGTGCAGGAACTCGTAGCCGTCCATGACGGGCATGTTCCAGTCGAGCAGGATGGCGTCTGGAAATCCGCTCTTGCAGACCTCGAGAGCCTTCTCGCCGTTTTCGGCTTCCGCTATTTCGAAATCCAGACCTTCTAAAATACGTCGTGCCACTTTACGGATGACGCTGGAGTCATCGACTACCAAACAAGTCTTCATTTTGGCCTCTGCAGTTGTTGTCCTAAAGGACACTAATATCCCGACGGTCGAGAGCCTTATGCGGCCAGTTTGTCGGGCGAAATTTCAAGGATTTTATCGACGTCAAGAACGACCATGAGCTGCCCTTCGAGACGATGGACACCCGAGGCCATCTTCGCCATGCGCGGGTCGAGATTGACCGGGTTAACTTCCCGACTGTCGTCGGCGAGTTTCAGAACCTCGCCGATAGAGTCGATCAGCAGACCATAGGATTCACCGCGAAGGTCAACGCCGACCGCCATCGGCGGCTTGCCATCCTCGTTCTTCGGCAAGCCCAGACGGGAGCGCATATCGATCGCCGTGACAATGCGACCGCGCAGATTTAGTACGCCGGCAACGTCGCTGGACGACAGCGGCACACGGGTCAGCCGCTCCGGCATGAAGACGTCCTGCACGCGAGAAATCGGCATACCGAACAACTGGCCCCCGATCATGGTGGTGACGAATTCGGTAATCGCGCCGTCGGCGCTGTGCTTGGTGTTAGTGGTCGTGGTGGTCATCGTCATGTCCCTCATGCCGCCTGGTGAATGTCAGTGGTCTGCTCTTTCAGCGCGGCAATCAGGCCGGGCCGATCGAACTTGGCGACATAATCGTGGAAGCCGGCGAGGCGACCGCGCTCGATGGCCGCGGGAGAAACCATCGACGACAGCGCGATGATCGGCGTGTGGGCAAGCTTGGTGTCGGCGCGAATGGTTTCGGCGAATTCGAAGCCGTTCATGTCGGGCATTTCGATGTCGGTCAGGATCGCATCGAATTCCTGGCCGGAGCGCAGCACGACGAGGCCTTCCTGGGCGTTGGTGGCGACCCGCACACGGTAGCCGGCGGCCTTGAGGACCGGGGAGAGCATGTTACGGAAGAACGCCGAGTCATCAACCAGCAGGATCGACTGCGCCGTGGCGGAGACACGCATCTCCTTGCGGGTAAACCAGTCAGAGAACGCCATCGGCAGGAAGTGGCCGACATCGATGACTTCGGTGGCAAGACCCTTGATGACCGCGGAGCCAAGAATGCCTTCACGGCCGCTCGCGACTTCGATGTGAAGACGCTCCTCGACAATATCGACGATCTCGTCGACCACGAGGCCCATCGAGCGGCCGTCGTCGGCGAACACGAGGATCGGCTGGGTTCCAGAGGTGCGCACCGTTACGTTTTCCATCTGCACCAACGGCATCAACTGGTCACGGTACTGAACCATGTAGCGACCGTTCGACAGTTCGATCTTCTCGACGCTGATCTCTTCGAGACGCGTCACCAGCCCAAGTGGTACCGCCTTCGGCTGCGACGAACCGGCGCGGAACACCAGCAGTGAGGTGAGCTGTTCGGCGGCCATCGCGCGGGCGGCGGCATTCTCTTCGGCGATCTCGCCCTGGCTCGACGCCGCGGCGCCCAGTTCCTGCGCGATGCCGTTCGGATCGATGATCATGATCACCGCGCCATCACCGAGAATGGTGTTGCCGGAGAACATACCGATGTGACGGAGCTTGGTCGACATCGGCTTGACGACGATTTCCTCGGTGTGGAACACGCCGTCGACGACGATGCCAAAGGTCTGGTTGCCAACCTGGGTAACGACGATAAAGCCGTTTTCGGGATCGGTGGAGGTGCCGTCGTCGATCTGCAGCAGCTTCTTCAGATGCATCAGCGGCAGCAGCTTGTTGCGTAGCCGCAGCACCGGGGTGTCCTTGATGCGCTCGATGCGATGTTCGGAATTGGCGCGCGCGCGCACCAGCTCGACCACGGCCAGCTGCGGAATGGCGAAACGGTCACCACCGGCTTCCACGATCAACGCCGACACGATGGCCAGCGTCAGCGGGATCTTGATGGTTACGCTGGAGCCTTCACCGGCGACCGACTTGACGTCGATGGTGCCGCCGATCTGATCGATGTTGGTGCGCACGACGTCCATGCCGACGCCGCGTCCGGAAACGCTGGTGATGGCAGTCGCGGTCGAGAAGGCCGGTGCGAAGATGAACTTGTGGACCTGCGCTTCCGACATCTTCTCGATCTCGGCCTCGGTCGCGAGACCGTTGGAGATCGCCTTGGCCTTGATTCGCACGGTGTTCAGACCGCGACCGTTGTCGGCGATGCAGATCAGGATGTGACCACCTTCATGATAGGCGGACAGGCGGATGGTGCCCTGCTCAGGCTTGCCGGCCTTGACGCGCTCGGCGGGCGTCTCCAGCCCGTGGTCGGCCGAGTTGCGCACCATATGCGTCAAGGGATCCTTGATCAGATCGAGCACCTGACGATCGAGCTCGGTGTCAGCACCGTGCATCTCGAGGTCGATCTGCTTGCCGAGTTCGCCGCCCAGATCGCGGACGATGCGCGGCAGCTTCTGCCACGCATTGCCGATCGGCTGCATGCGCGTTTTCATGACGCCGTCCTGCAGCTCGGCGGTCACCGTGGAAAGCCGCTGTAACGGCACCTTGAATTCAGTGTCCTCGTGGCGGCGGCTGATCTCCAGCAGCTGGTTGCGGGTCAGCACCAGCTCGGAGACCATCGTCATCAGATGTTCGAGCGTGTCGACGTTGACGCGGATCGACTGGTTGGCAATCTTGTCGCCTTCCGGCGTTTCGATCTCGACGACCGACTTCTTGGCCACGGGCTTCGGCGCGACCTTCTCGATCACGGCGACGACGGGCACCTCGTCGACCGGCTCGGCCACGGGCGCTGCGACGACGGGTGGCGTGATTTCGATGGCGGTTTCCTGGAAGGCGCGCTCCAGTTCGTCGAGCGATACCTCGCCCGGGCGCAGTTCGCGCTCCAAAACCGGTACCAACAGCGGCGCCGGCTCTGGCAAAGCCGGAACGATCGACGGGGTCTTCATGGATTCCATGCCCTTTTCGACCATTTGGTGAAGTTCTTCAATCAGATCCTGATCGACACCTTCCGGCTCGGCTTCGGTAGCTTCGAGCTGGCTAAGGATCTCCTTAATACGGTCGATGGTGGTCAGGATAAGCGTAACCGCCTCCCCGGTAACCGGCATGCCATCACGGAATTTGCCCATCAGAGTTTCGGCGGCGTGCGCCAGAGCTTCCAGACGTGGCAGCCCAAGAAAGCCGCAGGTGCCCTTGATGGTGTGTACCAGCCGAAAAATATTATCTAAAATTTTCGCGTTGTTCGGATCCTGCTCGAACCGGACCAACTGATTGTCAACAGTGTCCAGGCTCTCGTTCGTTTCCGTCAAAAATTCGCGCAGAAGATCATCCATGAAATTGGCCTTCGCACCCCGGCGCGCGACTTTCGCTACGCCCTTTGGAATGAGACCACCTTCACTGCAAAGCGTTTAATATTGGTTGAGTATTCCGAAAAGAATGAAATCGGCAATCAAATTAGACAGTTGCGGACAAGTATTAACCTGTCCGCTAACTATTCGTTAACGCCGTGGGACGGTTCTCTGACTTACGACGCCGTCACCACGATGGCTTCGCCCTCGGCCGCGAGCACCACGGTCAGACCGCAGGCCTGCGCCAGCAGACGCGTATAATAAGGCTGTACGGCGTGGGCGTCGACGTTGCCGGCATGGTCAGCACTCAGCAGCAGCACGATGTTCTGCGGGAGCCGGGCGTTCAGGCCGGCCGCGTTGACGCGGAAGCCGAGCGCGTCGCCTTCGCCGACCTGATCCACCGTCAGCACGCCACCGCGCGGGATCGTCTGCTGTGCAATCACCATCATGTTGAGCAGCAGCTTGACCTTGTTCTTGCCCAGCAGGATACGCGGCAGATTCCATTCGATCCTGGTCTTGGCATCCTCGAGATGGCCGCGCGCCATGTTCTGCGCATCGCCGAGATCGATCTGTGCGCCGGCCGAGCCGGCGGCGCCGAATGCAAGCCGGCAAAACTGCAGCCGCGCCGACGCCGTTTTGGCACTCTTGCGAATGAGGTCAAGGGCGAACTCGCGATCCTCCGGCTTCGGGTTGTCATCGAGCACTTCAAGGCCGTTGACGATGGCACCGACCGGACTGATCAGGTCATGGCACACCCGCGAACACAGCAGGGCGGCGAGTTCTAGCGCGTCGGGGGCCGCACCGGGAGCAGGAGTGCCGGACATGAGATAATCTCCTGGAGGGCCGCGCAGATAAACGGCGAATCAAGCAATTGCGTTATGGTTTGATACACTGCGCGCGCTGGCGCGGCCACATCAAGGCGCGCCTCAGACGCAAATCGGCTTACAGGGATGGGACTTGTTGATGAGTAATCATGGCGTGGCCGGCCTGAGCCTTGACGCCGCCGCCGAACTGCTGGCGCCGCTGACTGAACTCGTGATCCGGGCCGGCGCGGCCATCCTGGCGGTCAACCGCAACGTCATGACGGTTGACGGCAAGGCCGATGGATCCCCGGTAACCGAAGCCGACCTTGCGGCCGACGCCGTGATCGCCGAGGGACTGACGCGGCTATATCCGGAAATTCCGTCGCTGTCGGAAGAGCGTTTGCAGCTCGCTAAACCGCCCTATGCGGGCAATTTGTTCCTGATCGATCCGCTCGATGGCACCAAGGAATTTGTCGCCGGGCGCAACGAGTTCACGGTCAATATCGCGCTTGTCGTCAACGGCGCGCCCCTGCTGGGCATTGTCGGCGCCCCAGCTTTAGGACTGGTCTGGCGCGGGCTGGTCGGCCGCGGCGCCGAGCGCCTGCGGATTGGCCCGGACTTCGCGGTCGGGGCTGCAACGCCGATTTTCAGCCGCCCAGCCCCGTCCGCTGGCACCCCTTGGGTTGCCGCCGTCAGCCGGTCACACGGCGACCCGCGGACGGAAGCCTTCATCGCAGCCCGGCCTGGCGCGGTCCGGATGGAAATCGGCTCCGCCGTCAAACTCTGCCGCGTCGCCGAGGGCGCCGCTGACATCTACCCGCGGCTGGCGCCGACCAGCGAATGGGATGTGGCGGCCGGCCAGGCCGTGCTGGTGGCCGCCGGCGGCCGGGTCACCGATGCCTGCGGCGCCCCGGTGCGCTTCGGCGGCAACCGCGCCGATTTCATCGTCCCGGAATTCATCGCCTGGGGCGACCCGATCGCCGTGCAGGCGGGCTAACCCCGAGGATCAGCGTGCCAGCTGTTGCTGCAACTGCACCCAGCGCTTCCGGGCATCGTTCAATACGGTGGCAGGCGCCGCCGCGAAGGCATCGCGGGTTTCCGCGCGGCCGAACAGATACAGCCGCTTTTCGGAGATCAACCAAATCTGCGGATTGCCGGCAAAGGCGACGCCGCGCGCCACATCGACCGGATCGTAGCCGCCGAATTGCGGCCCA
>JACMOT010000209.1 GCA_014377915.1 Tardiphaga sp.
GCCGCGGCGCGCTTCGATGCCGATGCCGCTTTGGTGTTGCTCGACGATCAGGACCGCGGCCTGTGGAACGGCCAGATGATCGCCGAGGGGCTGGCGCTGATCGACAAGGCGATGCGCCATCGTCGCACCGGACCGTACCAGATCCAGGCCGCGATCGCCGCATTGCATTCCCGCGCCGTAACACCGGCGGACACCGACTGGGCGCAGATCGAACTGCTGTACGGCTCGCTGGAAATCCTGCAGCCATCGCCGGTGGTGACGTTGAATCGTTCAGTGGCCGTTTCAAAACTGCGCGGGCCGGAAGCGGCGCTGGCCATGATCGCGCCGCTGGCGCCGCGCTTGCAAAATTACTTTCACTTCCATGGCGCGCAGGGCGCCTATCTGATGCAACTTGGCCGCCATGACGAAGCCCGGATCGCTTTCAACCGCGCCATCGCGCTTGCCAGCACCTCGGCGGAGGCCGCGCATATCCGGCTGCATCTCGACCGGCTGGCGGATCAGAGCCAACCGCCGGGCCGTAGGATGGGTTGAGCCGTTGCGAAACCCATCGGCGGAGGCGGATGGGTTTCGCGAAGGCGCTCAACCCATCCGACCTATCGCCGGACCATCGTGATGTCGCCGACATTTCGATACACGACCGGGTTTCGTGACCCATCAGCAAAGGAGACGACAATGCAGGTCAATCCCTACATCCACTACAATGGCAACTGCGAAGAAGCTTTCAACTTTTACGTCCAGGCGATCGGCGCCAAGATCGACGTGCTGATGCATGTCGAGGGGTCGCCTGCCGCCGAGCACATGCCGCCGGAGATGGCGAACAAGGTGCTGCACGCGCAGCTGTCGATCGACGGCGAGGTAGTGATGGCATCCGATGCGCCGCCGGAATTCTTCAAGACGCCGCAGGGGTTTTCGATCAGCCTGAACATGGAAGATCCCGCCGAGGGCGAAAAGACCTTTCAGGCGCTCGCCGACGGTGGCGCCATCAGGATGCCGTTCGCCGCCACCTTCTGGTCAAAAGGCTTTGGCATGTGCGTCGATAAATTCGGCATTCCCTGGATGATCAATTGCGGCCAATAGGCTAAGAGCTTTCTTGCCGCGCACGCGGCGCCATGCGGCGCGGAGCCGGGGCCATTCCAAACGCCGGCGATGGATACGGTCCCGGACGCGGAGCAGCGTGACGAACGCCGCGCCACGTCCGGGACACGGTAGCTTTCGACATTCAACAAAAAGACAGCCCATGACGCCCTTTACCCGCAACGCCATCGTGATTGGTCTGTTGTCCGCCGTCGGTCCGTTTGCGATCGACATGTATTTGCCGGCACTGCCGGCGATCACGGCCGATCTGCGCACCACAACCGCGGCGACGCAGATGACGCTGACGATGTTCTTCATCGCCTTCGGCCTGTGCCAGATCGCCTATGGCCCGCTGTCCGATGTCTATGGCCGCAAGGCGCCGCTCTATGCGGGGCTGCTGCTGTTCATCGCCGGCTCGACCGGCTGCACGCTGGCGCCGGGGATCGGCTGGCTGATCGCGTTTCGCGTGCTGCAGGGCGCCGGCGCCGCCGCGATGGCGGTGATTCCGCGCGCCATCATTCGCGATTTGCACACCGGCGTCGAGGCGACAAGGCTGATGGCGCTGGCGATGCTGGTGTTCTCGGTGTCGCCGATCCTGGCGCCGCTCACCGGCAGCGCGCTGATCGTGCCGTTCGGCTGGCGCGCGGTGTTCGTCGCGGTCACGATCGCGGCGCTGATCGCCTTGGTGCTGGTGGCCTGCCTGCTGCCGGAGACGCGGCCGCCGCATGCGCGGATCAGCGGCAGCGTCCGCAACGTGCTCGGCAGCTTCGCCGAGCTGTTACGCGATGCGCATTTCCTCGGGTTGACCTTCATCGGCGGCCTCGGCCTGGCCAGCTTCTTCGCGTTTCTGGCGACGTCGTCCTTTGTCTATATCGGCCATTACGGTCTGACGCCGACGCAATACAGCCTGGCGTTCTCGGTCAACGCGGTCGGTTTCATCGGCGCCTCGCAACTGGCGAGCGCGCTCGGTGGCCGTTTCGGCATGGCGCGGATGGTGCTGGCGGCGGTGTCGGCCTATGCCGCTTTCGCGCTGCTGCTGCTGGCGCTGACGCTGCTCGGCTTCGACAGCCTGCTTGTACTGATCCCGCTATTGTTCCTGTCGTTTGCCTTTCTCGGCCTGGTAATTCCCGCGACCATGGTGCTGGCGCTGGAAAATCACGGCCCGATCGCCGGCATCGCCGCCGCGCTGGGCGGCACGCTGCAGATGGTCACCGGCGGCCTGATGATCGCGGTCGCCAGCCAGTTTTCCGACGGCACCTCGCTGCCGATGGTGGCGACCATCGCCTGTACGGCGGTCGGCGCGTTCATGGTCAGCGTCGCGACGCTGCGACCGCGCGAACAGGACACGGTCGCGGCGGAATAGGGACGTGGAGGGGCCTGTGCCTTTACCCGTTGCTGCCGTCACGCCTTAACGTCGGCAGGCCGATGCCGGTGGCCTCGAAGCCGCCATCGACCGCCAGCATCTGGCCGGTAATATAGCTGGCGCGCGGGCTGCACAGGAAGAATACCGCGTCCGCCAGTTCGTCCTCGCCGCCATAGCGGTTCAGCGGAATGGTGTCGTGATAGTCGGCGCGGATCGCCGGCGTATGCACCGCCTTGGCCATCGCGGTCTCGACCGGGCCGGGCGCCACCGCGTTGACGCGAATGCCCAGGGTGGCCAGCTCCACCGCGAATTGCTTGGTCAGATGCGCCAGGCCGGCCTTGCTGGTGCCGTAGGCGGTGCGCAGCGTCGA
>JACMOT010000210.1 GCA_014377915.1 Tardiphaga sp.
CAGTACCTGACCGGGGTTGTCGCGCTCCCAATGCTCAAGGTGCTTGTGGGCATTCTCGATCATAACAACCGCCGCATCGACCATCGCGCCAATGGCGATGGCGATGCCGCCCAAGGACATGATGTTGGCATTGACCCCCTGCCCGCGCATAATAATGAAGGCGATCAGGACACCCAGCGGCAGCGTGATGATGGCGACCAGCGCCGAGCGCGCGTGCCAGAGGAACAGCCCGCAGACGAGCGCGACGACGATGAACTCCTCGACGAGCTTGCCCTGGAGATTTTCGACCGCGCGGTCGATCAGGCTCGACCGGTCGTAGGTGGTGACGACCTCGACCCCTGGCGGCAGTCCGTGCTTCAGTTCGTCGAGCTTGGTCTTGACTGCGGCGATGGCCTCGCGGGCGTTCTTCCCCGGGCGTAATACAACGACCCCGCCGGCGACCTCGCCCTCGCCATTGAGCTCGGCAATGCCGCGCCGCATTTCCGGGCCGATCTGGACGGTCGCGACATCGCCAAGCGTCACCGGCACAGTGCCGGCGACCTTCAACGGCACCGCTCGGAAGTCATCGAGCGACTTCAGATAGCCCGAGGCACGAACGATATATTCGGCTTCGGCCATCTCGACGACCGACCCGCCGGCCTCGGAATTGGCGCGCTTCAGCGCTTCGCCGACCTGGTCTTGCGTGATGCCAAAGGCAACCAGCTTGGCCGGATCGAGCACGACCTGATATTGCTTGACCATGCCGCCGATACTGGCGACCTCGGCAACGCCGGGAACGCTCTTCAGCTCGTAGCGCAGGAACCAGTCCTGCAACGATCGCAACTGCGCCAGGTCATGCCTGCCGGTGCGATCGACCAGCGCATATTCATAGATCCAGCCTACGCCAGTCGCATCGGGTCCCAGCGTCGCCTTGGCGCCTTCGGGGAGACGGCCCTGCACCTGTGCCAGATATTCGAGCACGCGGCTCCGGGCCCAATAAAGGTCCGTGCCGTCCTCGAACAGCACATAGACGAAGCTGTCGCCGGTGAAGGAATAGCCGCGCACCACGCGCGCGCCCGGCACCGAGAGCATCGTCGTCGCCATCGGGTAGGTGACCTGGTTCTCGACAATCTGCGGTGCCTGGCCGGGATAGCTGGTCTTGATGATGACCTGAACATCGCTGAGATCGGGCAAGGCATCGGGCGGTGTTGTCCGCACCGCCCAGACCCCGACGACAATCAGCGCGAGAGCAGCGAGCAGCACGAAGCCGCGCGCCCTGACCGCGCCGCGGATGAGGGCGGCGATCATTTCTGCAGCTCCGCAGGTGTCATCGGTGCGCCAGCAATCGGTGCCGCGGCTTTGCCGAGCGGGGTAACGTCAACGCCCGACAGGCTCGCCTCGGAATCGAGCAGGAACTGCCCCGATGCGACCACCTTCTGGCCCGCCGACAGGCCGGCGGTGATCTCGGTCCGCCCGTTCCCTTCGCGGCCGACAGTCACCTCGGTTGGCTGATAACCACCGCCGGGCTTTGCCAGCACGACCAGCACCCGAGCGCCGGTGCGGATTACCGCTTCGGACGGGACAGTCAGGGCTTCGCCGGCGGCATCGCCAAGATCGACCCGCGCGAACATGCCCGGCCGCAAACGACCACCGCGATTGGCGAGCTCGATGCGAACGGTCAGCGTGCGGCTGTCGGCCTGGGCTGCCGGCAAAACTGCCCTGACGCGGCCGTTGAAGACCTCAGCCGGAAACGCGTCGAGCGTCGCCCGGACCGATTGGCCGATACGGATGCGCGCTGCTTCCGCCTCTGGCACGGCCGCGTTGAGCCACACCGTCCCGAGTCCGTTGACCTGAGCCAGTGTCTGCCCGGCCGCGACCGTCATCCCGGCGCGCACGTCGAGGCTCTGGATGGCGCCGCCAACCGGTGTCGAGATCGTGATGACAGTCTGCGGCCGCCCGCGTTGCTCAACATCGGCAATCAGCGCCGGTGACATTCCGAGCAACCGCAGCCGCTGCCGCGCCGCGGCGATGGGCGGCGCGTCGCCGGTGGCTTTGACCGCCAGGAACTCGGCCTGCGCGCCACCCCAGGCCGGGACCAGCAGGTCGACAATCGCTGCGCCGGCGCTGACGACATCGCCGGGTGCACGGCCATAGACACGCTGCACGAACCCTGCCGTCCGCGCCTGAACAATGGCGACGTTGCGCTCGTTGAAGGCAATGGTGCCAGTTACCTCCAAGGGCGATGCGAGGCTGGTTCGCTGTGCTGTTACCGTGCGAATGCCGAGGCTCTGCGCGGCGCGTGCATCGACGCTGATGCCGCCGGTGGCAATCGGTGCTGTTCCTCCGGCAGCCGGACCATTCTCCGCGTACCGGGGTACCAGCTGCATATCCATGAAAGGCGATTTGCCCGGCTTGTCGAAATGCTGCCCTGGCGCCATCGGGTCGTACCAATAGAGCACCCGGCGTTCCTGAGGCGCTGGCGGCGGTGCTGTTCCCTGTGACTGCGCCAGCCAATAGCCGCCGCCGGCGGCGAGGAGCGCGACCAGCGCCGCGCCGACGCCGAGCCGGGCGCGATCCGAACGATCAAGAGTCATTGGTCATCGCTCCGATAGGTCAGGTTGATACGGACGGCGCCGCGGACGACGCCCGCCTGCCGCGTCAGGAGGTCGAGCCGCGCTTCGGCAACGGCGATGGTTGCCGCAAGGGCATCGTCAAGGCTTGCCGTGCCACCGGCGTAGCTGGCGC
>JACMOT010000211.1 GCA_014377915.1 Tardiphaga sp.
GAAGCCATGTCGCCGAGTTCGTCGCGACGGCCGAGCCCCGGCAGCACCACGTCGAAATCGCCGGCGGCGAGTTGGCGCATCGCCGCGCACATCGCGATCATCGGCTTCGAAATGCTTCTGCCGAGCAGGACGGCGAGCAACGCGCCGATAATGAAGCCACCAAGACCGAGGCCGGCGACCTGGCGCTCGGTATCATGGATCACGGCGTCGGACTGCTGCTCGAGCTGCTGCTGATATGACAGCAGGTCATCTTTCATAGCGGCGGAGAGTTTGGTGATGGCCGTCGCGGTGGAGGTCATCTGCCGTGCCAGCAGGTCGATGGCCTTGGTATTCTCGACATATTGGGTGAAGGCCTCGCGATATGCTTTCACATCGGCGCTGATGACCTTGATCTTCTGGATAATGCGCTCGTCATTGGCGTAGATCGACACAAACGAGGTCTCGAGAAACTTGGTGCGCGCAAAGGCGGCGTTGGCAATTTTCTCGTCGGCGCGGCCGATATAGGTATTCATCAGCGATGACGCGGTAATGAACTGGGTGGCGATATCCTTTACCGTGTCCTGCACCGATGTGAGCCCCGCCAAAGTGGCGGAGTCACCGAGATCATCCAGCTTGTTGCGCAGCATCAGCGCCATCCGGGAGATCTGGCCCGTGGCGATCTGATCGTTCTTGCCCTTGACCGCCAGAATGTCGGCAAACACCTTCGAAAAGACTGCGAACTCCTGGGATAGCCGGGTGATTTTCTCGAGCGGCGCCGGATTGGTAGTCGCCTTCATCGACTGCTCGATGGCATTCTTCAGGCTGGCTTCGGCGGCAAGCGCGGCCTTAGAATCGGCTTCCGCGCCGGTAATGACGTAATAGCGCGCCAGATTCTGGTATGAGGTCAGCTCGCGGTCAATGGTCCGGGCGAGGCCGGATTCGGCGACGCTGCCGCGGTAGGCGACGACGCCAGTGGCGACACGCTCGAAGCCGAGATAAGCGAGGCCCATGCTGAGTGCGGAGATCGCCAGCACGGCGGCAAATCCCACCGTCACCTTGGCGCGAAACCGCAGCGACGGAAATTTCGACGAATTCGGATTGGGCAGAACAAGGGTCTTCGATTCCACAGCAGGCTCCCGGTCGCACTCCCAAGCGTCGGTGTTGCCCGCAGACTTACGCCTGAGAACCCCGACATCACGACATTAGAATGCAATGGCTAAAGGGGAGTAAACGCGTACCGTTGTCACCAGAAGTTGCCAGCCGGCCCGGAAGTTGCCAGAAATTTCCGGGCTGGCTACGGATCTAGGCCGCCTTAGCCACCGGTGGCGCCAGCGCCTGCCATTCGCCGGCGAGTTGCAGCTTCGGTTCGGTGAGTGCCTGCAATTGCTCCAGCGTCATGCCGTCCACCATCTCCACCACGAACAGCCCCCGCGGCGTGACGTCGATCACCGCGAGGTTGGTGTAGATGCGCTTGACACAGCCCGCCGCCGTCAAAGGCAGGCTGCAATGCCGGACGATGCGCGGCTCGCCCTTCTTGCTGGTGTGCTCCATGATGACGCGGATTTCCCTGGCGCCGACCGCCAGATCCATCGCCCCGCCAACGCCGGGCGGAAACGCCGGGTCCTCGGTGGTCCAGTTGGCGAGATCGCCGGATTCGGAGACCTCGAAGGCGCCGAGCAGGCTGACATCGAGATGGCCGCCTCGGACCATCACGAAGGCATCGGCGTGGTGCACATAGCAGCCCCCGGTGATCAGCGTGGTGTAGTTCTTTCCGGCGTCGATCAGGTTTTCATCTTCCATGCCGGGCTCCGGCTTGTGGCCGAGTCCGAGGACGCCGTTCTCGCTGTGGAAGATCACTTCGCGATCATCCGGCACATAGCTCGCGGTCAGCGTCGGAATGCCGATGCCCAGATTGACGAAGGCGCCTTCGGGCAAATCCTGCGCGGCGCGCCAGGCCATCTGTTCACGAGTGAGCGGCTTGTAAGGTAAAGTCATGCATTTGCTCCGACGACGACCACGCGGTCGATAAAGATACTCGGCGTCACCACCGCTTCCGGGTCCAGGCTGCCCAGCTCGACCATCTGGTTGACCTGCACGACGCTGAGGTCGGCGGCCATCGCCATCACCGGATTAAAATTGCGTGCCGACTTGATGTAAGTGAGATTGCCCCAGCGGTCCGCCTTGTCGGCGCGCAGCAGCGCGATGTCGCCCTTCAACGGCTTCTCGAACACGTGCAACTTGCCGTCGATCTCGCGGGTTTCCTTGCCCTCGGCCAGCTTGGTGCCAGCCGACACCGGCGAAAAGAAGCCGCCGAGCCCCGCGGCATGGCAGCGCATCCGCTCCGAAATGGTGCCCTGCGGCACCAGTTCCAGCTCCAGGCTCTTGGCTCGGTAGGCATTCAGGAAGGCGCTGTAGTCGCCGGAGCGCGGATAGGAGCAAATCACCTTGACCACCCGGCCGGAATTGATCAGCCGGGCGAGACCGACCTCGCCATTGCCGGAATTATTGGCAACGATCGTCAGGTTGCGCGCGCCCTGCTCGTGCAGCGCCTCCAGCAGATCGTCGGCAACGCCGACCGCGCCGAAGCCGGCCACCAGCACGGTGGCGCCGTCCTTCACGCCGGCAACGGCTTCCGCCAGATTATTCACTTGCTTGTCGATCACGCCAAACTCCCTGTCGCGGAATTATTGTTTCGTTACGGCTGCTTGCCGTATTTGCTGCAGCGCGAATAGAGCATCAAGCACGGCGGGCATAAAGGCACAAATTTGCACATCGGATGCGCACGCCTGCTTCCCGGTCCCCACCTCGAAACGCAAGGCAAGCGATGCCTCCGAACAAGCCCCCTCGGCGGGAAGGGCAAGCCGCTGCGACAGGTCGCAAGCATTCAACCAAAATCCCATTGCAAAGTTTTCGGCTCGCGCTTCTAATTGGAATAATTAAAAATATCGGGAGGTCCGCGTGTCCACAGTGAAACTGACGGTCAACGGCAAGTCTGTGTCCGCCGATGTCGAAGACAGAACCCTTCTCGTCCATCTGCTCCGCGAAACCCTCAATCTGACCGGCACCCATGTCGGTTGCGACACCAGCCAGTGCGGCGCCTGCATCGTGCATATCGACGGCCGCGCGGTGAAATCCTGCACGACGCTGGTCGGCCAGGCCAATGGCAGCCATGTCACCACCATTGAAGGCATTTCGCGCGGTGACGAGTTGCATCCGATGCAGGCGGCGTTCCGCGACAATCACGGCCTGCAATGCGGCTACTGTACGCCCGGCATGATCATGGCCTCGATCGACATCGTGAACCGTCATGGCGGCGACCTCGACGAGGCCACCGTGCGGCAGGAGCTCGAAGGCAATATCTGCCGCTGCACCGGCTATCACAACATCGTCAAATCGGTGCTCGACGCAGCCGCGCGCATGAAGGTGGCCCAGGCAGCGGAGTGATCCGGTGCCATTGCGAATTTCAATTCAATGAAACTGCCGGATTTCGAAAGAAACGGCAGCTTGCAAAAATTCCGACAGGGAGATCGTGATGGGCATGGAAGGCATCGGCGCGAGCGTCGTGCGCAAGGAAGACAAGCGTTTCATCACCGGCCGCGGCCGTTACGTGGACGATATCAAGGTGCTGGGCTTGACCCACGCGCATTTCGTCCGCAGTCCGCATGCCCATGCCAAAGTGAAGGGCATTGACGCCACGGCGGCCAAGGCGATGCCCGGCGTGGTCGATGTGCTCACCGGGCAGCAACTGGTCGACGACAAGATCGGCAATCTGATCTGCGGCTGGGCGGTGTCCTCCAAGGACGGCACGCCGATGAAGATGGGGGCATGGCCCGCGATGGCGCCGGACACCGTGCGCTTCGTCGGCCAGGCCGTCGCGGTGGTCATTGCCGAAACCAAGAACCAGGCGCGCGATGCGGCGGAAGCCGTCGTCGTCACCTATGAAGAATTGCCGGCCGTCGCGCATATCAAGGCCGCGATCGCGCCCGGCGCGCCGCAGCTGCATCCGGAAGCGCCCGGCAATGTCGTCTATGACTGGGCGATCGGCGAGGAGAAGGCCGTCAACGACGCCTTTGCCAAGGCTGCAAACGTAGTGTCGCTGGAACTGGTCAACAATCGTCTGGTGCCTAATGCGATGGAGCCGCGCGCGGCGATCGCCGAATACAACGACGCCGAAGAGCATTTTACGCTGCACACGACGTCGCAAAATCCGCATGTCGCCCGGCTGGTATTGTCGGCGTTCTACAATATCGCGCAGGAACACAAGCTGCGGGTGGTGGCGCCCGATGTCGGCGGCGGCTTCGGCTCAAAAATCTTCATCTACCCGGAAGAGATGGTGGCGCTGTGGGCGTCGAAGAAAGTGCGCCGCCCAGTGAAGTGGACCGGTGACCGCTCCGAGGCCTTCCTCACCGACGCGCATGGCCGCGATCACGTCTCGCATGCCGAGATGGCGTTCGACGCCAACAACAAGATCCTTGCCTTGCGGGTCAAGACCCACGCCAATTTCGGCGCCTACATGTCGCTGTTCTCGTCCTCGGTGCCGACCTATCTCTACGCCACGCTGCTGTCCGGCCAGTACAACATCCCGGCGATCTATGCCGAGGTGATGGGCGTCTACACCAACACCACGCCGGTCGACGCCTATCGCGGCGCCGGGCGGCCGGAGGCGAGCTATCTGCTCGAACGGTTAATGGAAACCGCGGCGCGACAGCTCAACGTTGACCCTGCTGAACTCAGGCGCACCAACTTCATTACCAGCTTCCCGCACCAGACCCCGGTGATTATGGCCTATGACGTCGGCGATTTCGGCGCCTCGCTGGATGCCGCGCTGAAGGCGATCGACTATGCCGGCTTTCCAGCGCGGAAAGCGAAGGCCAAAGCGGACGGTAAACTGCGCGGCATCGGTTTCTCCTGCTATATCGAGGCCTGCGGCATCGCGCCGTCGAAAGCCGTGGGCTCGCTCGGCGCCGGCGTCGGCCTGTGGGAATCCGCCGAGGTGCGGGTCAATCCGGTCGGCACCATCGAGGTGCTGACGGGATCGCACAGCCACGGCCAGGGCCACGAGACCACTTTTGCGCAGCTCGTCGCCGGCCGGCTCGGAATCTCCGTCGACCAGGTCCAGATCGTGCACGGCGACACTGACAAGGTGCAATTCGGCATGGGCACCTATGGCTCGCGCTCAGCGGCGGACGGCATGTCCGCGATCTTCAAGGCGATGGAAAAAATCGAGGCCAAGGCCAAGAAGATCGCCGCGCACCAGCTCGAAGCCGCGGAGGAGGACATCATCATCGAGAATGGCGAGTTCAAGGTGACCGGCACCGACAAGTCGATCGC
>JACMOT010000212.1 GCA_014377915.1 Tardiphaga sp.
GGGGTCCGAGGTGATGATCTTGAACGCCGCGGTCACCTTCTCCTCGGTGGCACCGCCGCCGACGTCCAAGAAATTCGCCGGACTTTCGCCGTACAGCTTGATGATGTCGAGCGTGGCCATCGCGAGGCCGGCGCCGTTGACCATGCAGCCGATGGTGCCGTCGAGCGCGATGTAAGCGAGGTCGTATTTCGACGCCTCGATTTCCTTGGCGTCCTCTTCCGTGGTGTCGCGCAGCGCGACGATCTCGGGGTGGCGATAGAGCGCATTCGAGTCGAACGACATTTTTGCGTCGAGGCACTTCAGCTCGCCGGTCTTGGAGACGATCAGCGGGTTGATCTCCAGCATGTCCATGTCCTTCGCGATGAAGGCTGTGTAGAGCTGGGTGATCAGCGTGCCGGCCTGCTTGGCGAGATCGCCGGTGAGCCCCAGCGCCTTCGCCACGGTGCGGCCGTGGTGCGGCATCACGCCGGTGGCCGGATCGACCGAGAAGGTGATGATCTTCTCGGGCGTCGAGTGGGCGACGTCCTCGATGTTCATGCCGCCTTCGGTGGAGACCACAAAGGCCACGCGCGAGGTTTCGCGATCGACCAGCAGCGAGAGGTAGAATTCCTTCTCGATGTCCGAGCCGTCTTCCAGATAGATCCGGTTGACCTGCTTGCCGGCGGGGCCGGTCTGCTCGGTGACCAACGTCGCGCCGAGCATTTCCTTGACGAACTGCTTGGTCTCCTCGATCGACTTGGAGAGGCGGACGCCGCCCTTCTCGCCGGCCGAGGCTTCCTTGAACTTGCCCTTGCCGCGGCCGCCGGCGTGGATCTGGCTCTTCACCACCCACAACGGGCCGCCGAGCTGCTTCGCCGCGGCTTCGGCTTCCTCGGCCTTCAGAATCGGCACGCCCCTGGAAACCGGCACGCCGAATTCCTTCAGCACAGCCTTCGCTTGATATTCATGGATATTCATAAGTCGCTCCCGAACCCCGGATGGTGAAGCTGGAATCTGTGTTGGATCTAGCTTGGCATATCGTATACCACGATCGCTTCAAGTCAAAAGCCGCGCAGTTCCGGATTGAGATGCTGGTTGGCGCCGAGGTTCATGGGGTACCTGCCAACATCGCCAGATGCAGAACCGGCACCCTTTTGGGGTGCCGGAAACTCAGTCTTGATCTAGCCGCCGAGCAAATCGGGGGCGATTTTCTTGCACGCGTCCATCAGCCCCACCACCGAGGCTACCGACTTGTCGAAGCCTTCGCGGTCCTTGCCGGCCAGTTCGATCTCGACGATGCGCTCGACACCCTTCGATCCGATCACGACGGGCACGCCGACATACATGTCCTTCACGCCGTATTCGCCGTTCAGGTAGGAGGCGCAGGGCAGCACGCGCTTCTTGTCCTTGAGGTAGCTGTCGGCCATCGCGATGGCCGAAGCCGCGGGCGCATAGAATGCCGAGCCGGTCTTGAGCAAATTGACGATCTCGGCCCCGCCGTTACGGGTGCGATCGACGATCTCGTCGAGACGGGCCTGCGAGGTCCAGCCCATCTTGATCAGGTCAGGCAACGGAATGCCGGCGACCGTGGAATATTTCACCAGCGGCACCATGGTGTCGCCGTGGCCGCCCAGCACGAAGGCGGTAACATCCTCGACCGAGACGTTGAATTCGTCGGCGAGGAACAGGCGGAAGCGCGACGAATCGAGCACGCCGGCCATCCCGACAACCTTGTTGTGCGGCAGGCCGGATGCCTTCTGCAGCGCCCAGACCATCGCGTCGAGCGGGTTGGTGATGCAGATCACGAAGGCGTCGGGGGCATACTTCTTGATGCCGGCGCCGACCTGCTCCATCACCTTGAGGTTGATCGAGAGCAGATCGTCGCGGCTCATGCCGGGCTTGCGCGGCACGCCGGCGGTGACGATCACGACGTCCGCGCCTTCGATCGCCTCATAGGAATTGGCGCCGGTGAATTTGGCGTCGAAACCGTCCACCGGGGACGACTGCGCGATATCGAGCGACTTGCCCTGCGGCACGCCCTCGGCGATGTCGAACATCACCACGTCGCCGAGTTCCTTGAGGCCGATCAAATGGGCCAGGGTTCCGCCGATCTGACCGGAGCCAATCAATGCGATCTTGTTGCGCGCCATGGGAAATCTGTCCTTTTTGGCCGATGGGGATTGGGGCAGGGAGGAATTCTGACTGGCTGGTTATCCCTTTCGCAGGAACCGTTCAAGTCGGGGCCGCCGCAATTGTCCGGCGCCGGGCTGCAATGCGAAATTGGTTGTCATTCCCGGGGCGCGGGCGGCGCCAGCCGAACCCGAACCCGAACCCGGAATCCCGCAATGGCATTGAACATGCCGCGGTCCCGGGTTCGCGTTCGGCTCGCGCGCGACGCTCGCGCCCCGGGACGACCATGAAGCCCTACGTCTCCACCAGCCCCGTGGTGGCGCCGGACGCGGTGGAATCGCCGCGGCCGTGCGGCAGAGCGAGGTAGGTTTCCGAGCCCATCTCGAACAGCCGCGACGCGGTACGGGCAAACTCCATCGCCTCGAACCCTTGGCTGGCCTGGTACAGCGCCTGCGGCTCGGCCGCGGCCGAGGCCATCAGCTTCACCGCATTGTCATACAGCGTGTCGATCAGGGCGATAAAGCGCTTGGCGGCGTTGCGGTCGCCATAATCCATCATCGGAATCCGGTCGATGAACAGCGTGTGATAATCATGCGCCAACCGCAGGTAATCGGAAGCGCCGAGCGGCTTCTCGCAGAGATCGCCGAACGCAAAGCGCGCAACGCCGTGCGCCTCGCGCGGCACGTGCAGCGTGCGGCCCTTGATTGCGATGTCGCGCGGTCGGCCAGGCGAGCCGCCGGTCAGCTTCCTGAAGGCGGCGTCAAGCGCGGTCTCGGCGGCAGGGTCGGCCGGTACCAGCCAGGTCTTCAGGCCGGCCAGCTTTTCCAGCCGGAAATCAGTGCGCGAATCCAGCCGCAGCACTTCCATGTGGGCTTCGATCTGCTTGATGAAAGGCAGGAACAGCGCGCGGTTGAGCCCGCCCTTGTAGAGGTTGACCGGCTCGACATTGGAGGTCGCGAACACCACCGTGCCGAGCTCGAACAACCGCGAAAACAGCCGGCCAAGGATCATCGCGTCGGCAATGTCGGTGACGTGGAATTCGTCGAAGCACAACAGCCAGGCTTCCTCGAAGATCGAGTTGGCGGTCAGCGCGATGACATCGCCGTCCGGCAATTCGCCCTTCGCGACCTTCTGGCGAAAGCCGTAGATCCGCTCGTGCACCTCGGCCATGAATTCGTGAAAATGCCAGCGCCGCTTGTGGCTGACCGAGCTGCTCTCGAAGAACAGGTCCATCAGCATGGTCTTGCCGCGGCCAACCTCGCCATGAACATACAGGCCGCGCGGGGGGCCGCCATTCTTGTCGGCGAACATGCGGCCGAGAAAGCCCTGTTTGCGCGGCGGCCTGTAGCTCGACAGCGTCGCATCAAGCTGCGCAATGGCTTCGACGGCGCGCGCCTGCGCCGGATCGGCCTCGATGGCGCCGCGGGCGACAAGCGACTGGTAATTTTCGCGGAAGGAAGCGGGGGGGACGGAGGACATGGGGGCTAACGGCCCCACCCCGGCGCAAATTGCAAGCCGCGAAATCGTGGAAGAGATATGCGGGCTCTTGCTTCCCCTCCCTCAAAAAGGGGGAGGGGAAGCGAGAAAGTGTTTCACGCCGTCTTACGCACTCAACGCATAAGCATCCTCGACCACATAGGGACCGCCACCGGTTGAGGCGCGCGACGAATACAGCACGAAGCGTGACGCCTTGAAAGTCCTGGTCGGGAAATAGCCGCGCACCGCGAGATAGTCGGCGACGTCCTGGTTGGAGGCGTCGCGCAATCGCGCCAGCGTGACGTGCGGGATGAACTTGCGTCCCTCGGGGTCGAGCCCGCAGCGTCGGATCAATCGCTCCAACTCGGCCTGCAACTCGATCAACGGCCGGCTCGGCACCACCTGGGCGACCACGGCGCGGGGCTTCTTGCCGCCGAAACTCGATAGACCCTGCAGCGCGACCTCGAATGGCTTGCGGTTGACGCGGTCGAGCAGTGAGGCGATTTCATTCGCCGCCACGCCGTCGATATCGCCGATGAAGCGCAGCGTGACGTGGTAGTTCTCGGGATCGATCCAGCGGGCGCCGGGCAGGCCACCCCGCAAACCTGATAGGGTCTGGCCAATATCGGCCGGTATTTCCAGTCCGGTGAACAAACGCGGCATAACGTGCTCCTTACTGCAAGGACCCGATCTTCGCCGAACAGTGGAATCCACTTCTCGGCGAAAATCATGTCCCAACAAAAGGGTCGGTGACGAATCACCGATAACTTTTTTAACCGACTTCTGTGACTCTGCGAAGCCGCGCCGCTTCGTCGCCATCAAGGTTCCGGGGAAAGCGGATGGCAGGGTCGAGGCTACCGGTTTTTCAACGGGGGTGCTTGCTGATTGATCCGACAAATGCCTCAACGCTGGGCAGGATATTCTTCACCACGACGTCCACCCCTTCGGGGGTAGGATGCATGCCATCAGCCAGTGCCAGGCTGGTATTGCCGGCGACGCCTTCGAGGAAAAAGGGATATAGCGGCACATTAAATTCCCGGGCCAGGTCCGGGTAGATAGAGTTGAATTTCTCTGCATAATCCGCGCCGTAGTTCGGTGGCGCCAGCATGCCGCACAGCAGCACTGCGATGTTGCGTTTCTGTAGCCGCTGGATGATCTCGGTCAGTGCCGCGCGCGGCACTTTCGGATCGGTGCCGCGCAAAGCGTCGTTGGCGCCGAGTTCGAGGATCACACCCTCGGTGCCTTCCGGCACCGACCAGTCGAGCCGACCGAGGCCGCCCGAGGTGGTGTCGCCGGACACTCCGGCATTGATCATGTCGGTGGCGATACCCTTGTCCTTCAGTGCGGCCTGCAGTCGCACCGGGAACGCCGCCGAGGCCGCCAGGCCGTAGCCGGCGCTCAGTGAATCCCCGAGCACGACCAGCTTGATGGGCCTGGCTAAATCCTGGGCCGTCGCGGGCGCCATCGGAATCGCCAGCATCAACCCGGCAGCAAGCAGCCACATAAACGTGCGCTTCAGCCCCTCGACCGCCGCCAAGAAAGTGCCATATGAAGTCCGCATGGACACTTTCATTAAAGACTCACCGTCGGTCGGCGTTTTGCCGGATACCATTTCCATCTCGAACCTCAACCTGTCGCTCGGCTCCGGGGCCGCGCGGGTGCATATTCTCAAGGATATCAGCCTGCGCGTGGCCCCCGGCGAAGCGATCGGGCTGATCGGCCCGTCCGGTTCCGGCAAGTCGACGCTGCTGATGGTGATGGCAGGACTCGAGCGCCCTGATAGCGGAGAGGTGGTAGTCAACGGGACCTCTTTCAATAGACTCGACGAGGACGGTCTCGCACGGTTTCGTGGTCGCCACGTCGGCATCGTGTTCCAGTCCTTCCATCTGATCCCGACCATGACCGCGCTGGAAAACGTCGCGGTGCCGCTCGAACTCGCCGGCCATGCCGATCCGATGGGGCGCGCCGCGCGCGAATTGCAATCGGTGGGACTTGGCGCCCGGCTGCATCATTACCCCACGCAATTGTCCGGCGGCGAGCAGCAGCGCGTCGCGCTGGCCCGCGCGCTGGCGCCGGATCCGGCGATCCTGGTGGCCGACGAACCGACCGGTAATCTCGATGAATCCACCGGCAGCCAGATCGTCGATCTGCTGTTCGCACAACATGCTGAACGCGGCATGACGCTGGTACTGGTGACCCATGACACCGCGCTGGCGCATCGCTGCGACCGCGTCGTGCGGCTGCGCTCCGGCCATATCGAGACGGCCTGAATCATGACCGCCATTTCCGAGACCGTTCCCAGCAGCCGTGGCCCGTCGCTGGCGTTTCGCTACGCTCTGCGCGAGATGCGCAGCGGGCTGCGCGGCTTCTATGTTTTCATCGCCTGCATCGCGCTCGGCGTGATGGCCATCGCCGGCGTCGGCTCGGTCGCCGCCTCGCTCAGCGAGGGCCTGGCGCGCGAGGGCCGCACCCTGCTTGGCGGCGACGCCGCGTTCTCGCTGATGCAGCGCGAGGCCAAGCCCGATGAACTGGCGTATTTGCGCGCCCAGGGCCAGGTCTCGAGCGTCGCCACGCTGCGCGGCATGGCGCGGGCACCGGACGGCAATCTGGCGCTGGTCGAGACCAAGGCGGTCGACGGCGCCTATCCGATGCTGGGCAAGGTGACGATGGCGCCGGACATGCCGGTGGCCGAGTTGCTCGCCGAGCGCGACGGCGCATTTGGCGCGGCGACCGATTCGGTATTGCTGGCGCGGCTTGGTCTCAAGGTTGGCGATCGCCTCACCGTCGGCAGCGCCACCTTCCAGATCCGCAGCGAAATCTCGGCCGAGCCGGACAAGCTCGCCGGCGGCGTCGGTTTTGCGCCGCGCTTCCTCGCCAGTGAGGACGCCTTGCGCGCGACAAAATTGTTGCAGCCCGGCAGTCTGGTGCGCTGGATCTACCGCGCCAGGCTGGCCGACGGCGCTAATAACCGCGCCGCTGGCACGCTGGCCGACAACGCCCGCGCAGCGCTGCCGCAGGCTGGCTGGGAAATCCGCACCCGCGACAATGCCTCACCGCAGCTCGAGCGCACCATCACCCGCTTCACCCAGTTCCTGACGCTGGTCGGCCTTGCCGCGCTGCTGGTCGGCGGCGTTGGCGTCGCCAATGCCGTGAAGAGCCATATCGACCGCCGCCGCGACGTCATCGCCTCGCTGAAGGCGCTGGGCGCCACCGGCCGCGACGTGTTCGCGATCTATCTGACCCAGGTGCTGGTGCTGGCGGCGGTCGGCTCGCTGATCGGGCTGCTGCTCGGCGCGGCGCTGCCCTTCATCATCGTCGGCCTGTTCGGCAGCCTGCTGCCGTTGCCGGTGGTTCCCGCGCTGCATCCCGGTGAACTGGCGCTCTCGCTGCTCTATGGCCTGCTGACAGCTCTGGCCTTCGGCCTGTGGCCGCTCGCGCGGGTGCATGATGTGCCGGTGGCGGCGTTGTTCCGTGACGCCGTATCCGGCGAAACCCATCGGCCGAAGCTGCGCTACATCCTGTGGATGGCAGGGGTGATCGCGCTGTTGATCGCCGTGGTGATCGGGCTGGCCTACGACAAGCGCGTGGCCGCGGTGTTCGTGGTGTCGTCAATCGTGATATTCGCCGTGTTGCGCGTCATTGCCTCGGCGATGATGGCGCTGGCCAAGCGGCTGCCGCGGCCGGGCATGACCATGCTTCGGCTGGCGATCGCCAATATCTACCGGCCCGGCGCGCTGACGCCCTCGGTGGTGATGTCACTCGGGCTAGGCCTCACCGTGCTGGTGACCATCACCCAGATCGACGGCAATCTGCGTCGCCAGTTCATGGCGGCGCTGCCGGAGAAGGCGCCGTCTTTCTACTTCATCGACATTCCCTCCACGGAGGCGGATCGGTTCGGCGCCTTTCTCAAAGAGAAGGCGCCGCACTCGACGGTCGAGGACGTGCCGATGCTGCGTGGTCGCATCGTCTCGGCCCGCGGCGTCAAGGCCGAGGATCTGAAACCCTCGTCGGATGCCGAATGGGTGCTGCAGAGCGACCGCGGCCTGAGCTACACCAATGAGGTGCCGGCTGGCTCCAAGCTGGTCGAGGGCGAGTGGTGGGCGAAGGATTACAGCGGTCCGCCGCTGGTGTCGTTCGAGAAGAAGCTGGCCGACGGGCTGGGCCTGAAGGTCGGTGACGACGTCGTGGTCAACGTCCTCGGCCGCGACATTTCCGCCAGGATCTCCAACATGCGCACAGTCGACTGGCAGAGCCTGGGCATCAATTTTGTCCTCGTGTTCTCGCCCAACACATTTCGCGGCGCGCCGCATACCCATATCGCCACGCTGACCGAAGCCAGGGCCGATCCCTCCGGCGATGCCGCCTTGATCAAGGCGGTGGCCGAGGCCTTTCCGATGATCACCAGCGTCCGGGTCCGCGAGGCGCTCGACACCATCGGAACCGTGGTCACCAATCTGGTGCTGGCGATTCGCGGCGCCAGCGCGGTGACGCTGCTGTCGGCGATCCTGGTGCTGGGCGGGGCGCTGGCCGCCGGCCATCGCCACCGCGTCTATGATGCCGTGATCCTGAAGACGCTGGGCGCCACGCGGGCGCGGCTGCTCGGCGCCTACGCGCTGGAATATCTGATGATCGGCTTTGCAACCGCCGTGTTCGGAGTGGCCGCCGGGTCGGTCGCGGCCTGGCTGATCGTGACCCGGCTGATGACCCTGAGCTTCATCTGGCAGGCCGGCAGCGCTGCCGGCGTGGTGCTGGCTGCGCTTATTGTCACAGTTGGGCTTGGCCTGGCGGGTACGCTAGTAGCCCTCAACCAGAAACCGGCGTCCGTGCTGCGTAATTTGTAACCCGAAACGGCGCCAGCGGCCTCCAGCCAGCGAGTTTTCGCCAAAAAAAGAGGCGTCGCGGGTCTCCGGGGTTTCCCAGCGAACATAGGCGGATTATGGAGCGACATTCCGCCACGCGTGGAAGCTTGCGCTCAGTGTGTTAGTTTACCAAATACCCCTCTGGGTCAGAGTTTCGGCGCGGATGACAAGGATTTCATGTCATTAGCGCTCGCCTCTGGGATACAATTCGGACCAGCGACGCAAACCCTTTGCGGTCGGCTGGACAACACAGGATTTCGACCATGTCGGACCTCGATCGTAATTATGCTTCTCCGTTCGGCCGGGTCGCCGGCCGCGACACCGCGGCCGTGGACGCCGGACTGCGCTCCTACATGTTGCGCATCTACAACTATATGTCGATCGGCCTGGCCATCACCGGTCTGGCCGCGCTCGGCATTTATATGGCGGCGGTCACCACCGACCCGTCGGCGGCGGCTGCCAAGATCGGCACCTCCTATTTGACCGGGTTCGGCTATGCGATGTTCGTGAGCCCCCTGAAGTGGGTGTTCATGCTGGCGCCGCTGGCGATGGTGTTCGCCATCTCGTTCGGCATCAACCGCCTGAAGCCGGCGACCGCGCAGCTGATGTTCTGGGCCTTCGCTGCCCTGATGGGTATCTCGCTGTCGTCGATCTTCCTGGTGTACACGCACACCTCGATCACCCGGGTGGTCTTCATCACCGCGGCCTCGTTCGGTGCGTTGAGCCTTTATGGTTACACGACCAAACGTGACATGACCGGCATGGGCTCGTTCCTGATCATGGGCCTGTTCGGCATCATCATCGCCAGCGTGGTCAATATCTTCGTGGCCTCCTCGATGCTGCAGTTCATCGTCTCGGTGGTCGGCGTGCTGATCTTCGCGGGCCTCACCGCCTACGATACCCAGCGCCTGAAGAACGACTACATCTACGGCTACGCCTCGCAGGGTGGCGACGTGGCCGAGCGGGCCGCCATCACCGGCGCGCTGTCGTTGTACCTGAACTTCATCAATCTGTTCACGCTGCTGCTGCAGCTGCTGGGACAGAAAGAGTAGCCTTTCGGTTACGCGAAAAATTCCAAGCCCCGGCCGCAAGGCCGGGGCTTTTCTTTTGCCGCCGGTGAAAATATTGTTGCGGCATGTCCGAAATCGAAATCAGGGCCGCGACGGTGGCCGACCTGCCCGCCATTACGTCCATCTATGACGAAGCTGTTCAGTTCGGCACCGCGACCTTCGAACTGGTCCCGCCTGATCTCGCCGAGATGACGCGGCGCTTCGAGGCGTTGGCCTCGGCGGGCTTCCCCTATCTGGTGGCGCTGCTCGGCGGTCGCGTGGTCGGCTATGCCTATGCCGGCCGTTTCCATGCCCGGCCGGCCTATCGTTTCACAGTCGAGAATACGATCTATCTGGCGCCCGACAGCCACCGCCGCGGCGTCGGCACCAGGCTGTTGCAGCAACTGATCGATGATTGCGAAAAGCTTGGCTTTCGCCAGATCATCGCGGTGATCGGCGACTCCGCCAATGCCGGCTCGATCGGCGTCCATGCCAAAGCGGGATTTCAGATGATAGGCCTGCATCCCGATGTCGGTTTTAAATTTGGCCGCTGGCTGGACATAGTGATGATGCAGCGGGCCATCGGCGGTGGCGGACAGATGGTGCCCGTCGCCGATCCCTGCCTGTCGGGCTAAACCACCGCCAGCTTGCGGTCGATCACCAGCAATACGCGCTCAAGATCGTGGCCACGACGCAGGATCAGGCCGCTGGCCGAAATCACGCTGTAGGCGCCCTGCTTGCGCGCCAGCCGCGGGTCTTTCTCGATGCGGTAGATCGGCACTTCCGAGGCGCGACGGAACACGGAAAACACCGCACGATCCTTCAGGAAATCGATGGCGTAGTCCCGCCATTCTCCATCGGACACCATGCGTCCATACAAATTGAGGATGCGGTTGAGTTCCTGCCGGTTGAACGTGACGGCGGGCGCTACGGAAACGCGCCCCGCCGTGCGCATTTCGCTGGGGTCACCATCTCCCGATGTCGAATTCATGCCGCGTCTCCTGTCATGCCCCGCATGATCGCGCCGGATGGGTGCCGCCGCAAGTGGTGATATGATCCACAATCGGCTGTCAGGAGCCGCCATTGGTGGCGGAAATGTACTGTCACGGGATCGTTAGAAGAATCTTATTGCCGCCAGATTTTTGCCCAGTGGCAGCCCTTGTGGACTGCGACAAGAAGATACTGCGTCGGGCCCGGTTCCTCCGGTTTCGGATTCCTCAGCCCCCAGCCCCCCGCGATCGTTGGGGCCGGGCCTGCGCAGTAAGTTAATCCCCACTGGGCCAACGCAAGTTGGTCCATTTCTTTTGGGTAGTGATTGTCAGTCCGGGGCGAAAGCGGCGCAAGCCGCGAACGAAACCGTCATAGTGGAGCACCGAACATTCGGAGATCCCGGTCTGTGACCTGGCGATATCGTTCGCCTCCGCCGGAATAACGCCGTCAGTCGATAATTAACGCAATGACATATAGGCCGCGCCGCGCATCGCACCGGGGCTTTCACGGGTGCCGTCCTGGACGTAGACCACCGCGGCATCGACGCCTTCGCGCGAGATGTTCTCCAGCGGCACCGTCCAGCTGGCGGCGCCGCCGGTCCAGTCGCCGACCTTCAGCCAGCTCCGGACCACATTGTAATAAGTGAGTTGACGGCCACGGTTCTCGCCGCGCGCGATGGTGATCGGCACCGCCCTCGACACCGAGCAGATCCAGACCTCGCCTCGCGCCGACAACGCAGCTTCACCGGAAGCTGCCACCGAGACGCTGACATGCTTGCCGGAAATCTTGATCGTGACCGGTGTCGCCATCACCGTTTCGGCCTTTTTGGTATCGTTGATGGCCATCTCGATCTGCTCGGCATCGCTGCCAATTACCTGGACGGCGCCGTTGACGATCAGTTGCGGCGTATAGACGTCGCGATCGCCGCGCACGTGGGAATAGGCTTTTTGACGCGCGCTGAAGCGTGGATCGGCCAGCGTGTCCTTCCAGCCGAGATAGTCCCAATAGTCGATCGGCATGCTGAGCGCGATCACTGAGGGGTCCTGGGCGAGATCACCGATGATCTTGTCGGCCGGCGGGCAGGAAGAACAGCCTTGCGAGGTGAAAAGCTCGACCACCGCGCGTGGCTGCGCCTGGGCCATACCCGTCCCAGCGACTGCCATGCAGACGCCGAGGGCGCCTGACAATCGCGATATGCCATTAATGAAGTTCATGAGGTTTTGCCACGCTTCAACCACGACACATGTCGGACGGTGTCGCTCCAGAGGGCCGCCAGAACAGATGCCCTCGAACGCCAGAAGACGGCCATTCTTAAGCCGCCTTCTGTTCACCTGCCACTCACTTCGCGGTGAGGCGCCGCGTCACATCGGAAGTGTGATCGTTAAGCCACGAGCTGCCGCAGCACGTACTGCAGAATGCCGCCATTACGATAATATTCCAGCTCGTCGAGCGTATCGATGCGGCACAGCAGCGACACTTCGCGCTTCGTCCCGTCGGCCGACACGATCTCCGCCACCAGCTTCTGGCGCGGCTTGAGGTCGCCCTGCAGGCCGCGGATCGACACCGTCTCGTCGCCCTTGAGACCGAGCGACTTCCACGTCGTGCCGGTCTCGAAGGTCAGCGGCAGGATGCCCATGCCGACGAGGTTGGAGCGATGGATGCGCTCGAAGCTCTCGGTGATCACGGCGCGGACGCCGAGCAGTCGGGTGCCCTTGGCCGCCCAGTCGCGCGACGAACCATTGCCGTATTCGGCGCCGGCGAACACCACCAATGGCACCTCTCGGCCTGATACTTCATGGCGGCATCGTAGATCGGCATCTGCTCGCCGTCGGGCCAGTGCTTGGTCATGCCGCCTTCCGGCACGTTGCCGTCCGCACCTTGCAGCATGAAGTTCTTGATGCGGATATTGGCGAAGGTGCCGCGCATCATGACCTGATGGTTGCCGCGGCGGGTGCCGTACTGGTTGAAGTCGGCCGGGCGCA
>JACMOT010000213.1 GCA_014377915.1 Tardiphaga sp.
CTCGATCAGGATGTCGGCGTCTTTCGCAAGCGCGATCAGCACGTCGCGCCCCGCCTTCGACTTGAGATTCAACGCGATGCTGCGCTTGTTGCGGTTCATGTCCAGGAAGCCCAGGCTGTCGCCGCCCTTCTTCTTGAACCCCATCGCGCCGCGGGTCTGGTCGCCGCCGCCGGGCGGCTCGACCTTGATCACGTCGGCGCCCAGGTCGCCGAGCAACATGCAGGCGTAGGGGCCCGCCATCACCTGGCAGACGTCCAAAACCTTGACTCCCTCGAGCGGAAGTGTCCGCACCAGCCCTCGCCTTTCACGCCGCCGTCCTTGATTATCTTGGCCCACTTGATTTGCTCGGTATGCATGAACTCACCGAACTTCTCGGTGGAGCCGCCGCCGTCCTGCGCGCCTGACGCCTCCAGCCTTTCAATGACGTCGGGCATCTGCATGACCTTGTTCGCGTCTTCGTTCATGCGCTTGGCCATTGCCACCGGCATCTTCGCGGGACCGGCAAGGCCATACCAGGTTGTCGCTTCGAAACCGGGGAAGCCGGACTCTGCCATCGTGGGAACGTTGGCGTAGGCCTTCACGCGGTTCTGTCGCGTCTGCGCAATGGCGATGGCCTTGCCGCTTTTGACGTGAGGCGTGGCAGCCGTCATCGTGTCGAAGCTGTATTGAATGGTGCCGCCGATCAAGTCGGTGAGCATCGGACCCGAGCCCTTGTACGGCACATGGATCGCCTTGACCTTCGCGGCGAGCATGAACATTTCCAGCGCGAGATGCTGCGCGCTGCCCGTGCCCGCAGAACCGAAGCTGATCTTGCCGGGATTCGCTCGGCACAGCTCGACGAGCGACGCCACCGTCTTCGCGGGTTGGCTCTCGTTGCAGATCAGCAGGTTGGGTGTCACGCCGACCAGCACGATAGGCTGGAAATCTTTCGCGGGGTCGTAATTCACCTTCTGCAAACCGGGCGTGATGGCCTGGCTGTTGATGTGCGCCATCAGCAGCGTGTTGCCGTCGCCGTTTTGCTTTGCGACATAGTCCGCTGCGATCGTGCCCGACGCGCCGGCCTTGTTCTCGACGATGACTTGCGTCTTCCACATTTCGCCGAGCTTCTGACCGATCACTCGCGCCAGGATATCGGTGCCGCCGCCGGGCGCGAAGCCCACGATGATGCGAATCGGCCCATTGGGCAATGTTTGCGCGCGCAGCATCGGCGCGGCGAGCGTGGCGGCACCTGCGGCCGTGGCGGTGACGAAGGTTCTGCGTTTCATGTTTTGTCTCCTGTCTGATAAGTTGTCATGGCTGCTTTAGCGGGTGCCCCCGAAGATTGTCATTGCGGGCTTGACCCGCAATCCAGTGCCCGCGGTTGAGGCCCCGATGGATTGCGGATCGAGCCCGCAATGACAATCTTCGGGGTCCGCAATGACAATCTTCGGGGTCCGCAATGACAATCTTCGGGGTCCGCAATGACAACGGCGAGGCCTGCAATGACAGCCAAATCGATTCACGCTGCTTCTCGAAGCAACTGCGGCGCGGGATGCGACGCAAAGAAATCCATCGCGGCTTGCACACCTGAATGCGCGAGCTTCACGCCCGAAAGCTTCAGGCCCATCTCGCACCCCGAGAGCGCGGCCATCAGCGTGAGGTCATTGCAGTCGCCCAGATGGCCGATGCGGAACATCTTGCCTTTCGATTTGCCCAGACCCGTGCCGAGCGAGCAGCCGAAGCGCTCGTAGATCACGCGTCGCACGGCATCGGCATCGACGCCGTCGGGCATCATCACGCCGGTGAGCACGGGCGAATAAACAG
>JACMOT010000214.1 GCA_014377915.1 Tardiphaga sp.
GAGTTGGTCCAGGGATACCTGCTCGGCCGCCCCACATCCTCTCCGCTCACATCGCCTTGTATGCCCCCAAGTTCGGCGTAAGGGCCCCGAACCCGGCCCGGTGGCCCAACAAACGGGCATCCCGCCACCATCTGCCCACACGTTCGGCACTCCCAAGCCAAGACACCAACATTTCCGCAATAACGGGTTTGACCCCTCCGTAACCCCGACCCTACGCTTTAAGCGGGCAGAAGACCCGGCGTGCATCGAGGTGGTGCAAACCTTGCAGGGACGGAAACGAGCCGATCGCCAGCGCCGTCCGCTTCGGACGACGCGCCCGTTCAGGGACCGCAAGGGTCAACAATGCCGGATACAGCGCTGCCGCGTGCGACCGCCCTCCATGACCTCACGCTCGCCGAGGCGTCGGACGCCATCGGCTCCGGCGGAGAACTGCAACTGGCCATAGGCTTCGTTGCCCGCCCCGTCGTCACCGTTGCCCCCATCGCCCGGGTTGCCGTGAGACTGATCCTCGTCGTCAAGAATGATGCCCGACTTGGGACCACCTCCCTCGCCGTCGCCGCTCACGCGCGAACTCGGAATGCCTTCTCCGCCATTCGAGGACGTCGGAGCGGAATCGAACGCCACCGGACTGTCGTCATTCACCGTGATGCTGAGCTGCGCGCTGGCCTTGTCGCCATCGCCGTCGGTCACGGTATAGGTGAAAGCGAGCGTGAGATTGTCCTCGAACGAAGTCTCGACGCCGGAGGTCGAAGGATCGTCGACCAGTGGCTGCGCCAGCGGCGCAAAGGCCGTGAAGATGTACCGGCCAGTCGAATCCAGCGTCAGCGTGAACACCGGCGATTCGCCTCCGGTGCCGCTGTGGTGTTCGCTTGTACCCGTCAATGCGCCGGTCGCCGCATTCCAGCTCAGCGCGACATTTTCGATATGCCCGATGCCGTTGCCATCGACATAGATTGCCCGCAGCTGGCTGACCGCGTTGCCGTTGGCGTCGGTGATCTTGAGCTCCGCTGCGCCGGCCTGGTTGGTGAATGCGATCGCACCGAGGCCGTCGGCGCCCGGGCTGAATTCCAACTGACCGGACACCGACACGGTCTGACCAGGAACGTCGCCAAGCTGCGAAAATTCGGGATCCGAATTGCCGCCGGCCTGCCCTTCGTCATCGAGCGTAGCAGACACCGTGATCGGACCGCCCTCACCTTCACCCGGAAGGCTGGTGTCCTGCGGTGCGCCGTCACTGGCGGTCGGCGTGTCGTCGTTGATCACCAGTTCCACGGTGCCGACCGTCGAGTCGCCATCATTATCGTGGACGGTGTAGCTCAGTGTGAAAGTATTGTTGCCTTCGACATTATCTGCCAGCGCGCCGGTATGGTGCAGCAGGGCATGATCGAGCGTAACCGTGAAATTGCCGTTCACCGGATCGGTGAGAACCAGACGGAATACGTCATGCGCGCCGTCATTGCCGGTTAGTGTATTGGTAGCGGCGTTCCACGTGAACGTTACTGCGATTCCGTTGATGACCTGCGTGGTGCCGTCCATAGCCGCAAAGTCGATGGTGCCGGGCCCGTTCGACTGGTAATCATGCGACAGAGTTGCGGAAACGGTATAGGGCGCATCGATGTCGCCATTGCCGCCGGCATTGCCGTTGGCGCCCGGGATTGCGTCCTCGTCAAGCACGATACGGGCGTTGAGCCCGGCCGTCGGCACCGTGTTGGCAATAGCAGCCCGCTGCTGCGGGCCTGCGACAACGTTCGGAAAATCCTCCGGTCCCAACAGATCCAGCGGATTGGGGGCCGACAGCGGATCCACCGCCGGATTGCTGAAATTGGCCCCAGCGGGAACGCCCAGAGCGCCAGGCGTGCCCGCCGCCGGCAGTATCGATTGATCGGTGCTGATGGGAAACAGCGCCGCAAACTCCTCACCGGTCAGGGTCTGAGCCGGCGTCATGTCGAAGGCGACGTCGGAAAGCGGCCGCCCCATCGAGTCGAACACCGGCTCGACCGTGACCGTGGATTGGTTATCGAACAGCACGACCAGCCGGTCGCCAACCCGCACAAAGGTCAGCCTTTCACTGGCAACGTCGGAGAAATCCACGCGGGTGTTGCCATCGAGATGGACGGTCACGGCCTGCCCGCCCGGCGGCTTCTCGATCTTCAGATTCTTGGGCGGCAGATTCGTGGGCGTGGCAGCCGAATTCGACAGCTGGGCGAGCACGACGGGAGCATTCATCGAACAACCTCACGATGGTGGGAGGTCGCTGGTTCGCCCTCCCCGTGAGTATTAAAATATTCTTAAAAATGAATTGACGTCAATAAATCCCGAAAATTTTATAAGGTTTGTCAGCGTGTTGGTTAAATTCGAAAATCAGATTTCATGTTAAGATATGTAAATATCAAAAGTCATTTACTAGACTAGATTCATTTTATTGGATGGGATCAAAGTTATTATTTCGACTACATAAAATATTACTACAGATAAAACCAGTCGACGTACAATTAGCGATTTTTAATACGCTGACTTAATATAATACTCAACCAAGAGAGGACAATAATGCATCGCACAACCTTTCAATATTTGGTGCCTTGATACCAAATGCTTGTTGGGCTGAATGTAAAAAGATTTGTCCTAGCGTCTCAACGTCGTCTCGCAGCTGGCTTGCCTCGCCTCGACGACATCCGGACTCACGGTCTTGACGCCCGCTATTGCGAAAAACCTGGCGCCGATCCTGGTCGCGGATCAGGCGCGAGAAATGGTGCAAGCCACCGGATGATACTTGCTGCGATAGAGCAGCGCGTGATCGCGGATGCCGTCGAGCCAGACCCCGCGGCCAGCATAGCGATAGCCCTGTCCCATCGGGATCAACCGAACGGGCAATGCATGACGCGGCGACAGATGAAGCCGTGCCGTCACGATATCGCCTGGAAAGGTGACCGGCCCGGAGCTCAGCCGGTACGCCGCGCCATTCTGGCAGTCGATGGCGAATTCGGCGCCGGGCAACATCCCCTGCGCGCGCGCCTGAATCGATCCGGCGAGGCCGGGAACGAGCAAAACCCCAAGCAACAACCAATAGCTCAACCGCATCGCCGTCCCCTCGCCTAGCTCCATTACCGCCGCAATAAGATCGCAAAATACGACCTATTACAAGCATAGCGGATATTATCTTGCGAGATATCTCTGAAGTAGCAAACTCGCGGGAGGTAGCGATTTACAGCATCAGCGGCAGACCCTGACCGCTACCCGACAAGCCACTTTCGGCGGCGGGAAGCATGTCGCTTTCACTCTCATGATGCAGCCGCTCGGCATAGGGCGCGGCGAACAGGCTGACGCCCTGATAGTTGATGGCGAACAGCGGCATGAAATGCGGGAGGTCGCGGGTTTCGGCCAGCCGCGAAAAGCGATTGTCCAGCACCAGCCAGCGGCCGTCGATGCGCACGCCGAGCACCGCATGGTCCTCGCGAACCGCGGTATCGCGGACCAGCATCAGCTTGATATCAGCTTCCGCGACGCCGGCCGCGCGCAGCAGTGCCAGTTTCGCGATCGCATAGTCCTCGCAATCACCGGTCCCGGCCGTCAGCGTCTCCAGCGGCGAACTCCACAGATCGGCCACACCATGCTGTTGGAAGTCGCTGACATAACGCACCGCCTGATTGACATCGCGATTGATGATTTCGACCCGCGAGCGCAAGTCCCCAACCGCCGAAGCTGCTTCGTCGAAGGCAATGAATTTCCGGGCACCGGTAGAGCATATATCAGTGCCGGATTTGCACCCGTCGATCGACTTCAATTCCGCGCCCATTCGAGCCTCGACGCCGCGCCACTTGGTCCACAGCAGCCCCTCGGGCGCGCGGAAGGTAAACAGGCCGAAGGGCTCGTCGCTAATCGGTGGTATCTGCACGGACGCCGCTACGTCACTCCGCACCTTTGCGCCGACATCCGAGGAGGAGCCCGCGGATGCCAGCTCGATCAGCCTCGATCCAACGGCCCTTGCATCGCGCCTGGCAAGCACCTGGTTGATGGTGAAAAAACGCACCGGCGCGGTCATGACGGCGGGCACGATCTCGACCGCCGGAGCCGGCAAGGCCCTTTTCGTTCGCGCTTTCGCACTCGCCGCGCTGCATCCGCCGGCGCTGAGCAAACCGGCAAGCACGATGACAAACATCCGCGGAAGTGTCCGCGCCTGACTGATACGCAACATGACTGACGCCCCGTTGTCCGGGGCATCGGCCGACGTCTATGCGTCGATCCCTGTCCCGGATCTGATGGGACAAGGAATAATTCGGGGCGGCTTCGGGCCGGTTAAAGCGCGTCAACCAGCGGGAAAATCTCGATCAACGACCTCAACCGCCGGCAAACACATTTGCTCGCATTTTAGCAAACCGGATTCAGATTTCGTTGACTCTGCCAGCCGCGCCCGCGCGCGCGGCTCAGTGCTCGCGAAACGCTTCGTCGCGCAGCGTCCGTGCTGGTTTGACCAGATAATCCAGCACCGATTTTTTGCCGGTCAGAATTTCGACGGTGGCCACCATGCCAGGAATGATCGGCAGCGGATTAGCGGCGGTGCCGAGATGGTTTTTCTCGGTACGCACCATGACACGGTAGAAGGTCTCGCCGCGCTCGTTCTTGTCGCCCTTGTCGTCGGTGATGGTGTCGGCGCTGATCCGCTCGACCCGGCCGTGCAGTGATCCGTAGACCGAGGAATCATACGCGCTCAGCTTGACGACGGCCTCGTGGTCGGGACGGATGAAGGCGATATCCTGCGGACGAATGCGCCCCTCCACCAGCAGGGTATCGTCGAGCGGCACGATTTCCATCAGGCTGGCGCCCGGCGCCACGACGGCGCCGATGGTGTTGACGTTGAGCTTGTTGACGATGCCGTAGACCGGCGAGCGCAGTTCGGTGCGACGAACGCGATCCTGGGCCGACTTGATATTCTCGTCGAGTACCGCCAGATCGCCGCGCGACTTGGCGAGATCGTCTTCGGCCTGCGCGCGAAACGCCGCGCTGACGTTCTTCAGCCGCGACTGGGCTTCCTTCACCGCCGCCTCGGTCTTGACCATCGTCGCCTGTACCACGGCGAGCTGGCCACGCATGTCGGTGGCCTGCCGGTCGGCGCGCAGCATCTCGATCTCGGGCACGACTTTCTGTTCGTAGAGCCGGCGTGTCAGCAGCGTCTCGCGCGTCAGCAGGGTCAGCGTCTCGGCAAACCGCGTTTCGGAGGCGCGCAACTCGTCGATTTCCTTTTTCTTCTGCCATTCCTGCTGGGCGATGACATCGATGTCCTGCGCCAGCTTCCGGGCGTGCGCGTCGAACACGCTGCGCTCGGTCTGCACCGCGCGCGGCGCGATCCGCGTCAGTTCGTCGGGAAATTCGACAATGTCCTTGCCGAAGGTTTCTGCCTCGAGCCGGATCACCCGCGCCGCCATCGCGCCGCGACGCTCGCGGATTTCGCCGAATTGCGAGGCGAAGTTGGTATCCTCGATCCGCGCCAGCGGCTGGTCCTTGTTGACGATGGCACCTTCCTGGACCAGCAATTCGCTGATGATGCCGCCTTCCAGCGATTGCACCACCTGGGTCTGGCGTGACGGCACCACGCGGCCGTTACCGCGCTTGACCTCGTCGAGCACGGCAAAATGCGCCCAGATCAGGAATGCCGCCAGCAGCGCGGTGACGGTGAGCAACAGCATGCGCGACGTCCGCGGCGTTCGCAGCGCGACGGCGGCACGAATATCGTTGGAGAAGGCAAAATCAGACTGCGACATGGGCGGCCTTCCCCTCGGCGCTTGCCGGCTGCGGGCGCAGCCGGGTCAGGATCTGGTCGGCGGGGCCATCGGCGACGATCTTGCCATGGTCGAACACCAGGATGCGGTCTACCAGCGACAGCAGCGAGGGCCGGTGCGTCGAGACGATGATCGACATTTCGCCCTTCGCCAGCGCCTTCAGCCGCTCCAGGAATTCGCTCTCGCTGCGCACGTCGAAATGCGCGGTCGGCTCATCCAGAAAAAGCACCCGCGGCTTGCGGATCAGCACGCGGGCCAGGCCAATCGCCTGTTTCTGGCCGCCCGACAGGCTGCGTCCGCCCTCGGGGATCATCATGTCGTAGCCCTGGGGGTGACCGGCAATGAAGGTCTCGACGCCCGACAGCCGCGCCGCGGCCAGCACCTCTTCGTCGGTCGCGGCCGTCCGGCCCAGCGTAATGTTGTCGCGCAGCTTGCCGTAGAACAGATCAGTGTCCTGCAGCACGAAGCCGATCCCGGCGCGAAGATCCGCGGGGTCGTATTGCCGGATATCGATGCCGTCGATCAGGATACTGCCTTCGCTCGGCGGATAGAACGCCGTTGCCAGCCGGCCCACCGTCGTCTTGCCCGATCCGACGCGGCCGATGATGCCGATTTTTTCGCCGGCTCTGACATGGAAGGAAACGCCGTCGAGCGCCTTGGTCGGGCTGTTGGGATAGGAAAAGCTGACATTCCTGAACTCGATACTGCCCTGAGTGACCTCGCGCGCCACATAGATCTTTTCCGGCGGCCGCTCGCGCTCCAGCCCCATCAGGCGATCGACCGAACGCAGCGCCGACGAGGTTTGCGTGGCCCGCGTCATCACCGCGGCGATGCCGGCGATCGGTCCGAGGATGCGTCCGGACAGCATGTTGGCGGCGACCAGCGCGCCTACCGACAGCTTGCCGTCGAGAATCAGGAACACGCCGACCACGACCAGCAACAGGCTGCAGAGCTGGGTGGCGACGCTGGCGCTGGTCATGGCCAGCGACGACCAGAACTGCACGTCCTCGCTCGATCGCGCGGTGGCGGCGACCGAGCGTTCCCACACCGTCTGCACGCGGCTTTCGCCGGCCACGGCGCGCACCGTCTCGATGCCGCTCAGCGATTCGACCAGAATGCCGTGACGGGCGGCGGACTCCGCCTGCAGCCGCCGCATCGCGCGGTCGAGCGGTCGCTGCACCAGCAATCCGACCCCGATCATGACCGGCAGCATCGCCAGCGGAATCCAGGCCAGCGGGCCTGCGATCACGAACAACACGGCGATGAACAGGATCGCAAACAGCATGTCGGTGGCCGAAACCACCGTGCCGGACGTGAAGAACTCGCGCACCGAGTCGAAGTCGCGAATCTGGTTGGCAAGGATGCCGACCGACGGCGGACGCTTGTCCATCTTCACCGCCATCACATGCTCGAAGATATTCGCCGCCAGCACGACGTCGATCTTCTTGCCGGTCATGTCGATGATGCGGCTGCGCACTACCTTGAGCAGGAAATCGAAGGCGATCGCGAGGCCGAGCCCGATCCCCAGCGCGACCAGAGACGGGATCGCCCCGTTTGGAATCACCCGATCATAGACGCTCATGGTGAACAGCGGTGCCGCCAGCGCCAGCATGTTGACGATGAAGGCGGCGACCGCGACATGGCCGTAATTGGCACCGAAGCGGCTCACCACCGACCAGAACCAGTGCTTCTTCGGCAGGTCGCCGGTCGCCACCGCGCGAGGATCTCCGACATTCGCCGGTCGCACGAAATAGGCAAAGCCAGCATATCGCGTCTCGATGAGATCGATGCGCTCGATGGCATCGGCTCCCTGTTTCGACGGATCGGCCAGCGTCATGCGCTTGGCCGCCGGATCGATATCGCGAAGAATTCGCGTCGCGCCATCGTGAAACAGCAACACCGCGGGTAACACCAGCGCCGGGATATCCGCGAGCTTGCGTTCTTTCAGTTCAGCCTCGAGTCCGGCGCGCTGCGCGGCACGCTCATACAGCGCGGCTGTCAACACGCCGCGCTCGACGGGAAGTCCGGCCAACAGCGCGCCGCGGCTGAGGGCTCTGCCATGATACGCGGCCAGATATAACAGACTGTCGGTCAGCGAATCCGTATGATCCGACGGCGGCACCGCCACGGCGGGCTCCGCTTCGTCCGCAGCAACGTCAAACTTGTTTGAAATGATATTTAATGATGCCTCGGAAATACCAGGCGCCTGAACGGCCCAAACACCATCGCCAATTATTACTTAGGGTTGAGCCCTAGCCGCGATCGCGCAAAACAGCCTGCGTTGTCTGAAGCCACGACCAACCGGACTCGGATCAATTCCAAGCCATGGTCATGTCGCTGCGATCATTGCTTGCCGGCGATCGCCGTCTTCGCCGACAAATTGCCCTGCCCGAATGCCCCCGACGCCAGAAACAACGCATTCGCATTCAACGAATCATTCGACGTCCAGCGGTCGCCGAAAGTGACGACCCGAGGCTCCGGTATGGGCGCGAACGGTGAGTTCCAATGCGGGATCGGCAGCACCGTAATCAGCGGTTCGGAACCCGGCTCAGGCGCGGCCAGCAGGATCGGCGGCAGCCGGACGGGAATGAGTCCCAGCGGCTGGCTTTCGATCGGATCAGCTTCGGGCGGCCGACCCGTCTTGAGGTAAGACAACAACTGCCCCATCGCGGCCAGCAACTGATAGTCCGCGAATACGGCCACGCCGCGCGCCGAGACCAGCGATACCTGCGCGTTGAAAAACTGGTTCTGCGAGTTCAGCAGATCGATCAGCGTGCGCTGGCCGAGTTCATATTCCTTATTGTAGGCGGCAAAGGTGCGACGTGCGGCATCGACCTCGCGCAGCAAGGCGGCGGCACGCTCGGAGGTGATGGTACGCGCCGCCCATGCCTTGTCGAGCGATTCGAGCGCTTCCCGTTGCAGCCGCGCATGTTTCTGCTGCTGCTCGATCATGCGTTCGGCGGCCTCGGCGCGCTTCCAACTGTCCTGGCCGCCGTTGAAGATGTCCCAGCTAACCACGACCTTGCCACTGACTTCGTCGTACTTGCCGGGATAGATCACCGAATCACGCCCACGGGTGGCCGAGCCTTCGAGCGCGACATTCGGCACGAACGCGCCCGCGGTGGAGTCGAAGGCCCGCTTCGCGGCGAGCACGTCCGCGCCTGCGGCACGAATGGTCGGATTGTACTTGAAGGCAACGTCGAGCGAGTCGTTCTTGCTCGCCGGCATCTCAGGAAGCCGCCCGGGGAAACGCACGTTGAACGGTTCTAAACCCACCGTCTTGCGATATTTGGCCCGCGCATAATCGAGGCTGAGCCGGAAATCCGCCACCGCGGCTTCGGCAAAAGCCACACGCTCTTCAGCTTGCTGGGTATCACCCTCCCCCGCACGGCCGCCGGCGAAACGGGCACGCACGTTCTTGCGCAGTTCCAGGTGAATCTGCAGATTCTGCTCGGCGAGCGCGACCAGACGAAGATAACGGGTGACATCGACATAGGCCTCGGCAGCGTCCAGCGCGATCAATTCGGTGCGCTCAAGCACCCGAAACGCGGCGGCATCGACGCGGGCGGCCTGGCGCCAGATCTCGTTGATCGACGAAAAGCCGTCAAAAACCAGCTGGCGAACAACAACCGAAGCCTCCCGGCCATTGATGTAGCTTCCGTTACCTACCGGGGCCGGCGTGATATAGCGATTGATCATCGCCGGCCCGGCGTTGGCCTGTAGCCGAATTTGCGGCAGAAGCGCGCTTTGGCTTTGCCCTAGCTCGGCCTCCGTGGCGCGGCGATTAGCCGATGCCTCGCCAACACCGGGGTTTGTTTTCACCGCCTGATTGATGGCGTCCAGAATTGAGAATGGCTCGGCGGCGTGCGCAACCCGCAGCCCAAGACCCAGAAAAACAACCACAACGAGCGTTTTTGAAATCTGTTCCATGCTTGAGCGCTAACAAAAGCTGTAACCCGTCGCAACATCAAAAGCCACAATTCACAAAACACAGCCGATGTGTTGCCAGGAAAACACTACTTGGGTAAGCAGCACGGCATTATGACAAAATAATAAATCTTAAATTGACAGTTTTTTGAAATATAATATCTTTTTCCTCCATGTTGTTGCTTCCTGAAGCAAACGCACATCTCAAAATGCGGCCCAAAAAGTGTCCTCCGCAATGGGCCGCACGCCGTCAAGGAACTGCAACCTTGAGCTTTAGTTATTTTCCCAAAATAACTTACAACCTCCAGAGGAATCTGGTTTCAATTCGATCAACCAGGGGCTGCAATAAGCTCGTCGCCCGCTTAACTACGCCGGTAATCATCCTCGATGCGGATGATGTCGTCCTCGCCGAGATAGCTGCCGGTCTGCACCTCGATCAGTTCCAACGGAATCTTGCCGGGATTTTCCAGCCGGTGGGTCGCGCCGATCGGGATGTAAATCGACTCGTTCTCGTGCACGGTCTTGACGAGTTCATTGACCGTGACCTGCGCCGCGCCGCGCACCACGATCCAGTGTTCGGAACGGTGGTGATGCTTCTGCAATGACAGCCGTCCGCCAGACTTCACGATGATGCGCTTGACCTGGTGGCGGACGCCATTGTCGACCGACTGGTAAGAGCCCCACGGGCGGTGCACTTTGAGATGATCCTCGGTGACCTTAGGGGCCACCGTCCTGAGCCTGGCGACCAGCCGCTTCATGCCATTGGCATCCTGCTGACGTGACACCAGAACCGCGTCCTGGGTCGCCACCACCACGAGATCGTCGACGCCTTCCAGCGCCACCACCGCGCCATCGCTGGACACGTTGCAATTGCGGGAATCCTCGAACACCGCGGTGCCGTGCGCGGCATTGCCCTGAGCGTCCTTGTCGGACAATTCCCACACCGCATGCCAGGAACCGACATCAGACCAGCCGCAATCGACCTGCACCACCGCGGCATGCGAGGTCTTTTCCATCACCGCATAATCGATCGAGATGGCTTTGGCCCGGCCGAAGGCCTCCGGATCGAGCGTGATGAATCCGAGATCGCGACCCGCCTTGCCGACCGCTTCATTGATCGTCTCCACGCTGCCGACATCCACCGCACTGAACTCCTCCAGCAGCATGGCGGCGCGGAACATGAAATTACCGCTGTTCCAGAGATAGCCGGCGTTGATATAGCCGACTGCTGTCACCGGATCCGGCTTCTCGACGAATTTCACTACGCCATGGACGTTGCCGGTGATCAGGGCTCCCGGAGAAATATAGCCATATTCCGTCGCCGCACGTTCCGGCATGACGCCGAAGGTCACGATGTGGCCGGCCTCCGCGCCGGCCAGGCCTTCGCGGCAGGCAGCGACAAAGGCGGCATTGTCACCGACCACATGGTCGGCGGCCAGCGCCAGCACCACGGCCTGCTCGTCGCGGGTCTGCGCGAAAGCTGCACCCGCCGCGATCGCCGGGCCGGAATCGCGCCGCATCGGCTCCAGCAGCACGTCGGCCTCCAGCCCGACCTCGGCGAGCTGC
>JACMOT010000215.1 GCA_014377915.1 Tardiphaga sp.
CGCTGTTGCTGGTTGAGGTCGATCTCGCTGAACATCTCCGGCATCAAATCGCGCTTCTCGATGCCAACGCCATGCTCGCCGGTCAGCACGCCGCCGACCTCGACGCACAACCGCAAGATATCCGAGCCAAAATCCTCGGCGCGCTGCAGCTCGCCGGGCTTGTTGGCGTCGTACAGGATCAAGGGATGCAGATTGCCATCGCCGGCGTGAAACACATTGGCGACGCCGAGCCCGTATTTCGCCGACATCTCCTTCATCCGCCGCAGCACCAACGGCAGCGCGGCGCGCGGGATGGTGCCGTCCATGCACAGATAATCCGGCGAGATCCGGCCAACCGCGGGGAACGCTGCCTTGCGCCCGGACCAGAACAGCAGCCGCTGCTGCTCCGAGGTCGAGATCTGGCAGGTGGTCGAGCCGCAGCCCAGCGCAATGGCTTCCACCCGCTGGATCAACTCGTCGACCTCGACGCCCGGGCCGTCCAGCTCGATGATCAAGAGTGCCTCGACGTCGAGCGGGTAGCCGGCATGAACGAAGGCCTCGGCGGCGTGGATCGCCGGCCGGTCCATCATCTCCATGCCGCCCGGAATGATGCCGGCGCCGATGATGTCGGCGACGCATTTGCCGGCCTCTTCCACCTCGGCAAAGCCGATCATCAGCGCGCGCGCCGTCTCCGGCTTCTGCAGGATGCGCACCGTGACTTCGGTGATGACGCCGAGCAGGCCCTCGGAACCGGTGATGATGCCCAGCAGGTCATAGCCCGATGGCTCCGCCGACTTGCCGCCGACCTTGATGATCTCGCCCGACATCAGCACGATCTCGCAGCCGAGCAGATTGTTGGTGGTCATGCCGTATTTCAGGCAGTGCACGCCGCCGGAATTCTCCGCGACATTGCCGCCGATCGAGCAGGCGATCTGCGACGACGGGTCGGGCGCGTAATAGAAGCCGGCATGCGCCACCGCCTGGCTGAGCGCCAGGTTGGTGACGCCGGGCTCGGTGACCACCGCGCGGTTGGCCAGATCGATCTCGCGAATCCGCTTGAACTTGCCGAGCCCGAGCAGCACCGCATCGGCCAGCGGCAGCGCGCCGCCCGACAGCGACGTGCCGGAGCCGCGCGGCACCACCTTGATGCCATTGTCGAAGCAGTAGCGCAGCACGCGCGACACCTGCTCGGTGTTGTCAGGCAGCACCACGACCATCGGCGGCTGCCGATAGGCCATCAGCCCGTCGGACTCGTAAGGCAGCATTTCGGCGGCGCTGGAGATCACGCCCTCGCCCGGCACGATCGCGCGCAACGCCGCCACGATCGCTTCGCGGCGACGGAGTACCGCCTGATCCGGCGCGGGCATCATGATCGTCATGTCGTCTCTCCCGCTATTGTTTTATTCATCGCGCGATCGCATAATTTGGAAACAAGCACGTCCCGCCGCGTTTGGGTAGGTCATCACACTAGCATCGGCTGGCCATTCCGGCCCAGTCGCGCTAATTTGTTGCAAGTTTCGCGTGCGAAAAATACCTTTGCAAAGCCCCAACAGAAGAGCCCTCCATGCAGAATTTCGTTCGTCGCGCCGTGATTATCGCTGCCGTCTGCACCGCCGCCTCGTCCGCCGCATCGGCGCAGGACCTCGCCGCCGGCAAGTCGTCGTTCAACAAATGCATGGCCTGCCACGCGATCGGCGAAAACGCCAAGAACAAGGTCGGACCGCAGCTCAACGGCCTGAACGGTCGCAAATCGGGCATTGCGGAAGGCTATTCCTATTCGGACGCCAACAAGAATTCCGGCATCACCTGGGATGAAGCGGTGTTCAAGGACTACATCAAGGACCCGAAGGCCAAGATCCCCGGTACCAAGATGGCGTTTGCCGGCATCAAGAAGGAAACCGAGATCAACGACCTCTGGGCCTACGTCTCGCAGTTCGACAAGGACGGCAAGGTCATCGCGAAGTAACGCTGCGATAGAGCGCGAAGGCCGCTGTTCTATCCCCTCCCCCCTTGCGGGGGAGGGGACACTTCTGACTGTGCCCGCACTGCAGAAGCAACAATCGAAAAATACTTACGCCCCGACCGCCATTCGCGTCGGCAGCACCGCCTGCACCACCAAGCCGCGGGCGCGGGCGTCCATCACGCCCACCGCGCGCAGGGCCAGCAGCGTCACCGTCTGCACCGCGTCGCGCAGCCGGGCGGGATCGTCGAGATTGTCCGGCGCCATCGGTCCGACCAGCGCCTCGTGCAATGCCCCGAGCAGCGCCGCCGCGGCCAGCGCGGTGTCCTGCGCCGGCAGATGTCCGGCGCGGATCGCGGCGCTGATGCGCAGCTCGATTTCGCCGGCGATCTCGCGGCGGCTGGCGAGCCGCGATTCGGTAACGTCGACCTCGACCGGCTCGGCCAGAATGCCCCACGACAATTTACGGTGCGACACCACATGCACGGCGACCGTGGTCACCGCGGCGGCGAGCGCCGAGGACGGCCCCGGCGCGGCATCGGCCGCGCGGCGGATCGCGGCCAGTTCGTCGCGCGAAACGTCGGCGATCAGTTCGGAAATCAGATCGGCCTTGGAGGGGAAATAGCGGTACACCGTGCCCGCGGCGACGTTGGCCCGGATCGCGACCGGGGCGATCTGCACGGCGGCCATGCCGCCATCGGCGCAGGTATCCCGCGCGGCTGCCAGAATGGCGCTGCGCCGCGCGGCAAGGCGCTTCACGACCTGTTGGGTCCGCCGGTAAACCATGCGCGTTTCTCATCCCCGGCACCGCTCCGCGGCCGACCGGCCGTCAGAGAACGTGCACGACTTCAAGGTTTTGGGCGGCTTCAGCATTCAGCCGCGATAAGAACTGAACACTAGTTCAGAGTTGTTGACAAGACGTTTTGCCGCAACCCCGGCTACGACCTTAGAGCCCGGTATTATCCTCCGAATCCCATCGCGCGCGCCGCCGCAGCGACCGCCATTCCGGTGATCACCGCGATGAAATCATTGCGCCGGATGATGGTCACCAGCATCGCGGCGACGATGGCAAACATCACCACCGGCCCGCCATTGACCGCCACCGGCAGCGCCGCCGCCACGATGATCGAGCCAGGCAGCGCATCGAGCATGCGGCGGACCCGCGGCGTCACATGGACGTAGCCCATCAGCCAGTAGCCGCCGAGCCGCGAGGCCACGGTCACCGCGGTCATCACGGCGAAGGCGATCATCATGTCGCCGCGCAAGAACTCGTTCACGACGCGGCCCCGTGGGCCGGCGCCGGCTCGTCCATCAGCCCGGCCGAGATCGCGCCGCACAGCGCGCCGGCGATGATGAACCACCAGCCGCCAACCAGCCAGTGCACCAGCAGCGCGACCACGCCCGACACCACCCAGGGAATGGCGCGCCGCGGGCCCTTCCACGCCGGCACCAGCATCGCCGCATAGAACGCCGGCATCACCAGGTCGACGCCGTATTTACGCGGATCGGTGAGCTGCTCGGCGAGCAGGAAACCGGGGATCGCCGAGAACAGCCACACCAGATACAGCACGATGCCGCCGCCGACATAGAACCAGGCATCGGCGCCGCCATGCTCGCGGTAGCGCATCGCCGCCAGCCAGCCGCCATCGGTGACCAGCAGCATCGACGGATAGGCCTGCCAGGCCGGCAGCGTGCCGAACCACGGCCGCAGCGTCGCACTCATCAGCATGAAGCGGACATTGACGGTGAGCGTCAGCAGCGCCAGCGTCGCGATCGACGACGGCGTCAACCGGTCCGGCCAGGACTGCACGGCGACGAATTGCGACAGCCCGCCATAGACGGTGGCCATCATGATCTCGACCTCGGCCAGCAAAAAATGTTTCTGCGCGCACAGCGCGCCGAACGCCATGCCGAACGCCAGCGTGCCCGGCAGCATCGGGCCGATCGCAACGATTCCGGGAAGAATAGCGGCGCTCGACCAATAGGCCGGCGCCTTGTTGATTCCCGTGTGCATGTTGATCCGCCTTTTTTCCAAGCGTGCAGTCCGGCGGCCAAGGGGTCAAGGTGGGCGGGTATCATGGAGGGCATGCAATTCAGTTTGTCATTCCGGGGCGCGAGCGCGCCAGCGGCGAGCGAACCCAGAATCCCGGGATGGGACGATGAACGTTTCGAGGTTCCGGGTTCGCGTTCGGCTGACGCCGTCCGCGCCCCGGAACGACAGTTCGCAGCAGCCCCATCATCGGGAATTCTTCCCGATCCGCGCGCCAAACATTCCCACCGCTTCAACGGTATTTTGTTTGAGTAACCCCGTCTCCTCCCGCAGTCTTTCGTCAACGCGCGCAGACGCGACATCGGGGGACGCGATGGCAAATCGATTCATATCAATAGCGGCCATGGCAGGCGCGATGGCCCTGCTATCATTCGCCGCCACGGCCCAGGAAAGGCTCCCGGAAATCCAGGTGATTTCCAATACGCCGGTGCAGGGGCCGGGCGTCGACCGCGACAAGATCCCGTCGCTGACCTCGAGCGTCACCGCCGAGGATTTCCAGCGCAGCCATTCGCCAGACATCACCGACACCCTGTTCCAGCGGGTGCCCGGCGTGTCGCTGTCCGATCCGAACGGCAATGGCGCGCAACAGGAAATCCGCTACCGCGGCTTCGCGGCATCGCCGCTGCAGGGTACGCCGCAGGGCATCGCGGTCTATATGAACGGCATCCGCCTCAACGAATCCTTCGGCGACACCGTGAACTGGGACCTGATCCCGACCAATGCGATCTCGCGCGCCGACATCTTCACCAACAATCCGGTGTTTGGCCTCAACGCGCTCGGCGGCGCCATCAGCCTGCGGACCAAAAACGGTTTTACCTATCAGGGCCTCGAGGCCGAGGGCCAGGGCGGCTCGTTCGGCCGCGGCCAGGGCGGCCTGCAATATGGCGCGGAGATGGGAAACTGGGGCGTCTACATCGCGGCGCAGGGCCTGACCGACGATGGCTGGCGCAAGGCGTCGCCCGCCCGGCTCGGCCGCTTCTATGGCGACATCGGCTATCGCGACGATCGCGCGGAATTCCATCTGTTTGGCGCGGTGTCGTCGAGTTCGTTCGGCGTCGCCGCGGCGACGCCGGTGCAACTGCTGGCACTCGGCCGCGACGCGATCTACACCACGCCGCAAACCACCGACAACCAGATGGCGCTGGTCGGGCTCAACGGCAAATATGCCATCACCGACACCTGGTCGCTGCAGGGCAATCTGTACGGCCGGTTCTTCAAGCAGGACCATGTCGACGGCAATGACGGCAATGTCGAGCGCTGCCGCAATTCGTCGTCGTTCGCCAACCGGCTGTGCCTGGAGGATGACGACTTCCCGCGCCCGATGCCGTTCACCGGTGCTGCCGCGCTCGCGTTCCGCAACCAGTTCGCGATCCTCGACGCGAACAACCAGCCGATCCCCTGCCCGCCCGGCGCCGGCAACACCTGCGCGCCGGTGCCCTATGGCACTATCGACCGCACCCGCACGGATTCCAGCACCTTTGGCGGCTCGCTGCAGGCGACCAATGACGACCGGATCTTCGGCCACGGCAATCACTTCGTGGTCGGCGGCAGCATCGACCGCGGCGCCAGCAATTTCGCCGCGACCTCGACGCTGGGCTACATCTATCCGGACCTCTCGGTCGGCATCAATCCGGCGATTCCCGGCAACGGCTCGATCATTCATACGCTCGGCAATGTCGGCTATACGCCGGTCACCATCGATACCCGCAACACCTATTATGGGCTCTATGTCACCGACACTTTCGACATCACCGAGAATCTCGCGGCCACCGCTGGCGGTCGCTACAATGTCGCGAAGATCAATGTCCGCGACGTGCTCGGCAGCAGCCCAGACCTCAACAGCGATTCCACCTTCTCGCGCTTCAACCCGGTGGTCGGCCTGACCTATAAATTGGCGTCATGGATCACCGCCTATGGCGGCTATTCGGAATCCAACCGCGCGCCGACGCCGCTGGAACTCGGCTGCTCCAATCCGGCCAAGCCGTGCCTGCTGGAAAGCTTTCTGGTGTCCGACCCGCCACTCCGCCAGGTGGTCGGCCACACTTATGAGGCCGGGCTGCGCGGCACCTCGCCATTCGCCGGCGGCAATTTCGAATGGAAAGCCGGCTGGTTCCGCATCGACAGCACCGACGACATCGTCAACCTCGCCAGCTTCATCCAGGGCCGCGGCTATTACCAGAACGTGCCGGAGACACGGCGCCAGGGCATCGAACTGGCCGCCGAGTACAGGACGGAGCGCTGGCTGGCCTATGCCGGCTACTCCTATATCGACGCCACCTACCGCTTCGACGGCACCCTCGCCTCGCCGAACAATCCGCTCGCCGACGCCGACGGCAATGTCAGCGTTGTGTCCGGCAATCGCATCCCCGGCATCCCGCAACACCAGTTCAAGGCCGGTGCCGACTATCTGATCACGCCGCAATGGAAGCTCGGCGCCGATGTCGTGGCGGTAGGCAAGCGGCTCTATGTCGGCGACGACGGCAACCAGAACACGCAATTGCCGGGCTACGCCGTGGTCAATCTGCACACCTCGTTCGAAGTGACCAGCAACGTCACGCTGTTCGGCGTGGTCAACAACCTGTTCAACAAGCAATACGCGCTGTTCGGCAGCTATTTCGAACCGGCCGGCACCGCGAAGGCCGGACTGCCGATCGCGCTGACCGACCAGCGCACCGAAGTCCCCGGCGCGCCATTCGCGGTGTATGGCGGAATCCGGGTGCGGCTTTAGAGCGAGATGACCTTATGTGAATTCGAATTACTGGCCCCGTCATTGCGAGGAGCCCTTGCGACGAAGCAATCCAGCCCTCGCCGAGCTCGTGGCCCTGGATTGCCGCGTCGCGGAGTTTATCATCGGGCCGGCGAAGCCGGACCCGGTGGCTCCTCGCAATGACGGGGGATGGGAAACCGATTCATTTTTAGTGCATCACGCTCTGGAGCGGGATTGGGCTCATTGAAATCGTGTCCCGGGCGCAGAGCACTGCGCCTCGCGAAGATCCTGCAGAGATCACCCCCATTCAATCCTCATGGATCAAACTGGGGGGCGCGACAGCAATGTTTGGAATACTGGCTTGCACCGTGACGCCCTGCCCCGTCGATGCCACGCGCATCTCGCCGCCCAGCGCCAGCACGCGCTCGCGCATCCCGGTCAAGCCGAGACCGGGGCGATGATCCCCGGCGAGGCCGGCGCCATTATCCTCGACGCGCACGGTCACCGCCGCGGCTCCGGACGCCTGCGCCACGGCCACCATCACCCGCGTCGCCCCGGCATGGCGGAACACATTGGTCAGGCCTTCCTGCACCACGCGATAGACCGTCAGTTCGACGGTTTCGCTGATGTCGCCGGGCGCTGGCGCGACCGACATCTCGATCGCCACATCGGGATGCGCCTCGCCCCACAGCCGCGTCAGCGCCCGCAGCGCCTCGCGCAGGCCGAGTTCGCTGAGACCCGCCGGCCGCAGCCGCTCCAGGACGCGGCGATTGGGCTGCTGCAATTCGCCGACCTGCGCCTGCATCGCGTCGCCATGGCGACGCAGCGCGGCGATGTCCGGCGCGGCGCGGCCGACCGCCCGTTGCAGCGCGCTGGCATGCGCGCGCAGCGCAAACAGAAACGGCCCGAACTCGTCGTGCAATTCCCGCGCGATTTCCTTGCGCTCGGCGTCCTGCAGCGACACCACGCGCTCGGCCAGCCGGCGCTTGTCCTCGATTGTCGTCGCCAGCACCGCGGCGAGATGATTGAGTTGTTCGCAGATCGCGGCCAACTCCGGTGCGCCGGCAACCGCGACGCGGGTCTGATAGTGGCCCTGCTCGATGCGGCCCATGGCGTCGCCGAGATGTCGCAGTGGCGCCAGCGCCCGGTTCACCACGGTCATGATGAGCAGGAACAGCGTCAGGGCAATCGCCGAACCGATCGCGATCTGGGTGACGATGCCGTCCCAGATCTCGGCCATTTCGTCGACCGGATAGGACGCGATGGTCAGCGCGCCCAGCGATCGTCCGTTGACCGTGACGGGCACCCGCAACTCGGTCAATTCGGGGTGGACCAGCCGCCCAAACCATCCTGGCGGCGCGTTCGCGCCATCGATACCGAGGCGAGCGACCTTTGACCCGGACAGGCCTTCGCCTTCGCGGGCGATGCTGACATGCCGCAGCCGGTTGAGATCCTCGACGAGGCGAGCCAGCCGCGCCTCGGGATCCGGCGCTTCATTCAATCCGGCAACCAGCGTCTCGACGAATTCGCGCGCCAGCCGGATCACGCTCTGGTCCTCGGCCTGGATGCGGGGCCCGGCCTCCAGCACGAGACGGGCGACATTGATGACGAGGCCGAGCATCAGCACCAGCGCCAGCAGCGTATTCAGCCGCGCCCGCAGCGAAAGTTTCTGCCACATCGCTCCCTCATGCATGCCGCTGTGCACAACGCACCGTCGTTGACAGGCGTGGTTGCCAGCGCTTTATTTAAACGTAGCAGTAGAACTTCGTGATGGCACACTCCAGGTGGAATTGCGCCGGGATCGATGGAAATGCGCATCCTGATCGTTGACGACCACCCAATCGTGGCCTCCGGCTGCCGCGCTTTGCTGGCGGATAACCCCAGCATCAGCATTGTGGAAGCCTCGGACGCCGAAAAGGGCGAAGCCGCCTTCATCGCCGAGGCGCCGGATGTCTGAGTGCTAGATATCAACCTGCCTGGCGTCTCCGGCTTCGAGCTGGTGCGGCGGATTCTGGCGCGCGATGCCGACGCCCGGATCATCATGTTCAGCATGAATGACGATCCGGTGTTTGCCGCGCGCGCCATCGAGGCTGGCGCCAAAGGCTATGTCTCGAAGTCCGGCGATCCCGGCGACCTGGTCGAGGCGATCCGCGAGGTCGGCCGCGGCGGCGTGTTCCTGACGCCGGCCACCGCGCAGGGCATTGCCTTTGCCCGGCCCGACGACCGACTCGGCAAATTGTCGGCGCGCGAGATCGAGATCCTGCGCCTGCTCGCAACTGGCAAAAGCCTCGCTGAGATCGCCTGGATGGTGCAGGCCTCTTACAAGACCATCGCCAACACTTCGTCGATGATGCGCCACAAGCTCGGCCTGCGCAGCGCCGCCGAACTGGTGCGGCTGGCGATCGAGAGCCGGCTGGCGTGAATTTCAACCTCGCCCCGCCCGGCGAAGCGAACCCTCGCTAGGCGGGAAGCGGAACCACAGCGACCGCCTTGCACTGCCACAGTCCGCAGCGACGCGCGATCAACGCGGCCACGATCAGCGTGGCGCCAAAGCCGGTCGGCGCGCCGACCAGCGGGAAGAACATCAACAGCGCCGCGGCAAGGCCCAGCGCCGGCAGTTCATGGCGCCAGAATCCTTCGGCGAGACCGACCCGGACCAGAAAGCCAACCGCGATCGCCAGCACCATCACGTCGTAGAGAAACAGATAGGGCGTCACCAGCAGCGTGCCGGTGGCCAAGGCGGCGGCCTTCCATTCGTACCGTACGCGGCTGCGCCATAGCCCGATCAGGGTCAGCGCCACGGCCGATGTCATCCCCCATTGAAAGCCCCAGCCGAGCGGCTCGCTGCCGCCGAAATAGCGCACCAGCGCGAACAGGCTCTGCATCTTGCCCCATGGCGCCCGGCCTTCGGTGAGGAAGGCCTGCGAAAACATCGGCATCCAGTGAAAGAACGCCTGCCAGCTCTCGGTGCCGAACGCCAGCCACGACACGCCGGCGAGCGCCACCGCGGTGACCCCGGCCGACACGAACACCCGCCACTGCATGGCTGCGATCAGCACCAGCGGAAACAGCAGGCCATATTGCGGCTTGTAGCTGAGCAGGCCGAGGCAGATGCCGGCCAGCACCGGCCGGCTCGGCAGCAATATCAGCGTGCCGCCGATCAGCGACGCGGTGAGAAAGCCGTTTTGCCCAACCAGAATATTGGTCAGCACCACCGGAAACGACGTCGCCAGCAGCAGGCCGAACGGCCGCCCGACCACCGCGCGCATCATCAGGAGATAGGGCAGGAAGCTGACCGCGGCCCAGCCCGCGAAGGCCACGGCATAAGGCAGCTTCGCCAGCAGCGCGGCGACGAACAGGAATGGCGGTGGGTAGTGCCAGGCAAAATTGCCGGGATAGCTCTGGCCGAGCACGCTTTCCTGGATCTTCTTCTGTATATCCCAGTCCCAAGCCCAGGCCGGATGGCCGTCGAGCACCAGCCGGCCGGCCGACCACACATTGACGAAATCGGTCGGGAAGCCGAGGCCGTCGCTGTCATAGATCCAGCCGCGGCCGAAAAATGCCGGGAAGAACGCGGCATGGATCACCGCCAGCGTGAAGCAGATATTGAACAGCGCCTTGGGCACCGCGGTGTCGTCCGGAACCGGCGCCAGAATTTGTGCGGCCATCGGCCAAGTCCCCCGCGCCAGATGCGCCCGCGCAGCATGCCACCACCGGCATTGAGGAAGATTTAAGGGCCGCCTCGCGCAAGCTGGCGCAAGCCGAGCTAATCCGGCCTCACGGCATTCGTACCATGGCGATCGCCGCGCCGCGGGGTTCTGGCCACGGCATCGGTCTGCTCGATCTCTGCGCGGAGAGATTCAACCGTGCTGCCGGAAGACGCCGCGGCACTGTCACGACACGTCACGCGACCAGTCCGGGCGACGACCACATCGCCGGGCCGCGGCAGCGGTCCAACGTGCTGGCGCGGCAGTTTCCAACCTGGTGCTTCGGCATGCGCGATGGAAGGCCAACGCACCGCCTTCATCGGCCTCATGCCAGCGGCTGGGGCGGCCTGGGAGGTCCCGGCGATGCCGTTCGCGTATGATGTTGTTTTTAGATTCGCTTCGCCGTCACCGCATTCGACATCAACAGCTGAACACCGGCGCGATGAAACGGAATGATGAAAAACAGGTAGATTTTCCCGAAGAGATTGTGGACCGAGCAAACGGTCGAGACGACAACACCCGTCGTCTCGCCATCGACCACTTTCAGCACCGACAGCCTGAAGTCGAGATGCTTATTGTTTCGACCAGCAACAATTTCATGATCACCTATGAAGCAAACCGGCCAGGGACCAATCTTGTCGCCAGCAACGTAACTACTTCGAGCCCTGGGCTTTAAGATTTCGGCGATCATTGGCGCTTCCAGACCAAAAATTCGCGCCGCGACGTTGCGGGCAATCAAAATCAGCTTCATCCAGAGCGGATGATGTCCGAACAGAGCAAAAAAGATATCGATGATACCCATCGAAGACTTCGTCAGTGGTGCCCGGTATGAATCATGAAAATATGACCGTTCGATCAGAGCCCTGTTGAGCGTGCTGCTTGAAGGTACATCGCATTCCCTGACCGTCATTCAAACTCCCCGCATTGCCAATGGCAAAATCACTGAGTTCGCAAATCTTTCGAGCATCGTCGCATCTGGTCCTGCCATTCGCAATGCATGACCCCAGCAAAACGGGCGCCGAAGCGCCCGTTTGCCGTCCATCTTGATTGGATCCGCCTACGCCTGCGGCTGCGGCTCCAGGCCGGCGTCCGGACGCGGACGCGGCTTGCCGGCGGGCGGCACGGCGGAGGTGCGCGGGCGGGTCGGCTCGAGCACGGATTCGCGGTTCGGCTTCTTGCCATCGAGCAGATCGGTGATCTCGTCGCCGCTCAGCGTCTCGAATTCCAGCAGGCCGTTTGCCAGGGCTTCCAGGTCGGCGCGCTTGTCGGTGAGGATCTTGGTGGCCTCGTTGTGGCCCTCCTCGATCAGACCACCGATCTCACTGTCGATCTTCTACA
>JACMOT010000216.1 GCA_014377915.1 Tardiphaga sp.
GATGAACTGCGGAAAGCCGCGATCATAGTTGCGGGCCTTCGCCATCAGCGACAGGTCCGGCGGATAGGCGCCGCCATTGGCGGCGCGGCCGGCCTGCTCGTTCGGGAACGGCTTCGGAAACGGGTCCGCCAGTCGGCCGGGACGTTCGAACATGTCACCGGCATCGTTCGGGCCATCCTGCACCTTGATGTCCGAAGCCACCGCCAGCGCCTGCGCCGTCGAGAAGCTCGGACCGCCTTCATCCGCGAGGTTACGGAAGTGCAGCAGGTTCATGGAATGGCAGGTCGAGCAGACTTCCTTGTAGACCTTGTAGCCGCGCTGCAACTGGCCGCGGTCGAACTTGCCGACCGGGCCAGCGAACGACCAGTTCAGCGACGGCGGCGTCGGGCCGCCATGCTCCTGCGCGCGGGCATCCTGCATGCCGCCCAGAACCAGGCCACCGGCCAGAACCAGCCCGACGATCGCCGCGGCGGCCTTCTTGCCGTAGGTCGCCAGCACGTCATCGGCGATCGAGTTCGGCACCGCACGCGGCTTCTCGATACGCGCCAGTACAGGCAGCACGATCAGGAAGTAGGCGAAGTAGAAGAACGTCAGCACCCGCGAGGCAATGGTGTAGATGCCTTCGGCCGGCTTGCCGCCGAGCCAGCCGAGCAGGATGCAGGTCACGACGAACATCCAAAAGAACTGCTTGGCGAGCGGCCGATAGCGCGACGAGCGGGTCTTGGCATTGTCGAGCCAGGGCAGGAACGCCAGCACCACGATGGCGCCGAACATGCAGATGACGCCGCCGAGCTTGCTCGGGATCGAGCGCAGGATCGCGTAGAACGGCAGGTAATACCATTCCGGCACGATGTGCGCGGGCGTCACGCCCGGATTCGCCATGATGTAGTTGTCGGGGTCACCGAGGTAATTCGGCACGTAGAACACGAACCAGGCGTAGAACATCATGAAGCACACCATCGCGAAACCATCCTTGATGGTGGCGTAGGGCGTGAACGGCACGACGTCCTTTTCAGTCTTCGGCTCGACGCCGGCCGGGTTGTTCTGACCGGCGACATGCAGCGCCCAGACGTGCAGCACGACGACTCCGGCGATCACGAACGGCAACAGATAATGCAGCGAGAAGAAGCGGTTCAGGGTTGGATTGCCAACCGAATAGCCGCCCCACAGCAAGGTCACGATGCTGTCGCCGACATAGGGAATGGCGGAGAACAGGTTGGTTATGACCGTGGCGCCCCAGAAGCTCATCTGGCCCCACGGCAGCACGTAGCCCATGAAGCCCGTCGCCATCATCAGCAAATAAATGATCACACCGAGGATCCAGAGGATTTCGCGCGGCTCCTTGTACGATCCGTAATACAGGCCACGAAACATGTGGATGTACACGGCGATGAAGAACATCGAGGCGCCGTTGGAATGCAGATAGCGCAGCAACCAGCCGTAATTGACGTCGCGGACGATGCTCTCGACCGAGTTGAACGCCATGTCGACATGCGGCGTGTAGTGCATCGCCAGCACCACGCCGGTGATGATCTGGACGCCGAGCATGAGAGAAAGAATGCCGCCGAAGGTCCAGAAGTAATTCAGGTTGCGCGGCGTCGGATAGGCCACGAACGCGGAATGCATGAGACCGATAATCGGCAAGCGCTTTTCAATCCACTGCAAGGCGGGATTGGTCGGCTGGTAGGTGGATGGTCCGCTCATGATGCGATCCTGAGGAGAGAAACGACGTGACAGGCGAGGTGTCGGGCGGGACCCGAAACTCAGCCGATCTTGATTTTGCTGTCCGAAACGAAAGCGTAAGGCGGCACCGGCAGGTTCAGCGGCGCCGGACCGCGGCGAACGCGACCGGACGAATCATATTGCGAGCCGTGGCAGGGGCAGAAGAAGCCATCATATTCGCCCTCATGGGCGATCGGGATGCAGCCGAGATGGGTGCAGATGCCGATCACGACCAGCCACTGGTCGTGGCCTTCCTTGACCCGGGACTGATCCGATGCCGGATCCGGCAGGCTGGCCGTGGGCACCGAGCGGGCCTCATCGACCTGCTTCTTGGTGCGGTTCATGATGTAGATCGGCTTGCCGCGCCAGAACACCTTGATGTCCTGTCCTTCGGCGATCGGCGCCAAGTCTACCTCGATCGGCGCACCCGCCGCGATCGTCGAAGCGTCCGGGTTCATCTGGGAGATCAGCGGCCAGACAACGGCGGCGGCCCCCACCGCAGCAACGGCACCCGTGGCCACAAAAAGGAAATCGCGGCGCGTGTGCTCCGCCGAAGACGCTGTCGACACTTCCAAGCCCTTTCTTTTCTGCGGCCCGAAAACCGGCCCGGTCACGCTTATGTGTGCGACCAAACAAGGTTACCCGCGCTCGCGATCTTGATCGCCGCGGCAGAACGACCACATGCCCTATCCCACCGGGAAGAACGTATAATCCAGAATCGTTCTATTGGCACCCTTGCCGCGCTAGTGCAAGTCTGCACTCCCATCTGCAGGGTGCAACGCACCTAAACACCCGTAATCTTCCCCTGCTGCGTTTTATCCGCGCCGGCGAGCGGCGGTGGACCGGCTTCGGAGCTCCAGTTCGGGATCGCGAAATACACGATCGCCGCTTCGCTACGTCAACGCTACCGCGGGCTTCGCATCGACTTCGCCGGCCTCGCTTGCCGCCGCGACGGCGGGGCGGTATCGCCTGCCCCGAGGGGTGACGCGCCCGCTCCGGAGGCCTAAACCACAATGCGCATCGCGCTGTACCAGCCGGACATTCCGCAGAACACCGGCACCATCCTGCGGCTGTGCGCCTGCCTCGATGTCGAGGCGCATATTATCGAGCCTGCCGGCTTTCCGGTCTCCGACCGGCATTTCCGCCGTGCCGGCATGGATTATCTCGACCAGGTCCGCATCGTCCGGCACGATTCATGGAGTCATTTCGAGCAGTGGCGGTCCGACAGCGGCCATCGGCTGGTGCTGTTCTCGACCAAGGGCGCATCGCCATATCTCGATTACGCCTTCACGGCGAACGACATCCTGATGTTCGGCCGGGAATCCGCCGGCGTCCCCGACGAGGTGGCCGCGGCGGCGGACGCGCGAGTGGTGATTCCGATACGGAAGGATCTGCGCTCGCTCAATCTGGCGATGTCGGTGGCGATGGCACTCGGCGAGGCGCTGCGGCAGACCCGAAGCTGACGAGCGCGGTCATGGCGTTCCGGCTTCGCTCCCACCGGGGGATCGCCGACCGGCTGCGATGGAACCAGCTGCGCCCCACGGCGTTACAGACGCTTGACCTGCCGCAATCGTGGGCGCGGCCCCGGTCACCAGCCGGCTAGTTTCGCGACCACCGAATTCCTGCAGGGCGGCGGCGAGACCGGCACGCGGATCCGCGATTTCAACGGGTCCACGACGTCGCTCGGTCCGATCGAGCAGTGGTCGAAAAGCCTGAAGACCGCCATCGGCATGACGGTGCGCTCGCCTGTTCCGATCGTGATGCTCTGGGGCAGTGACGGCATCATGATCTACAACGACGCCTATTCGGTATTTGCCAGCCGCCATCACCCGAAGCTGCTCGGCAGCCGACATCACCGCGCTACAGGAGATCGGCCAGGACTGCATCGTCCAGAAGCCGTTGAGCGACGACGACCCGCAGCGCAAGGCGAAGCGGTTGCTGGGACAAGAATTCGTGAGTGAGAGCCCGACCGCGCCACGGCGCGCACTGGACTGATGGCCGCCACGTTTCCGTTGAAGGCCGTCAGAAACATGGTGAGCGTCAATGGACCGGCTGGTGCCCCAGCGTCGCGGCCTGGTCCAGGAGCGACTGGTAGCATTCGCAGGTCATGCCCTCCAGCATCGATCGATCCACGATCTTGATCACACCGCGCGAGAACGAGATGACGCCGTCGCGCTGCAGTTTCCCCGCAACCTCGGTTACCGAGGTGCGGCGCACCCCCAGCATTTCCGACAGCAGTTCCTGCGTCAGCGCCACCGTGCCGCTCTCGGCGCGATCCGAGGATTGCAGCAGCCAGCGGCAGAACCGGGCCTCCACATGATGCAGTGCATTGCAGGCGGCCGTGATACGGGCCTGGGTCAACAGCACCTCATTGTAGCGGATGCAGACCATCTCGACGCTCTTGTTGCTCGCCGCGAGCTGGCGAAACCGCGCCGCGGCGATCTTGCTGGCGGTCATCGGCAATTGCACCACGGCGCGCACCATCGACATATAGAGCCCTAGCCCAGCCATCGCCCCCACAACCCCTTCGCGGCCGACCGTGGCGGTCTCGATCGCCTTGCCGTTCTGCATCACCGAGAGCAGCGACATCATTCCATTATGAGGGAAATAGACATGCTCGACCTCGTCGCCCGCTTCGTACACCACCGTGCCCTGCGTCAGCGAGACCGTGGCGACATGGGGTTCGATCAGATCGAAGATGTCGGCCGGCAGCCGGGCCAGCAGATGATTGGGGTGGGTTCGGGAAGCGAGCGGGACATGGAAGGACATGGTGCTCTCCTGCAAGGAGGCGGGAGCACTGAACTCTCTGTCACCGGTAGATGCCAGGGCCGGGCGATGATGCGGTCACCGTAGACCTTTAAAGTCGGAATAGCGACTTAAATCGGGCCGTTTCAACGGGTCGCCACACACCGACGGTGCAAACGAAATCACGCAGCAGACCCGATCGGGCTTGCACGAGCGATGTCGCCCCCGGGTGTAATGCACCACGATGGCAAAGATTTACGGGACCTGCACGGCGACGGACTGATGGATCAGACTCTGATAGCACTCGCAGGCCAGGCCCTCGAGCGCCGCGCGATCGAGGATCTGGATCAGGCCACGCGTCACGGCGATCACCCCGTCGCGCTGCAGTTTGCCGGAGACATCCGTGACCGAGGTGCGGCGCACGCCCAGCATCTCCGACAGTAGCTTCTGGGTCAGCCCCACCGTGCTGCTTTCGGCGCGATCGGCCGACTGCAGCAGCCAGCGACAAAACCGCGCATCGACCGGATGCAGGGCATTGCAGGCCGCCGTCACCCGGGCCTGGCTGAGCAGCACTTCATTATAGGCGATGCACAGATGCTCGATCTCCGGGCTGGCTGCCACGGCCTGGCGAAACCGGGCGGCGGCGATTTTGGTGGCGGCCATCGGCAATTGCACTTCGGCGCGAACGATCGAGGTGTAGAGCCCGAGCCCAGCCATCGCGCCAACCACGCCCTCCCGGCCGACGGTGGCGGTCTCGATCGCCTTGCCATTTTTCATGACGACCAACAGAGAGATCATTCCACCATGTGGAAAATACACATGTTCGACCTGCGCGCCGGATTCGTACAGCACGATGCCCGGCTCCAGGGTGACCACGGCCGAGTGCTCGAGCACTGGCGCGATGATGTCGGAATACAGGCTGGAAATCAGGTAATTGGGATGCTTGTGCAATGGCCGCTCGACCTGCAGAGACATTCTGCTCTCCTGCGTAAGGCGGGAGCACAACCATCTCTCTGTCACCGGCAACTGCCCGAGGCGTTCGGTGATGAATCACTCATACATCGACTATGTCCGGGAGGCGACATAAATCATCGACAGACGTCACGGCCCGCGTCTTCTGACACAGACCGGCTAACGCCCGCTCGGCACCCGGGTCGCCACATAGTCCTTGCCGCGCGCGGTAAACGTCTCGCGAATGACAAAGCCGTCGGCCGGCGACATCGGCCCGATCGGCACCGGGCCGGTGGGCATGATCAGGGTGGCGGTGCCGCCGACAAAGATCAGCAAATGGCGGCGCTCTTGCAGCAGCCTGGCCGACCACGCCAGCAGCCCCGACAAATAGGGCTCCTTCTGCCAGGCGAACGGCGTACCGGGATCGACCTGGCCATAGATGAAGCGCGTCGCCGGATAGACCGAGAACACGATCTTGGAGATTTCCGGCTTCCAGACCGGCGCCATTTCCTCGTCCTGGATCCAGACGCAGTCGAAGGCGCGGCACTGCTGCGGCCGCACGTCATAGATCTTGCAGCCGGAGGCGATCGCGCAATGCGCGCACCATTTGCCGGCCGGCTTGGCGAGGTCGTCGATGCGATAGACCTTGCAGCACATGGTGCAGGTGCCGCAGCTTCGGGAACCGACGGTCGGTGCAGGCGAGGTGACGAGCGGCGGCGACGTGGTTGACATGGGGCCTGCGACAAAATTGAGATTGAGCTTTGAGCCGCCCGGAGCGGCGGTGCAATTGAAATGTCAGTGATCACGGAAACGAGAGCGGAGGCGACGCCATGGCGTTGCGCGCTGCGCTGCGGTAGACCGTGCGCCCAATCGCCGAGTAGATGCCGTGAGTTACGCCGTTAAAGAAATTTTCCTCACCCTGCAGGGCGAAGGCGCCCAGGTCGGGCGCGCGTCGGTATTCTGCCGCTTTACCGGCTGCAATCTGTGGACCGGCCGCGAACAGGATCGCGCGGCCGCTGTGTGCCGGTTTTGTGATACCGATTTCGTCGGCATGGATGGCACGCTGGGCGGGCGCTACGCCAGCGCGGAGCAACTGGCCGAGGCCATCGCCGCGCAATGGGTAGGCCCCGCCAACAATCGCTACGTGGTGCTGACCGGCGGCGAGCCGCTGCTGCAGGTCGACCCGGCGCTGATCGACGCGCTGCACGGCCGTGGTTTCAGCATCGGCGTGGAAACCAATGGCACCGTCGCGCCGCCGGCGGGCATCGACTGGCTCTGCGTCAGCCCGAAGGCCGGTGCCGAACTGGTGGTCCGCGCCGGCCAGGAGATCAAGCTGGTCTATCCGCAGCCGGATGCGATGCCGGAGCTGTTCGCCGGCCTGCCGTTCGAGCGGTTCTCGCTGCAGCCGATGGACGGGCCGGACGTCGTCACCAACGCCACGCAGGCGGTCGACTATTGCCTGCGCCATCCGCAATGGCGGCTCAGCGTACAGACCCACAAGACCCTGGGCATCAGGTAGGACATAAACGATGTGGGAATTGACCAAATCCTTTCGCTTCGAGGCGGCGCATGCACTGCCCGGCACCACACTCGGCGAGGCCAGTGAGGAAATCCACGGCCATTCGTTCCGCGCCGAGGTGACGATCCGCGGCACCGCCGATCCGGCCACCGGCATGGTGATCGACCTTGGCCTGCTCGAGGTCCGCCTTGACGCTCTGCGCAAGATGCTCGACCACAAATTTCTCAACAATGTCGCGGAGCTGGGCGCGCCGACGCTGGAAAACCTGACGCGCTTCATCTGGGACCGCGTCGCCTATCCCGGCCAGCTGGTGCGCGTCGGCGTGTTCCGCGACAGTTGCAATGAAAGTTGTACCTATTTCGGTCCGCGGCCGTAACGACGACCCGGGAGCCTGCCGCTTGCGCATCCTGCTGATCAACCCGAACACGACGGACAGCGTCACCGCGCTGGTGGCCAGGCATGTCGCGGCAATCGCGGGCGACGCCGCGACCCTCAAACCGGTGACCGGCGCGTTTGGCGCGCGTTACATCTCGACCCGGGCGTCGGCGGCGATCGCCGGACACGCGGCGCTCGACGCCCTGGCAACCCATGCCGACGGCTGCGACGCGGTCTATCTCGCCTGCTTCGGCGATCCCGGCCTGTTGGCGCTGCGCGAGGTCGCGACAATTCCCGTGGTCGGCATGGCCGAGGCGTCCTGCCTGGAAGCCTGCCGGCGCGGCCGCCGCTTTGCCATTGTCACCGGCGGCGCTCTGTGGGGACCGATGCTGACCGAATTCGTCGGCAGCCACGGCCTTGCCGAGCGCATGACCGCGGTGCGCGCCATCGCGCCGACCGGCGGCGAGGTCGCCGAAAATCCCGACGCCGCGCTGGCGCAGCTTGCCGCGGCCTGCACCGCCTGCGCGACCGAAGACGGCGCCGATATCGTGATCCTCGGCGGCGCCGCGCTGGCCGGCCTCGCCGCGCGCATCCAGCCGATGGTACCCGTGCCGGTATTGTGCTCGGTGGAAGCCGGCACCCGCGCGGTGATCGCCGCGGCGCATACGCCGTTACCGCGCCACGATCGGCTGGCATTGGATAGCACCGGTCTCAGCATGAGCCTCGCTAACTTGCTGGGACAGGCGTAGAAGCCGTCACCCGCGCCCGTGTTTTCGCTCTGTCATGACAGCGCGATAAGACTGCGGTCGCGACAACCCCCTTTAAGGATATGACCATGGAATTGAAATCAGGCGACGTCGCCATGCTGAAATCAGGCGGCCACCCGATGACCGTCGCCAAAGTCTCCGGCGACTCGGTGGAATGCGTGTGGATGGGCGACGAAGGCGACCTGTTCCGCGAGACCCTGCCGCTGGCCGTTCTCGAACTGGCGCTGCTGGCGTCGGACGATGAAGAAGACGAAGAAGAAGAAGAGGCCTGATCAGGCCGATGCCGCCGGGCCCGAAATGCCCGGCGGCTTCTACCCGTACAGTCCGTGTTCCTTGCCGAACCGCGCCACCGTCTGATCGGCAATCGCCTGAACGGCTTCCGTCTCGAGCGGAAAATCCTGCGCCAGCCAGGCATCCTCCGCCAGCGCGATGACGTGGCCGAGCGCGGGCCCCCTGGCGACACCGCGCGCCATGAAATCCGCCGCCTTCAACGGAAACACCGGCGCCTGCCAGCGCTCCGGCAGCGTCACTAGCGCCATCCATAGCGCCGGGTCGGCCCCGCGCGGCGCCCGCGCCCAGGCCAGCATCATGCGGTTGCGATAGCGCGCCTCGCCGAGCCGGTATAACCGCCGCCGCGCCACCGATTCCTCCATGCCGCCGAGCCGCCACCAGCGATGGCCCATCGAATCCAGCGCCTTGGCCTCGGCGTTGGTCAGACGTAGCCGCTGCGCCAGTCGCCTGGCGTCCTCGGTCACCGCGACGCCAAGCGAGCCAAGCCGCAACACCGGATCGGGCTTGCGCCGCAACGCCGCTTCGGCGGTGATCATCGCCGCGAAGGGGCCGGTATAAACAACGCCGCCAAAGATCCGCAGCAGTAGCCCGCCATCGGCCATCGCCTCGACCGCCTGCCGCGCCCCATCCGCGACCAGCAGCTTCAACATTTCCATCCGCACCCGCTCGGCGGAGAGCCCGGCAAGGCCGGCACGGCCGCGGATGCAAGCGAGATAGCCGTCGCGGTCCGGGGCTCCGTCGCCATAGGCGGCATGAATGCGAAAGAATCTGAGGATGCGCAGATAATCCTCGGCGATACGCCGGTCGGGATCGCCGATGAAGCGGACGCGGCGCGCATCGATATCCGCGAGCCCGCCGACGTGGTCATGCACCACGCCATCGGCCGATACCGACAATCCATTGATGGTGAAGTCGCGCCGTTCGGCATCCCGCCGCCAGTCACGGCCAAACGCGACCCTTGCCTTGCGGCCAAAGGTCTCGACATCCTCGCGCAGCGTGGTGACCTCGAATGGCTGGCCGTCGACCACCAGCGTCACGGTGCCGTGCTCGATGCCGGTCGGCACGCTCTTGATGCCGGCGGCCCTGGCGCGGCGGACGACTTCGTCGGGGAGTGCGGTGGTCGCGATGTCGAGATCGCCGACCGGGGTATTCATCAGCGCGTCGCGCACCGCGCCGCCGATCACCCGGGCTTCCTCGCCATCGACATTGAGCAGCGCCAGCACCCGCGCCGCCGCGCCGGAATTCAGCCAGGGCGCGTCGGCGAGCCCGCGCCCGTCGCTCATTTTTCTACTCCCGGAACCAGCCTTCCATTTTCCAGATGCGCCGGCACATAGGTCGAATTCGGCGGCGCGCCGGAGTAATGCGCCAGCAGCAGCAGGCTGACGACAACCAGCACCAGTGCCCCCAGCGTCAGCCGGCCCAGCACATGCAGCGGCCAGGATGATCGCAGCGTGAGGCCGTTCTTGTTGGCCAGCAGGAACAGCGCATAGAGCGCGAACGGAATTAGAAAGATGCCGACTTCGGTCAACAACGGACGGATCATGTCAGGCAAATCCGTTCATACAGCACCCGCAGGATTCCCGCGGTTGCGCCCCAGATATAACGTTCGGCGAACGGCATCGCGTAGTACGACCGCTCGATGCCGCGGAATTCCTTGCTGTGCAACTGATGGTTGGCAGGGTCCATCAGGAACGCCAGCGGCACCTCGAAGGCGCTTTCGACTTCGTTTTGGTTGATCGCCAGCGTGAAGCCGGGCTTGACCCGCGCCACCGTCGGCAAGATCCGGAAACCGAAGGCGGTGCCGTAGAGATCGAGATAGCCGACCGGCTCGACAAAGGATCGGTCGAGACCGACTTCCTCCTCCGCCTCGCGCAGCGCCGCATCCAGCGGCGAGACATCGGTGGCGTCAATCTTGCCGCCGGGAAACGCGATCTGCCCGGCATGATCGTTGAGATGGGCCGCGCGCTGCGTCAGCAGCACGGTGGGGAGCTCGTGCTCGATGATCGCGATCAGCACCGCGGCCGGACGGATCGGCCGCTCGGTGGCAACGATCTGCAGCATGCGGTCATTGCCCTCATCGCCGGACAACGGCACCAGGCTGGCGTCGGTGAGGCCGGCGGGCACGTCGAAACTCAGCCGGGCACGCGCCCTCCTGAAAAATTCCGATGAACCGATATCCGCGGCAGCCGCCTCCGTCTTCCGCATCGGCTCGTTCAAGGCGCTTCCCTCATCTGCTCCGCATCCGCCATGGCGAAGAACTCGCCGGCGGAGACGATGCCGAACATCGCGCGACCATCGACCACTCGCTCCTCGCCAATGTCAACCAGATCGTAATAAAGTGCCCGCGTCACCTTGGCCCAGAGGTCACGGCGTACATGTAGATAGGGAATCAGCCCGCCATCCGGGGCCAGTTCGAATCGCAGCCGGTGGTCGGCATCGCAGTCGACCCAGTCGTCGACATTGGTGCGAAACCGCAGCCGCGCATCGTCCGTATTGGTATTGCGCAGCATCTCGACGGCCAGGAACGGGGCATCGTCGACGACGATGCCAACCTTCTCCACCGGGGTCACAAGAAAGTGCTTGCCATCCTCGTACTTCAAGATCGTCGAGAACAGCCGTACCAGAGCCGGCCGCCCGATCGGGGTGCCGAGGTAGAACCAGGTGCCATCGCTCGCGATGCGCATATCGAGATCGCCGCAGAAAGCGGGATTCCAAAGATGCACCGGCGGCAGGCCGCTGCTTGCTTTACCGTTGGCCGTCGCCTCCTTCGCCGCGGTCGCCAGACCATCGAGCCCCTGCGTTGCGCCCTGCCCTTGCTTCGCCATTGTTTGCCCTGAGTTTACATCATGCCCGCTGGCACGATTGGTGCACGTCACAAACCGTGCGGTGTTCTCGTTGAACTCGCCATACCGTGATGCAGTCCGTATCCTGCCCCATGTATGGTGGGGATAGTTTAATTCAATAAAACCATAGCCTTCGCTAAGGATTAGCATCAGGTTGATGGCATCACGACGCCAGCGGGTGCGATTGCCCGCGGCGAAGTTCACACCAAGGAGCGATGGATGGCCGGCGCAGACAGTGTTGAAAAGCTTGAAGACGTCATCGTTCGCTCGGCCGAGCAAGTTGCCGGCCAGATGCGCGCCGCCAAGGAGGCGATTTCCACCGTTATTTTCGGCCAGGAAAAAGTCGTCGAGAACACGCTGGTCACGATCCTGTCCGGCGGCCACGCGCTGCTGATCGGCGTCCCCGGCCTTGCCAAGACCAAGCTGGTGGAAACGCTAGGGACGACGCTCGGCCTCGACGCCAAGCGCATCCAGTTCACGCCCGATCTGATGCCGTCCGACATCCTCGGCGCCGAAGTGCTGGACGAGAGCGTCGCCGGCCGGCGCTCGTTCCGCTTCATCGCGGGTCCCGTGTTCGCCCAGCTGCTGATGGCCGACGAAATCAACCGTGCCAGCCCGCGCACGC
>JACMOT010000217.1 GCA_014377915.1 Tardiphaga sp.
AGACGGTCGCCGCGGTGCCCGGCATGGTCGGGGCGATGTTCACCCATCTGAGCTCGCTCCGGCGGATGAAGGATGACGAGGGCTGGATCCGCACGCTTCTGGAGGAAGCGGAGAATGAGCGGATGCATTTGATGACGTTTATCGAGATCGCCAAGCCGACCCTGTTCGAGCGGCTGGTAATCCTCGCCGCGCAATGGGTGTTCCTGGTGCTTTATTCGATCCTCTATCTGTTCTCGTCGAAGACCGCGCATCGCGTCGTGGGCTATTTCGAGGAGGAAGCGGTGATCAGCTATACCCTGTATCTCAAGGAAATCGACGAAGGCCGATCGCCCAACGTCCCCGCTCCGGCAATCGCGCGCCATTATTGGAAGATGGCCGACGATGCGACGTTGCGCGACGTCGTGCTGCTGGTGCGCGAAGACGAAGCGCATCATCGCGACGTCAATCACGGTTATTCCAGCAAGCTCGGCGGAACGCCGGTCGATCGCAAGATCGCGGCGCCTTATCCGGCGCATGCCGACGATTTGAGGGTCAACGCCTGAAGAACCGCGTTTCACTGAAAAAAGGCGGCTTGCGGTAAATTAATGGCGGCTTAGTCTCCTCCCCAACAGGGGAGAGACACGATGCGCCATTATCTGCTGCTTGCCGCCGCCGCCTTTGCCGTGCCCGCGTTCGCCGGGCCGGTGCAGGATTTCCAGAAATTGCAGGACGATTATTGGGCGGCGCTGCTCAGGAATTCGCCGACCACTGCAACCTCTGTCGGGGTCACTAAATATGACCGCGAGCTGGGCGAGATCACGCTTGCGGCGGCCGACCGCCAAGTGGCCGAAGCGGGGGTGTTCCTCAAGCGGTTGAAGGCGATTTCGGCGGGCTCGCTGTCTGCCGCGGGGCAGGCCAATTACGCGATCCTCAAGGACAATCTGGAAAGCAGCATCGAGGCCAATGGCTTCGGCCAGCGCCAACTCTATTATTCGATCCTCGGCAGCTATCATGGCCTGGTCGCCGGGATGGGCGAGGCGCAGCCGTTCCGAACCTACGCCGACTATGACAATTATCTCGCGCGCATTTCCTTCGTGCCGGCGCGAATGCATGATTATGGCGACATTTCGGTCAAGGCGGCGAAGGAGGGCTTCGTCCAGCCATGCGCGACGATGACCGGTTTCCCCGCCACTATCACCGGGGTCATCACCGCCGATCCGGCCAAGTCGCGCTTCTACGCGCCGTTCGCCGCGCCCAAACCGGCCAGTGTCAGCACAGCACAATGGGCCGATTTGCAGGCCCGCGCCAAGGCGCTGATCGTCGACAAGATCAATCCCTCCTACCAGGAGTTCGCCGCGACCTACGATCGCGACCTCAAGGATAAATGTTCGCAGAGCGTGTCGGTCTCATCGCAGCCGAACGGCGCGGCTTATTACGCGTTCCAGGTGCGCCAGCAGACGACCACCAAGCTGACGCCGGACCAGATCCACCAGATCGGGCTTGGCGAAGTCGCGCGTATCCGTGCCGAGATGGAAACGGTGGCCAAGAATGCTGGTTATGCATCGCGCGAGGCGATGATTGCCGAGATGCGCACCA
>JACMOT010000218.1 GCA_014377915.1 Tardiphaga sp.
CGAGACGATGGTGGTCGCCGGCAGCCTGTTTTCGATCAGCCGGTACAACGCGGCCTCGGATGGCTCGTCGAGCGACGCGGTGGCCTCGTCGAGGAACAGATATTGCGGCTGGTGCAGCAACGCGCGGGCGACGCCGAGGCGCTGCTGCTCGCCGAGCGACAGCATCCGGTTCCAGTGCGCATCCTCATCGAGTCGCGCGACCAGCGCCGGCAGTCCGACGGCGGTGACGGCTTCGGCGATGCGCTCGGCACCGAAGGCGCTGAACTCGGCCGGGTAGGCGATGGCATCCTGCAGCGAGCCGACCGGGAAATACGGCCGCTGCGGCAGCATCATCAGCGTGGCCTCCGCCGGGATGGCGACCGAACCGGTGGCAAACGGCCAGATCCCGGCGATGGCGCGGAACAGCGTCGACTTGCCGGCGCCCGAAGGGCCGGTGAACAGGGTGCGCTCGCCGCCGCGGAAACGGAAATTGTCCGCCGCGACCAGCGGCGTCCCGTTCGGCAGGTTGACCTGGAGGTCTTTGAGGTCGATCGCGCCGTAGCCCGCCGGGGCGACGCGGACGATATCGGCCTTCGCGGTCAGCGTTTCGGCGCTGGCGATGGCCTGTTCGAAGCCGTCGAGGCGGGCGACGCCGGCCTGCCATTCGGCCAGCGTGCGATAGGCGGTGATGAAGAACGACAGCGCGTCCTGGACGCTGCTGAAGGCCGAGGCGGTCTGCATCATGCCGCCGAGCTGAACCTTTTCGGCGAAATAGGCTGGCGCCACCAGGATGTAGGGAAAGATCACCGAGGCCTGCGAGTAGCTGGCGGTGAAGGCGGTCAGCTTCTTGGTCCGGCTCATGATGGAAAGCCAGTTGCCGACCACGCGCTGGAACCGGGTCGACAGCCGCAGCCGCTCGACCTGCTCGCCATGCAGCAGCGCGATCTGTTCGGCGTTTTCACGCGCCCGTACCAGGTTGAAGCGGAAGTCGGCTTCATACTGCTGCTGCTGGAAATTAAGACCCATCAGCGGCTTGCCGATCAGATGCGTCAGCACCGTGCCGATCACGGCGTAGACCAGCGCGGCCCAGACCAGATAGCCGGGAATCGGAATGTCGCGGCCGAACAGGTGCAACGGCGCCGCGTCGGACAGCCCCCACAGGATCACGACAAAGGAGGCCAGCGTGACGACCGAACTCAACAGTCCGACGCCGAGCGACAGTGTGCGATCGACGAACAACTGGGTATCTTCCGCGATGCGCTGGTCCGGGTTGTCGGCGGCGTCGCCCTGCAGCTGCATCCGGTAATGGTTGGCGTGGGCCAGCCAGCCGCCGAGATAGCGTTCGGTCATCCAGCGCCGCCAGCGGATCTGCAGCCACTGGTTGAGGTAGAGCTGGTACACTTTCAGCGCGATGAAGATCGCCGCCAGCACCGAGAAATAGCCGATCTGATAGGTGAAGACGTCGAGGTTACGTTCCTGCAGCGCGTTGTAGAACACGTTATTCCAGCGATTGAACAACACATTGAGAAACACCACCGCCAGCTCGATGGCGATCACCGCCGCCAGCAGGCCGCGCGCCACCCATTTGTCGTCGGAACGAAAATACGGGATCGCGATCCGCCACACGGTCGCGAGCGTCGAACGGATATTGTTCACAGGTGAGATCTCCGGAGCAGGGCGCGCGGCCGTCAAACAAGGCGGGAATGGGAATTTCTAGACTAAAGTCGCAGTTTTGATGTCCTGCACCGTCTTGTTGCCAAATGGTAATTTACCCTAGCATGGCGGCCACGGCGAGGGGCGGGGGCCTTTCCCCATTCGCGCGGAAGTGAGCGCCGGTATGGCCGGGTTATCGCTGCTTTCGCGACGAGTGCAGTTCTCCTGCCACCACGCTCGCGCGTTCGAGCCCTCCACGCGGGCACCGGCGCCGCTCAGAAGCGTGGGGGAGAAATGCCATGTGGAATCAGGTCTACAATCCATTCGACAGTTCGGTGCTGTCGACCATCGCCGCGGCGATCCCCGTCGTCACGCTGCTGGTTCTGATCGCCTCGAACAAGGTCAAGGTGCACATCGCCGCGATCGTCGCGCTGGTGGTTGCGAACCTGGTCGCGATCTTCCTGTTCACGATGCCCGCTGGCCTGTCGGTGCGCGCGTCGCTGCTCGGCATCGTCACCGGCTTCTTCCCGATCGGCTGGATCGTGCTCAATGTCATCTTTCTCTATCAGTTGACGGTGAAGAAGGGCGTGTTCGAAACGCTGCAGACCACGATCGGCGGGGTCACCAATGACCGCCGGCTGCAGATCCTGCTGATCGCGTTTTCGTTCGGGGCGTTCTTCGAGGGCGCGTCCGGCTTCGGCACCCCGGTCGCGGTGACCGGCGCGATCCTGATCGGGCTCGGCTTCTCACCGCTGGCGGCGTCCGGCCTGTCGCTGATCGCCAACACCGCGCCGGTCGCCTATGGCGCGCTGGGCACCCCGATCGCCGGCCTCGCCAGCGTCACCGGTTTTGATCCGTTCATCCTCGGCGCCATGGTCGGACGGCAGTTGCCTTTGTTCTCGCTGATCGTGCCGTTCTGGGTGGTCTGGGCCTTCGCTGGCTACAAGGGCATGAAGGAAGTGTGGCCGGCGGTTCTGGTCACCGGCGTTTCCTTTGCCGTGCCGCAATTCCTGATCTCGAACTACATCAACCCGTGGATTGTCGATATCGGTGCCTCGCTGATCTCGATGGTCGCGCTGATTGGTTTTCTGAAAGTCTGGCAGCCGAAGACGATCTGGACCTCGGCGGCCTTGCGCACCCGCGACGATTCCATGATCGGACGGACGCCGGTTTCAACCAACAAGACGAAGCCGAGCACGGCGCAGGTGTGGGCGGCGCTGACGCCGTGGATCATCGTCTGCGTCGTGCTGCTGATCTGGGGCACCGACCTGTTCAAGAACGCCGTCAACCCGTGGGCCACCTGGCGCTACGCGGTGCCCGATCTCAATGGCGCGATCATGAAGGTGGCGCCGATCGTGACCAAACCGACGCCGGAAGGCGCGGTGTTCGCCTTCACCTGGCTGTCCTATACCGGCAGCGGCATGCTGATCGCCGCGATCATTTCCGGCTTCATCATGGGCTACACGCCGCTCGGCCTGGTGCTGGAATATGGCCGCACCATCCGGCTGTGCGCCTATTCGCTGATCACCATCTCGGCGATGCTGGCGATCGGTACGCTGACGCGGCTGTCCGGCATCGACGCCACGCTAGGCCTCGCTTTTGCCGCGACCGGGGTGCTGTACCCGTTCTTCGGTACCTTGCTCGGCTGGCTCGGCGTCGCATTGACTGGTTCGGATACCGCGTCGAATGTGCTGTTCGGCAATCTGCAGAAGATCACCTCGGAGCAACTCGGCCTGTCGCCGATCCTGATGAGCGCGGCCAATTCGTCGGGCGGCGTGATGGGCAAGATGATCGACGCGCAATCGATCGTGGTCGCCTCCACGGCGACCAATTGGTACGGCCATGAAGGCACCATCCTGCGCTTCGTGTTCAAGCACTCGATCGCGCTGGCCTGTCTGGTCGGCCTGTTCGTCATGCTGCAGGCCTATGTCTATCCATTCACGCTGATGGTTCTGAAATAGGCGCCGCGCCCGCGTGACGTATCCCCGTCTCCGCAAGGTCGCGGAGGCGTCTTTTTGACGCCCGATTTGTGGGCGAAGTGGCATGAACCGTGCTCTGCGAGAGGCGTCGAGCGCGGTAACGACGATCATTGAGAGTTCAGATGATTTCAGTGAAGACGATGCTGCGCGCCGGGCTGTTGGGCTCGGCGATGTTGTCCGGCCTCCCCGTTCAAGCCGCGGAGGAATTCCCGTTCGGTCTTGCCATGTCGCTCGACGCGGCTGCGCAGCCCGGCTCCAAGCGGGTGCCGAATCTCGATATCGGCGATGCCGGCGAGACCCTGATCGAATTGTGGTGCAAGGGCGGCAAGGGACAGTTTTCGGTGGCCGGCAATACGATTGTGTTCGTCGCCGGCGCGATGGAAGCGCGCAACTGTCCGGCGGCGCGGGCGCAGCAGGATGACGAGTTGCTGGCGACGCTCGGCGAGGCCACCAACTGGCGACGCCAGGGCGATGCCATCACCTTTGTCGGCGCGAAGTCGCTGCGGTTCAGGCTGAATACCAATTGAGAGTTGCCAGCGCGCAGTAGTCAAGTGCGGCCCGCTTATTCGTCGCGCCGTTCGTTCATATGACAGGCGCCGCAATCGATACTTGATCAAAAAAATGATGCCGTGGCGCGCAGCGGCGCGTCGGCGCACGTCGATGTATCGCCACGTCGCGGCTGGTTTCCGGACAAGCCATGCTGGCCGCTTCAGCGCGGTTGATGCATCGTAAATCGAATACGGAAATACCACAGGATTGTCGTCTTGGTGCCCGATTCGCGCGCGAAATCATTGGCAATAGAAATGCATTCGTTCGCGGCGACGCGATTTAACTCGTTATTTGAGTGCTCACATGATTGCGGTGATGACGCTACTGCGTGCCGGCATGGTCCATCTGGCCGTGCTGTTTGGACTCGAGATGATGTTCGAGGCGATCCGCGAGCCGGTCCCGCCAAAGTCGATCACCGTAACGGTTCGCGACGCAGCCGAAACCCGCGTCGAGCCTTGGTGCAAGAGCGGCCTGGGTCAGCTGTCGGCGCGGGGAGTTGTGTTCATTACCGGCGCGACGGAAGCCCGCGATTGTCCGCCAACCCGTGCGCGGGACGGCAGCATGGTGGCTACGCTGGGCGATGGACCGAACTGGAAAAGCCAAAGCAGTCTGGCGACCGACTGGAAGAGCCCGACCGACGCCGTGACTTTCGTGGATATGAAATAAGCAGGTCGCTGTCCACGTCCTGAGTGCCGCCAGTTCGTGCGCCGCGTCGCGTAAAGCCCACCTCCCGCGAGGCGGGCGCGTCTGCAGGCGAGGCGAAGCCTTACTTCCAGCTCGTCTTGTCAGCATCCCAGCGCTGCGCCTTGAATTCGGCGGCGAGGGCGGCAACGGCGCCATTGTCGTCGCGCGGGTCGCTTTCCTCATCGGTGTTGGCGGTGTCGGCCAATGCCAGCTTGGCGCCGGAGGTCTCGTCGGCGGTCGCGACCGACGGCGTACTCACCCACAGGATGAGCTTGTCAGTGGCGCCCGGCCTGTCGTTGGCGACAATGGCGGTGATCTCCACGATCTCGGTCAGGTCGAGCGCGGGCAGCACCTGGCTGGGGCGCTTGAAGATCAGTTTCAGCCGGCCGGTCTCGTCGTCCCAGGCCGCGGTGGCGAATTTCGCCGACAGCGACTTCGCCATCACGCTGCTGACCGCGGCGGCGACCTTGTCGCGATTGATCTTGTCACCGTCGCGCCACTCCGCCGCCGCGAAGCGGATGGTGCGCTCCATGTCGACCGTGCCGCTGGTCCAGCCGGCGGCGGTGACCCCGGGATAGGTCCTTATCTTGGTCAGGAAAGCCGCGGCGCGTTCCGGATCGATGCTGAGGTTGATGACCTGCTCGCCGGCGCGCAGCGCGTCGCAGGACACGCTGAGGCTGCTCAGTGCCACTTCGACGCTCTGGCCGCGCAGCGTTCTCACGAACTCCAGCGCCGCGTCCAGCTTGATCTTGACGGCGATCGACTCCGGCGAAACCTCGGTGAAATCCTTCGGGGCCGCGACGATGCTTTCATCGCTCGACTGGTTATCCTGGAATTCCTTCTCGCTCTGGTCGGAATTGTCGGTCGATGTCACGTTGTTGGCGGTCTGGCCGACCAGGATCTGGCCCTTGAATTCGAAGGTGTCGCCGGTTGCGCGACGCGCCAGCTTGATGGTCACCGGCAGCTTGTCGATCTGGCTTTGCGTCGCCCCGGTCAGGGTCTGGCCGTTGACCGACAGGGTGGCAATGAATCGATCCTTGCGCTCGGAACCCTTCTCGGCGGGATAGCAGACATCCAGCGTCGCGGCGGTGACGGTCTTGCCCTGCCGGGTCTCGCGCAGGATGACGTCGGCATTGCCGTCCATCAGCCCGTCGATCGAGGTGAAATAGCGGGTCTCGGGGCCGACGACCTGGCTCTTCGGCGCCAGTTTCATCTGGGCCGAGGCCAGGTTCAGGGTCAGGACCGACGAGGAGGCGGCCAGACCGATCAGGCAGAGACGAAGCGCGCGCATTTCAAGCATCCTTGGGCGTCAATAACCGGGGTATCCTAGCGACTTTTGCCGCCGGATTGAATCAGAACCGGTCCCGGGGCGAAAGATCATCAGGCAACGGTGATTCCGCAATGGACAAAAAAGAAGGCCGCCCGAGGGCGGCCTTCAATCGAACGCAGGCTGAAAAAGCGCTGGCTTAGAAGCCCATGCCCCCCATACCGCCCATGCCACCCATTCCGCCGCCGCCACCCGGCATGGCCGGAGCTGCTTCGCGCGGCAGTTCGGCCACCATGGCCTCGGTGGTCACCAACAGACCGGCGACCGAGGCCGCGTCCTGCAAGGCGGTGCGAACCACCTTGGCGGGGTCGATGATGCCCTTGGCGACCATGTCGACATATTCTTCGTTCTGGGCATCAAAGCCGAACGTCTCGGACTTGTTTTCCAGGATCTTGCCGACCACGATCGAGCCCTCAACGCCGGCATTTTCGGCGATCTGGCGGATCGGGGCTTCCAGCGCCTTCAACACGATGTTGATACCGGCCTGGATGTCCGGGTTATCGTTGCTGATGCGACCGACGGCCTTCTTGGCGCGCAGCAGCGCGGTGCCGCCGCCCGGTACGATGCCCTCCTGGACAGCCGCGCGGGTGGCGTTGAGCGCGTCATCGACGCGGTCCTTCTTTTCTTTCACTTCGATCTCGGTGGCGCCGCCGACGCGAATGATCGCGACGCCGCCGGCCAGCTTGGCAACACGCTCCTGCAACTTCTCGCGGTCGTAGTCCGAGGTGGTTTCCTCGATCTGCGCCTTGATCTGGTTGACGCGAGCCTCGATGGCGGCCTTCTTGCCGGCACCGCTGACGATGGTGGTGTTTTCCTTGTCGATCACCACCTTCTTGGCGCGGCCGAGCATCGCCAGCGTGACGCTTTCCAGCTTCATGCCGAGATCTTCCGAGACCAGCTGGCCGCCGGTCAGGATCGCGATGTCTTCCAGCATCGCCTTGCGACGATCGCCGAAGCCCGGCGCCTTCACAGCGGCGACCTTGAGGCCGCCACGCAGACGGTTGACGACGAGGGTGGCGAGCGCCTCGCCTTCGACGTCCTCGGCGATGATCAGCAGCGGCTTGCCGCTCTGCACCACGGCTTCGAGCACCGGCAGCATGGCCTGCAGGCTGGAGACCTTCTTCTCGTAAAGCAGGACGTAGACGTCCTCGAGTTCGGCGGTCATCTTTTCGGCGTTGGTGACGAAGTAGGGCGACAGATAGCCGCGGTCGAACTTCATGCCTTCGACGATGTCGACTTCGGTCTCGAGCGACTTGTTCTCTTCGACGGTGATGACGCCTTCATTACCGACCTTCTGCATCGCCTGGGCGATCATCTTGCCGATCGCGGCGTCGCCATTGGCGGAGATGGTGCCGACCTGGGCGACCTCGGCGGAGGAGACGACCGGCTTGGCGCGCTTGCCGATGTCCTTGATGACGGCGGCGACGGCGATGTCGATGCCGCGCTTCAGGTCCATCGGATTCATGCCGGCGGCGACCGACTTGGCGCCTTCACGGACGATCGCCTGCGCCAGCACCGTAGCGGTGGTGGTGCCGTCGCCCGCGGTGTCGTTGGTCTTGGAAGCGACTTCGCGCAGCATCTGCGCGCCCATGTTCTCAAACTTGTCCTCGAGCTCGATCTCCTTGGCGACGGTGACACCGTCCTTGGTGATCCGCGGGGCGCCGTAGCTCTTCTCGATCACGACGTTGCGGCCCTTGGGGCCGAGCGTCACCTTGACGGCGTTGGCGAGAATGTCGACGCCGCGCAGCATGCGATCGCGCGCGTCTCCGGAGAATTTAACGTCCTTGGCGGCCATGATGGCTCCTATGATTTGGAATTGGGAGCCCCCCGCGGCTGTCATTGCGAGGAGCCGATGCGACGAAGTAATCCAGTCTTTCGTCACTAAGTCTAAGAACTGGATTGCCGCGTAGCTTCGCTCCTCGCAATGACGATACGAGGGGCCGTTTATCGAGATTGGTTAGTTCGTGACGCCCATGACGTCGGATTCCTTCATGATCAGGAGCTCCTCGCCATCGAGCTTGATCTCGGTGCCCGACCACTTGCCGAACAGGACCCGGCCACCAACCTTGATATCGATCGGGATCAGCTCGCCGGCCTCGTCGCGGCCGCCGGGACCGACCGACACCACTTCGCCCTCCTGGGGCTTTTCCTTGGC
>JACMOT010000219.1 GCA_014377915.1 Tardiphaga sp.
ATCGTGGCGCGCAGACGCGCGATCCACTTCGCCGGCACCCAATAGGTGACGCGCGGATCGGTCAGCCCGCCCATCGCGAGAATGGCGGGATATTCCTGCGCACGGACATTGTCATAGGGGGAGTACGACAGGATCGTCTTGAAATCGGCCGCGCTCTCGATCGGGTTGCCCCATTCGGGCCATTCCGGCGGCGTCAGCGGCAGCGTGTCGTCGAGCATGGTGTTGAGCACGTCGACGAACGGCACCTCGGCGACGATGCCGGCGAACAGGTCGCCAGCGCGGTTGGCGACCGCGCCCATCAGCATGCCGCCGGCGCTGCCGCCATGGCCGACAATGCGCTGCTCGCTCGAATAGTTCTCGGCGATCAAGGCGCGCGCGGAAGCGGCGAAATCGTCAAAGCTGTTGGTCTTCCTGTCGCGCTTGCCGTCGAGATACCAGCCCCAGCCCTTGTCGGCGCCGCCGCGGATATGCGCGATGGCATAGACAAAACCGCGGTCGACCAGAGACAGCCGGTTGGCGGAGAACGATGCCGGCATCGCCATGCCATAGGAGCCGTAACCATAGAGCAGCAACGGCGCCGCGCCATCGCGCTTGAGGTCTTTGCGGTGCAGGATCGACACCGGCACCTCGGCGCCGTCATCGGCCTTCGCCATGATCCGGGTGGTGACGTAGTCGGCCGGGTTGTGGCCGGAGGGGATCGCCTGCCGCTTGCGCAACACCCGCTCGCGTGTCGTCATGTCGTAGTCGTAGACTTCCGACGGCGTTGTCATCGACGAATAGGCGAAGCGCAGATTGGTGGTGTCGAATTCGTAACCGCCCATGGCGTCGAGCGAATAGGCGGCTTCATCGAAGGCGATGGCGTGTTCTTCTGAGGTCGCGAGATCACGGATGATGATCGCGGGCAACGCATTGGCGCGCTCGACCCGCACCAGATGGCCGGCGGTGAGATCGATGTCGATCAGATAGATGCCTTCGCGATGCGGGATCAAATCGCGCCAGTTGGTTCGCGCGGGGTCGGCGAGCGGCGCGGTGACCAGCTTGAAGTCGATCGCATTATCGGCATTGGTGAGGATGAACAATTCGTCGCCGCGGTCGGCCAGCGAATATTGCACACCCTCCTCGCGCGCCGCGACCAGGCGCGGCGGCGCCTCGGGATGGGCGAGGTCGAGCAGGCGCTGCTCGGAGGTCTCGTGGTCGCCGCCGGCTATCACGCCGAACCGGCCGCTGGAGCTCTCGTGAATGTGCGTGAACCAGCCGGCGTCGGGCTCTTCGTAAATCAGTCTGTCGTCCGCCTGCGTCTGCCCGAGCTTGTGCAGCCAGACCTGCATCGGGCGATGATTGTCATCGAGCTTCACATAGAAGAACGCTTTTGAGTCCAGCGTCCACACCACGCCGCCATCCGTCTCCTCGACCAGATCGGCGCTGTCGGTGCTGGTCGCCCAGTCGCGCACCCGGATCGAAAAATATTCCGAGCCGGCGATATCCGCGCTCCAGGCTTCCAGCGCGTGGTCGGGCGAGTGCCGGGCACCGCCGAATTTGAAATATTTGTGGTCGGTGGCCAGTTTGTCGCCGTCGAGGATGATGGTGGCCTCGCCGCCGTCGCGCGGCGTGCGGCCGTACATCTCGTGCTGGCCGCCCTCGCGGAATTTGCGCAGGTAGGACCATGGCCCGTCCTTGGCCGGCACGCTGGAATCATCTTCCTTGATGCGGCCGCGCATTTCCTTGACCAGCGTCTTCCGCAGCGCCGCGGTGCTGCCAAGCAGGCTGTCGCTATAGGCGTTCTCGGCTTCCAGATAGTGCCGGATCTCCGGGTCCAGCACCGCGGGATCGCGCAGCACTTCCTGCCATTTCGCGTCCTTCAGCCAGGCGTAATTGTCGGTGACCGTGATGCCATGGGTGGTGAAGCTGTGCGGATGAACGGGCGCCACCGGTGCGGCGATCGGGGAGGTCGGCTTTGTCATGAACGCTCTTTTCGGGAGGAACTGATCGGACTATTGCTGGAGCCACACGGCTGTACCGCTCCGCTAATGTTGGACATTCCATGGATATAGAGATTCTCGACCGTCTTGCCATCCGCGACCTGATCGAAAACTGGGTGGTCTGGCGCGATGCCGGCGACTGGGAGCGGTTTCGCAGCGTCTGGTTCGATGACGGCCGCATGATGGCGACCTGGACCCAGGGCACCGCCGACGAATTCATCGCCATGAGCAAGGCCGGCTGGGCCAAGGGGGTGTCGATCCTGCATTTCCTCGGTGGGCAATCGATCGATCTGGAGGGCACCCGCGCGATTTCGCAGACCAAGATGACCATTGCCCAGCGCGCGCCGGTGCATGGCGTCGAGGTCGATGTCCGGCTGACCGGGCGGTTCTACGACTTTTTAGAAAAACGACAGGGCAAATGGGGGCTGGTGCTGCGCCAGCCGATCTACGAACAGGATCGCATCGATACGGTGCGACCCAATGCCGAACTGGTGCTGGATGCCGCGTTGCTGGAGAGCTTTCCTGTGGGCTACCGTCATCTGGCCTATCTGCAGAGTCAGATCGGCTACCAGATCAAGCCGGACATGCCGGGCCTGCGCGGTGCGGCGGTCGAGGCGCTGTATCAAAGTGGCGCAAAATGGCTCAAGGGTGAGGCGCTCGATCGATAAAACGCTCCGTTTGATCCTGCGTCATTGCGAGGAGCCCTTGCGACGAAGCAATCCAGTCTTTTCTAGTGCTTCTGGAGTGCCGCGTCGCGGAGTTTATCATCGGGCCGGCGAAGCCGGACCCGTTGGCTCCTCGCAATGACGGGGTGAGGGCGGTGTGATTGCAACAAAAACAAAAAAGGGAGAAACCACATGTCCGACTTCATCGCGCTTGATGCGCTGGTGCGCGACACGGCGGCGGCAAGGCCGGCCCATACCCCGATCATCGACGATCGGCGAACTCTGTCCTATGCCGAATTCGATGCGCTGATCGATGGCGTCGCCGCCGCGCTGCAGGCCGACGGGTTGAAGCCGCAAGACGTGATCTCGATCTGCGCCTATAGCACGATCGAATACGCCGCCACCTTCCTCGGCGCATTGCGGGCCGGCATCGCGGTGGCCCCGCTGGCGCCATCATCGACGCCGACCGATTTCGCGGCGATGCTGCGGGATTGCGCTCCGAAAGTCCTGTTCATGGATGAAGCCGCCGCCGCCGTCATGGGCGAGGCCGCGACGTCCGGAGAGAGGCTGCGCGTGGCACTCGACGACAGCGGTTTCGGCCGCGCGTTCAGCCCGTGGTGCGCCGCGCCCGGCAGCAAGCCCGCGCCGGTCAGCATCGATCCGGAATGGGTGTTCAACATCATCTATTCCTCCGGCACCACCGGCACGCCGAAGGGCATCGTGCATTCGCACGCGATGCGCTGGCGGCAATATGGCCAGCTTGTCCCGGTCGGCCACGGGCCGGACGCGGTCACCGTGCTGTCGACACCGCTTTATTCCAACACCACGCTGGTGGCCTTCAACCCCACGCTGGCGGGCGGCGGCACCGTGGTGCTGATGAAGAAATTCGATGCCCGCGGTTTTCTCGAAGTCAGCGCAAAATATCGCGCCACCCATACGATGTTGGTGCCGGTGCAGTATCGCCGCATCATGGCGGTGCCGGATTTCGATCAGTTCGATCTGTCGTCCTATGTGATGAAGCACAGCACCTCGGCGCCGTTCGCAGCCGCCCTGAAGGCCGATGTGCTGAAGCGTTGGCCCGGCGGCCTCACCGAGGTCTATGGCATGACCGAAGGCGGCGCGACCTGCCGACTGCTGGCGCATGAAAATCCGGACAAGCTGCACACCGTCGGGCAGCCGATGCCCGATCACGACATCATTCTGCTCGACGAGGATGGCGTCGAGGTGGCGCCCGGCGAGATCGGCGAGGTGGTAGGCCACTCGCCGAACATCATGACAGGCTATCTCAACCAGCCTGGCAAGACCGCCGAGACGTTCTGGCACGACGCCGCCGGCAAGCGCTTCGTACGCACCGGGGATGTCGGCCGCTTCGACGAGGACGGCTTTCTCACGCTGATGGACCGCAAGAAGGACATGATCATCTCCGGCGGCTTCAACATCTATCCGAGCGATCTGGAGGCGGTGCTGATCGGCCATGACGACGTGCTGGAAGCCGCGGTTGTGGCGATGCCATCCGAGGAGTGGGGCGAGACCCCGGCGGGGTTCGTGGTGTGCAAGCCTGGCGCGGCTGTCGATGCGGCGGCGTTGAAGACCTTCGTGAACGAACGGGTCGGCAAATTCCAGCGCGTCTCCGAGATCGTGTTCGTCGACAGCCTGCCGCGCAGTGCGATCGGCAAGGTACTGAAACGTGAATTGCGCGATCGGCGACTGGCGGCGGGATAGTCGGCGCGCGTGGCTCTCTCAGGTGTCGTTCCCGCTTTCGCGGGGACGACACCGAGTGTCGTTCAGTGCCCGTACCTTCAATAATGCGGCGGCGGCTCGTTGCTGATGCCGCCGGAGTGGCTTTCGGCTTCCTGCAGCCGCTCGCCCAGGGTGGCGACCTGCCGGGTCAGGCGGTCGATCTGCTGCCATTGCGCGGTGATGGTGGCGTTCAGCGTCTCGATGGTCTCGTCCTGATAGGTCAGGCGGGTCTCCAGCGCATCGATGCGCTCGCTCAGGGTTTTGAGGTCAGTCATCGCCGGCCGCTTCTTTCTGCGATTCGAAATCTTCGGAATTGATCGGAAGATCGGGATGCACGGTCGTGCTCTCGACCAGCCCATGGCCGAGCGCGATGCGGCCGTCGAACACGAAGCACTCGCCGCGCCAGCGGCTGTCAGCCTCGGGGATCTGTTCGAGATATTTCAGGATGCCGCCCTTGAGATGATACACATCGGCAAAGCCGTGCGACAGCAGATACGAGCTGGCCTTCTCGCAGCGGATGCCGCCCGTACAGAACATCGCGATTCGCGTGTGCTTCGCCGGGTCCAGCCTGGCAGTGACAAAATCCTTGAACTGGCCGAAGCTGCGGATGCCGGGATCGACGGCGCCCTCGAACGTGCCCATCGCCACCTCGAAGGCGTTGCGGGTGTCGATCAGCAGCGTGCCGGGGCTTTCGATCAGCGCATTCCAGTCGGCTGGGTCGACATAGATGCCGACCTCCCGGTTCGGATCGGTGCCGGGATCGCCGAGCGTGACGATTTCCTTCTTCAGCCGGATCTTCAGATGCAGGAACGGCATGGTGGTGGCGGTCGAGCATTTCAGTTCGAGGTGATCGAGCCGGCCGGCGAACATCGCGCCGAAGCGCAATTCGTCGATCAGCGCGTCGATTGCCCCGTTTGTGCCGGCCAGCGTGCCGTTGATGCCTTCATCGGCCAGCAGCACGCTGCCTTTCAGGTCGAGTCCAGCGCAGCGCGCACGCAGCGGCTCACGCAGCTCGGCAACATCCGGCAGCGCGGCGAACTGGTAAAAGGCGGCGACCTTGAGCGACATGGCCGGGGTTTATCAGCCGCGCGCGCGGGACGAAAGTGCTTGAAAGTGCGGGTTGGTGGCAACCCGGCGTTGCCGAGGGGACGGCGAGCATTGCCCTGTGGCGTTCAATATGCCAAGAAATCGCAGCCTTCGCGGCGCCCCATCACCCGATCATCAGCGACAGAAGTGAGCATTTTGGCATGAGGAATTTCCATCTCGCCGGCCGTTCCACGGTTCATTCCCAGAACGGCATGGCGGCTTCGTCGCATCCGCTGGCGACGCTGACGGCAATCGAGGTGCTGAAGTCCGGCGGCACGGCCGTTGACGCGGCGGTGGCGGCCTGCGCGCTGCAGGGGGTGATCGAACCGCAATCCACCGGCATCGGCGGCGACTGCTTCGCGCTGGTACAGCCGAAGGGCGAGGGCAAGGTGCATTCCTATAACGGTTCCGGCCGCGCGCCGCAGGCCGCGACCGTGGATTGGTACATCGAGCACAAAATGAATGCGATCCCGTCGACCGGGCCGCATTCGGTGACCATTCCCGGTTCGATCGATGCCTGGGCCACGATCCTCAAGGACCATGGCAAGTTCGGCCTCGATACCCTGCTGCAGCCGGCGATCAAGGCGGCCGAAGAGGGATATGTCGTCGCGCCGCGCATCGCGTTCGACTGGAAGAACAATGTGGAGAAGGTGCGCGCCGGCATCAACGCGCCGCGCTACCTGCTGAAGAATGGCGAGGCGCCGGTCGTTGGCGATGTCATGCATCAGCCCGAACTCGGCAAGACGCTGCGCACCATCGCCAAGGAAGGTCCCGACGGCTTCTACAAGGGCTATGTCGCCGAAGACATGGTGGAGACGCTGCGCAGCCATGGCGGTCTCCACACGCTGGAAGATTTCGCCGCCCACGTCACCGAGCGTACCACGCCGCTGACCACGCAGTACAAGGGCTATGATGTCTGGCAGTGCCCGCCGAACGGCCCCGGCATCACCATGCTGGTGATGCTCAACATCCTCAGCCATTTCGACCTCACCAAATATCCGGCGATGAGCGTCGAGCGCTTCCACCTCGAGGCCGAGGCCGCCCGCATCGCCTATCTGATGCGCGAACAGAACATCGGCGATCCCGCCTATGTCGGCGTCGACGTCGAACGCATCCTGTCGAAGCAATTCGCCGCCGATTGGGCTGCCAAGATCCGCATGGACGGGCTGGTCGATCTGCCGAGCGTGTCGCCGCCGATCAATCCCGAGACCGTCTACATCACCGTGGTCGACAAGGATCGCAACGTCTGCTCGTTCATCAATTCGGTGGCGCATTCGTTCGGTTCGGCGGTGGTCTCCAACACCACCGGCGTGCTGATGCAGAACCGCGGCGCCGGCTTCCGGGTACAGCGCGATCACCCCAATTGCATCGCGCCGGGCAAGCGTCCGCTGCACACCATCATCCCGTCGCTGACCACGCAGAATGGCCGCGCCAAGATGTCGTTCGCGGTGATGGGCGGGCAGTACCAGCCGGTCGGCCAGTGCCGCGTGCTCACCAACATGCTCGATTATGGTCTGGATGTGCAGGAAGCGATCGACCAGCCGCGCGGGCTGCATTACGAGGGCGTTTACACGCTCGAGGACGGGGTGCCGGCGTCAATCGTCGAAGGCCTGCGGAAAATCGGCCACAAGACCGCGCCCTGCGTGGGACCGTTCGGCGGCGCCCAGGCGATCGTGATCGACTGGGACAAGGGCACGCTGACCGGCGGTTCCGAGCCGCGCAAGGATGGCTGCGCGCTCGGCTACTGAGCTGCAGCGTCAGGTTTTCAAACGCAAAAGACCAGCCTCGCGGCCGGTCTTTCCACATCCAGACTAATCTGAATCAAAGCTTCTTGTGGGCCAGTTCGGCAGCCTTGTCGGCAGCGTCCTTGGCGGCCTGCTTGGCATCGCCAACAGCCTGCTGGGCGTGGCCCTTGCCTTCCTGGATCAGACCTTCGCCCTGCAGGCGATCAGATCCGACGGCTTCGCCAATGCCCTGCTTGGCCTTGCCAATCGCTTCGTTGGCGTTACCCTTGATCTTGTCCGTGGTGGCACCCATGGGATACTCCTGTCAGTGAGCGGACAAAAAGTTCCGAACGGATTTTCAGAACGCCTGCCCGTTTGAGCTTCGCCATTACAAGCGTCAGCTCGATTGAATGTTCCTCGCTCTCCGGGATGTGATGCCGCCTCCGTTGCCGCATTTTTTCCGGAACTTCAGAAAGCATCGCGATGTCCGGACACGACCACGACCATCCGCATGATCATTCCCATGATCACCCGGCCGACCACAGCCACGACGATGCCGAGCGCTGGAAGCACGATGGCGTGCGTGTGATCCCCGGCGATCAGCTCGATTCCAACGTGCCTTCCACCGCCGGCATGGACCGCAAGGCCGCCATCAACTTTGCCCGGGTTGGCGCGCAGAAGCTGTGGGCCGGGACGGTGACGATCAAGCCGGACGCCAAGACCGGCGCGCATCATCACGGCCATCTCGAGAGCATCATCTATGTCGTCAAGGGCAAGGCGCGGATGCGCTGGGGCGACGCGCTGCAATTCACCGCCGAAGCCGGCCCCGGCGACTTCATTTTCATTCCGCCCTATGTGCCGCACCAGGAAATCAACGCCAGTCCGGACGAGTTGCTGGAATGCGTGCTGGTGCGCAGCGACGGCCAGGCGGTGGCGATCAATCTCGATATCGAGCCCGCCGAAAAGGTCGAGACCGTGCTGTGGATCGATCCCACCCATCCGGATGGCGGCGTGACGAAGTAGGCCTGGCCCTCCGTCGCAATCGCAAGGACCGCTCGCGACGAAGCAATCCAGTCTTCGCTTGCAGCTTTCTGGATCGCCGCGTCGCGGAGCCTGCCAACGGGCCGGCGAAGCCGAACCCGTTGGCTCCTCGCTGCGACGAGGTTTCAATTGCGACGGTGGAGAGTGGTCAGGATTTTACCGCCGGCAATCCCGGCGAAAACGCCAGCACGGCTTCCACCCACTTCGCCACGCGCAGCAGATGCAGGTCCTGTCTGTAGGCGCCTACCACCTGCAGGCCGAGCGGCAGATGGTTTTTGCCGAAGCCGGCCGGCAGCGACAGTGCCGGCACGCCGAGCAGCGTCCACGGCGCGCAATATTCGGCGTCGCCGGTGTATCCCAGGCCCTCGGGCGCCTCGCCGAAGGCGGGCAGCGTCAGTACCGCGTCGAATCCTGCCATCCGCGTGGTGAAATCCGAGCGCAGTTTGGCCTGCAGCGACTTCGCCGCGAGATAGGAGGTGGCGCTGTGGGCCTGGCCTAGCTCGACCAGGTTCTTCAGCTTGTCGCTGGTGCGATCCGGGAACCGCGCGATCAGATCGGCAAAGATCTCTGCGCCCTCCGAGGTGAGGATGGTGTTGACGGCGTCCCAGTTGGTACGATCGAGTTCGGGCAGCTGCAGCTCTTCGACGATGGCGCCGGCGTCGCGCAGCCTGGCCAGCGAGGCATCGAACAGGGCCCGCGCTTCGATTTCGGCCTTGTCCCATTTGGCAAACCGCACCACCGCGAGCCGCGGCGCGGCCAGCGACTGCAGGCCGTGATCGACGGACACCTCGAAGGTCGGCCCCGGGCGACCATGCGCGTCGCTGTCGCTGCTGCCCATCAGCAGCGACAGCGCATAGGCGACGTCGTCGACGCGGCGGGCAAAGAAACCGACATGGTCGAGCGACGGGCTGAGCGGATGCACGCCGCTGCGCGGGATCGCGCCAAAACTGGGCTTGAACCCGACCACGCCGTTGAAGGCGGCCGGGCGCACCACGGAGCCGAGGGTCTGGGTGCCCAGTGCCAGCGGCACCAGGCCCGCGGCCACCGCAGCGGCGGAGCCGGACGACGACCCGCCCGGCGTATGCCTTGGGTTCCAGGGATTGGTGGTGGGGCCCGGATGCCGCCAGGCGAATTCGGTGGAGACGGTCTTGCCGAACATCGTGGCGCCGAGGTTGCGCAGCCGCTCGACCACCCAGGCGTCGGCGGCGGGGACGTGATCCTTGTAGACCGCCGAGCCGTTGGTGGTGACCATGTCGGTGGTGGCGATGATGTCCTTGATCCCGACGGGAATGCCCGACAGCGGTCCCGGCTTTCGCGTGACGTCGGTGGGCAGCACCTCGAAGGCCCGCAGCGTGGGCTCGATGGCCTTTGCCGTCTCGAGCTGCGTGGCGGCGTAGGCGTCGGCGGCGCCGTCATTGCCCTTGAACAGGCGCAGCAAATCGAGAACGCCGGCGCCGATGGGAGCGGTGGTCATGTCGTCAGTCCTTAGATGGTATGGGATGTAAACGTCATCGTATCGGCTTTAGCGCGTTTCCGGGACGCGACGCGGCATGTTTGATGCCGCGTCCTGGGCGCATCATGAGCAAGCCGCGTGCCACAGGCCGTGGGCCAGAACCCGGGCGCCGCCGCGCATTGGTGCCGTCAGGTCGCGATCCTCCACTATCTGCAACCTGAAATTGCGATTAGATTGCTGCGATATTCGAGAAGGCTTTTTCATCAGAGCGGTGGAGACAGCGATGGCGGCAAAGGCAATTGCATACGCGAACAATGACGTCGTGCAGATTGGCTGGAGCATCGACGCAAAAATACCCGGTTGTCTTGGATTTGCGGTGTTCCGCCTGCCCGCGGACGCCGACATTCCCGAGGTGCCGCTGACCTCCCATATCGGCTTCGAGGATGGCGACGCCGCGGAATGGGTCGCCAAACCGACAACCTTGCAGCCGATCGCTGCCTTCCGCTGGCGCGATCTCGCGCCGGCGCGGGGCAAGCCGGTTCGCTACAAGATCGTCGCGATGCAGGGCCCCGCCAGCAATCCGCAACCGGTGCCGAATGTCGCGCCAATGATCACCCCGGCGGTGACCGCGACCGAGATCTACGGCAACGTCCGCGTCTACTTCAACCGCGGTATCCTCTCGACCCAGCATCTGTCGCGCGCCCTGATCGCCGAGGGCAAAAAACCCTCGCCCGACGCGCTGCGGCCGCACATCGAAACGGCCGGCGACGCCATCCGGCTCGGATTGACCGGGCAGCTTTTGTCCGGACTGCTGTCGATCATCGAGCGCGCCAACAAGGAAGGCGGCAAGTGCTACGCCTCGCTGTATGAATTCACCGATGATGAATTGATTGCGGCGCTGTCCGGGCTGTCGCGTCGCGAAGTGATCCTGTCGAACAATGGCACTGGCGATGACGGGCCGTATGATGCCGGCAATGCCAAGGCCGCGGCCGCGCTCGCCGGCCAGCCGCTGGTCCGGCGCTATATGCCGAAGGGCCAGATCGGCCACAACAAGTTCATCGTCTATGTCGGCCCCGACAACGAGCCGAAGGCGGTGCTGAGCGGCAGTACCAACTGGACCTCGACCGGCCTTTGCACGCAGACCAATAATTGCATCATCATCGAATCCGCCGAACTGGCCAAATTATACCTGGCCTATTGGCACGAGTTGAAAACCGATGCCGAGACCGCCGGCATTCCGGCCGCGCCGGCGCCGATGAAGAAGATCCAGGGCGCGCCGTTGCGTGACGGCGATGCCACCGCGCGTCCGCCGATCGCGATTGCCGGCGGGCCGTCGGCGCAAGTGTGGTTTTCGCCGAACATGCCCGGCTTGATCAGGAAACCGGCCAGATTGCCGCCCGATCTGGGCGTTCTGTTCGATCTGTGCGCGCGTGCCGAGCAGGCCGTGCTGTTCCTGTGTTTCCAGCCGGGCGGCGCCGGCTCGGAGATTTCGACCATCGTCAAATATCTGTCCGGCGTCTCCGACAAGAAGCCCGGCCTGTTGATACGCGGCGTGATCAGCGATCAGAAGGAATCCGAGGAGTTCATGAACTTCCGCGATCCCGACGAGGACGCCGATGTGATCGCGCCGGCGGGCATCCTCGATGGCTTCGCATCCTGGGAAAAGGAATTTTATAAATTCGGCAACGCCATCGTGCATGACAAGATCGTGGTGATCGATCCGTTCTCGCCGACCAATTGCGTGGTGGCGACCGGCAGCCACAATCTCGGCTACCGCGCCTCGCATAACAATGACGAGAATATGCTGATCCTGAAGGGCGACCGGCGCATCGCCCAGGCCTATGCGACCCATGTGTTCGATATCTACAGCCACTATCGCTGGCGTTATTATCAGATGCAGAAGGCGCAGCGGCTGGCCAATGATGCCTGGCAGAAGGCCGGCGGCGACAAGGAGCAGAAGAAGAATTTTCCGGCGTCGAAATTCTTCCAGCAGGTCGTCAGCTGGAAGCACAACGAACCCAATGACAGCTGGCAGGACCGCTATTTCGATCCGTCCAGCATGGCGGGGCTGGAACGGCAGTTCTGGGTCTCCGAAGGTCAGCCGCTGGCGCCGAGAGTGCCGAAATTCCCGATCAAGAAGCGGCGCGGCGCCGTACTCGCTCCGACCGTTCCCGCTGCGCCAAAACCCAGGGACAAGATCGCGGCGGCTACGACCTCGGGGAAGAAGGTTACTCCAGCGAAAAAAGCCAAAAAGGCGGTCAAGAAAGCCGTGAAGAAAACGACGAAAACGGTAGCGAAGAAAAAGCCCGTGAAGAAGCCAGCAAAGGCGGGCGCGCGCATGGCCCCCCGGAAGATCACCAGGAAGAAGATTGTCACGAAAGCAACGAGGAAAGCACCCAAGAAGGCGATGAAGAAAACGGTGAAGAAAACGGTGAAGAAGACCAAACCTGCTTCGAATCGACGTTAGAGCGTTTCATGTTTTGACGGGAGCATATCCGGCGTTGACGAAGTAGTTGCTGCATTCGTTGGACAGAACGGATCCGACGAGGTGGCCGATGTAGTCGCAGGCGTCGTCGATCGTGCGTTTCTGTGCCATGCGCATCCAGTGTTTGATTTTGGCGAAGACTTGCTCGATCGGGTTGAGGTCGGGCGAGTACGGCGGCAGGTACCACAGCCTGGCGCCTGCCTTCCGGATCATCTGGCGGATGGTCGGCGCCTTGTGGCTACCGAGATTGTCCATGACGACGATATCGCCTGGTTTGAGCACTTTGACGAGTTGCTGTTCGACATAGGCGCGGAAACTTTCGCCGTTGATCGGCCCGTCGAATACGCAAGGCGCAGTGAGCCGGTCACAGCGTAGCGCGCCGAGGAAGGTCAGCGTTCGCCAGTGACCGTGCGGCGCAAAGCCGCGCAGCCGTTTGCCCTTGGGTCCCCAGCCGCGCAGCGGCGCCATGTTGGTCTTGATCCATGTCTCGTCGATGAACACCAGCCGGCTTGGGTCAAGGCGATCCTGCAAACGACGCCAGCGCTGTCGCCGCCGCGCGACGTCGGCGCGGCTCTGCTCAAGGGCGAACAGCGTTTTTTTTAAAGCTCAGCCCCTCTCGTCGCAGAAAGGTCCACACCGCGTGGTGCGAGACCTTCACGCCTCGTGCGGCGAGTTCGTCTTTCAGCCCGTGCAGTGTCAGATGAGGCGTTTGCCTGATGCGCTCCACGATGAACGCTCGATGCGGGTCCAGGATCGGCTTGCGGTGGCCGCCCATCTTGCCCGGTGCTACCGAACCTGTCGCGCGCTGGCGCTGGCTCCACTTCACGACGGACGAAACCGCGACACCGAACCGCCTCGCGACAGCCCGGCAACTCTCACCGGAGCCCACCGCCGCCACGGCTCGCTCACGCAGATCATTCGAAAGAGGTCGGACCATTCGATGCTGGCCTCCGATCCAGCCAGCATCTTGAATCACAAACCGCGACCCGACGGAATCCTCCAGATTCAATCAATCAAT
>JACMOT010000220.1 GCA_014377915.1 Tardiphaga sp.
CTATCCGCTGGCGCTGGATGGCGCGCTGAAGCTGAAGGAAATCTCCTACATCCACGCCGAGGGCTACGCCGCCGGCGAACTCAAGCACGGACCGATCGCGCTGATCGACGAGAACATGCCGGTGGTGGTGATCGCGCCGTTCGACCGGGTGTTCGAGAAGACGGTGTCGAACATGCAGGAAGTCGCGGCGCGCGGCGGCAAGATCATCCTGATGACCGACGCCAAGGGCGCCGAGGAGGCCACCGTCGATTCGCTGGTGACGATCATCCTGCCCGACATGGCGGCGACCTTCACGCCGATGGTCTACGCCATCCCGGTGCAGCTGCTGGCCTATCACACCGCCGTGGTGATGGGCACTGATGTCGATCAGCCGCGCAACCTGGCGAAGTCGGTGACGGTGGAGTAGGCTGGATTTCCGCGGCGGAACCGATGCCGATCGTGACGGGCTGGTAGATATGTCGCCTGCATAATTGGCTTCGGGCTTTTAGCATTGTGCCGAGTTTGCCATCAAAGTGGCTTTCGCCAGGCGGGCGAAATGCTGCTAGTGTCCTTGTTCAAGATTGAAGGCGCCAAGCGCCGCGCTACTGGATTTGGAACGCTGATGGACCGCACCGACCTGCCACCGACATCGCCCGCCGGTGACCTTCCGCCGGATCCGCCGCGCGGCTTCATGGCCCGGATCCGCAATTACTTTCTGACCGGCCTGATAGTCGCCGGCCCGATCGCCATCACTTTCTATCTGACCTGGTGGTTCGTGACCTGGGTCGATGCGCTGGTGCGGCCGCTGGTGCCCGAGGCCTATCGGCCTGAACAATATCTGCCCTATGGCATTCCAGGGTCCGGCCTGATCGTGGCCTTCGTGGCGCTGACGCTGCTGGGCTTCCTGACCGCCAATTTGATCGGCCGCACTTTGGTGGATCTCGGCGAGCGGCTGCTCGGCCGCATGCCGGTGGTGCGCGCGATCTATCGCGGGCTCAAGCAGGTGTTCGAGACGCTGTTCTCCGGCACCGGATCGAGTTTTCGGAAAGTAGGCCTGGTCGAATTCCCGTCGCCGGGAATGTGGTCGATTGTGCTGATCTCGCAGCCGCCCAGCGTCGAGATCAAAAACAGCCTGCCGGGGCAGGAGGAGTACATCTCGGTGTTCCTGCCCTGCGCGCCGAATCCGACCACCGGCTTCTTCTTTTACGTGCCGAAGACCAAGATCATCGACATCGACATGTCGGCCGAGGACGCCGCGACCCTGATCATGTCGGCCGGCGTAGTGCAGCCGGGCTCCGATCCGCAGAAGAAGATCGCGGCACTGGCCGAGATGGCGCAGGCGGCGCAGGTCGCCAATGCGGCCGCCCCGAAGCAGCCGGCGCAGGTGGATTAGGCCACACTCACATTTCAAGTCTGTGCGACGGATGCCGCTGGGGGCTGGTCGTAACCACGGTTCACTTGGAGTGCGCATGAAAAAGCTCATGCTCGGATCGAGGGGGAACGACGGGGCCTATCGAAGGCCCGGGTCGCTCATGAGGGTAGGAAGTGTCGTTGCGAGCGCGTCAATCACCAGGCGTAATTTTCGCGGCATGCGTGGCGTCTGGGCCCATAGGGCATAGACGTCGTAGAGATACTCTCCTTCGTCCTTCAGCACCTGCTGCAACTTGCCGGATCGGACCGCGTCGCGGACGAGCCAGTAGGGCAACCATGCGATGCCCATAGCTGCTATCGCGGCATCCGCGATGGCATCGAGATCGTCGAACTGCATGCGGCCCTTCGGTAGAACCTCGATCAACCCACCATCTTTGCGGGCGAAGAGCCAGGGCATTGCAGGGCCGGAGCGACGGTAAATGAGGACACGGTGATCCGGGAGTTCCTGTAAGTGAGAAGGACAGCCCCGAGCTTCGAGATAGAGCGGAGCCGCGCACAGGATCATGGGTTGGCGGGCGACGCGCCGTGTCATAAGGCCTGCCTTTCCACCCGGCGCGCCCGTCCTGATGGCTAGGTCGAAGCCGTCTTCCACGACCTCGATAGTTCGATCGCTGAATTGAAGATCGAACTCCAGGCCGGGATACTGCCGCGCCAGTTGCATGAGCGACGGCAGGACACAACGCCGACCGAAATGGACCGGCATGGTCATCCGGAGCCTGCCGTGGGGCTCGGAGAACTGATCTGCGGCAAGGGCGCCCACCGCCTCCACATCAGCCAAGATGGCTCGACTGCGTTCGTAAAATGTCTGGCCGAACTCTGTGAGAGTCTGGCGACGGGTGGTTCGGTTGATGAGCCGCACGTCGAGTTGTTCCTCGAGCGAGCGGACGTGCTTGCCGACCATCGGCGCGGACATGCCGAGTTCGGTCGCTGCCGCCGCAAACGAACCGAGATCCACCGCGGCAACGAACACCTCCATGCTGGTCAGCCGATCCATATTCGAAAGCCCTGGTTTATTCAGAACTGCTTGTTCGAGAATTTATCGTGATACGCGACCCTCATAAAGAAGATTCATAATCATTAGTTTGGAGTGTTAGATGACGAAGGTCATCCGATTTCATCAATATGGCGGTCTGGACGTCCTGAAAATTGAAGACATCGAAGTGCTCGCTCCGGGGCCAGGGGAGGTTCAAATCTGCGTCAGGGCGATTGGCTTGAACCGGGCGGACGCACTGATGCGCAGGGGCACCTACATTGAGACGCCGGAGTTGCCTTCCGGGCTCGGTCTTGAAGCCGCAGGCATCATCGAGCGGATCGGAGAGGGCGTCGTCGACTTGGTGGTCGGGGATACGGTCAGTGTCGTACCGCCGGTGTCCATGAGCCGCTGGCCAGCCTACGGCGAGATTGCCACCTTTCCGGCTTTTCTGATTGTGAAGCATCCCTCGACATTGAGCTTCGAGGCTGCCGCGGCCATTTGGATGGCCTATCTCACCGCCTATGGCGCACTCGTCGACGTGGCCAATCTCAAGGCCTCCGAGGTCGTCGCGATTACCGCGGCTTCCAGTAGCGTAGGATTAGCAGCCATTCAAATTGCGAACCGTCTCGGAGCTGTGCCAATCGCGATCACGCGCAATTCGACCAAGCGACAGGCGCTGCTCGAGGCTGGCGCTGCGCATGTCATCGTGTCAGCCGAGGAAGATATCGAGACGAAACTTCGCGCCATGACGCAGGCCCAAGGCGGCGTTCGCGTCGTTCTCGATCCGGTTGGCGGACCGCTGTTCGATCCGTTGACGGCTGCGATGTCCAAAGGCGGAATTCTCATCGAATACGGAGGTCTCAGTAATCAGCCGACACCGTTTCCACTGTTCAATGTCCTCAGCAAAAGTCTGACCCTGCGCGGCTATCTTGTGCATGAGGTGGTTACCAATCCCATCCGGCTTGCCGCGGCCAAGGAATTCATCCTCGCTGGACTGGCGGACGGTGTATTCCGGCCGATCATTTCGCGAACATTTTCGTTCGGCGAGATTGTGGATGCTCACCGCTTTCTGGAATCCAACGAGCAGTTCGGCAAGATTGTTATCACGCGATAGCGCGTCGACCCCGACAAAGGGATTCTTCTTCTACCTGCCGAAGACCTCATGCCGACGTCGCACCCGGTTTTGACGGTGTCACGGACAGCACCATCGATCGCTTAGAAAGCTTTTGCTTGTGGGCTGGATTAGGTCTGTGCCTTCGGGCGATTGGTCGTGATTTTCCGGGGTCGTTGCGTGCGGGGCCGTGGTGGCGTTTCGCTCTCGCTGATGGTTACCAGCCCGGCCAGATCCAGATGCACCATGCTGCCTTTCGCATACCAGAGACCGCTACGCGCGGCCGCCACGGCTTCATCCTGTATTGCGTAAGTTTGTGATGCTGTCACTTCACCCCGTTCGATCATTTCGCCGACGAATGCCCTTGGTTACCGTTGCTGTGTGTCACCGTTGACAGCCCGGTCGACCAGGGTAGTTTCGTCAAACAAAGGGAGCCTTGCCGGCCGATAGACCTTGTTCGAGCCGTGGATTGCCAGCTTTGCGCTTGTCCAGGCCATGCCGCCCACGATCAGCGCGGCGAACAGCGCCTGAGACACGACGAAATAATCGTTATAGGGCATCGTTGAGCTCGAAGAGCTTGAGCACGGCTTGCCCGATCGCATGTATTACAACGGCGTCGATCATGCTAACCGCCATCCAGCCATCGATCAAAGGCCATCTTTCGAGCGGAATGAACTCCAGAGAGGTCACCTTAACGCCAGGGGCGCGAATATCGCGACGGTGATCAGGGCGGTGCCGAGGGTGTTGCAAGCGGTCGCCCCAAGCTTGATTCGCTCGATGGCGGAGAGACTGAGCGGCACGGACAGCTCCTATAATTGTCTGTGGGCGGGCAGAATATCGTGAAGCTCGAGGTTTGGGTATTGGGTAGGTTAGCTCGAGGAGCCCCAGCGGACGTCATGGTATAGAACTGCTCTGTGAACGGTGCAGGCCGAATGAATGACGCCAGGCGATTAGCCCGCGCCGATCAGCGGCAGCGCCTCGTCGCGCTCGTACAGATAGAGCAGGCAGCGCAGCGCCTCGCCGCGTTCGCCTTTGAGCTTCGGATCGTCCTGCAAAATCCGCATTGCCTCGTCGCGCGCCTGCGTGATCAGCTGCGCATGCACGTCGGGGCGGGCGATGCGAAATCCCGGCAATCCGCTCTGCCGTGTGCCAAGCACGTCGCCTTCGCCGCGCAGTTTCAGGTCTTCCTCGGCGATGCGAAAACCATCGGTGGTTTCCTTGATGACTTTCAGCCGTTTGGCCGCGATCTCGCCGAGCGGCTCGCGGTACAGCAGCAGGCAGTTGGAAGCTTCCGAGCCGCGGCCGATGCGGCCGCGCAACTGGTGCAATTGCGCGAGGCCAAAGCGCTCGGCGTTCTCGATCACCATGATGGTCGCGGCGGGGACGTCGACGCCGACCTCGACCACGGTGGTGGCAACCAGGATCTGGGTTTCGGCGGCGGCGAAACGCGCCATGGCCAGGTCCTTCTCGGTGCCGCGCATGCGGCCGTGAACCAGCCCGACCTTGTCGCCGAAGCGCTCGCGCAGGCTCTCGAAGCGCTCCTCCGCATTGGTGAGTTTGGGGCCATCCATCTCGGATTCTTCCACCAGCGGCACGATCCAGTAGATCAGCTTGCCGGCACCGACCGCGCGGCCGATGCCGTCGATCACTTCGGTGAGCCGGCTCGCCGATAGCGTCCGGGTCTCGATCGACTGCCGGCCGGCGGGCTTTCCCGAAGTTCGGACACGTCCATGTCGCCAAAAAAGGTGAGTACCAGGGTGCGCGGGATCCGCGTTGC
>JACMOT010000017.1 GCA_014377915.1 Tardiphaga sp.
CGCCGGCGGCATAGACCAGGAAATAGACGATGCCGAACGCGATCAGCGACGACGCCACCGCCGGTGCCGCCAGCGGCGACACCGAATCGACGGTGCGCAGCAGTCCGAACACCGTGAAGGGCTGTCGCCCGACCTCGGTGGTTACCCAGCCGGCCAGCACCGCGACAAACCCCGCCGGTCCCATCGCCATGGCGAAGACCAGCATCAAGCGTGACTGATAGAGTTGGCCGCGGAAACGCATCACCAGGCTGACCAGCCCGAGCGCCAGCATCAGGAAGCCGATCCCGACCATGATGCGGAACGACCAGAAGGTGACCGGCACCGGCGGCCAGTCCTGTCGCGGAATGGTATCTAGGCCGGCGAGCGGCGCGTTGAGGTCATGCTTGAGGATCAGCGACGACAGCTTCGGCACTTCGATGGCATAATCTACCCGGGCTTCCTTCTGGTTCGGCAGTCCGAACAGGATCAGTGGCGCGCCGTCGGGATGGCTCTGGTAATGGCCTTCCATCGCCATCACCTTGGCCGGCTGATGTTGCAGCGTGTTGACGCCGTGCTGGTCGCCGGCGAAAATCTGCAGTGGCGCCACGATGGTGGCCATCCACATTGCCATCGAGAACATCACGCGCGGGCCGGGCAGCCGGGAATCCTTGAACAGATGGAACGCGCCGACCGCGCCGACTACCAGTGCGGTCGTCAGATACGCCGCCAGCACCATATGGACCAGGCGATAGGGAAAAGACGGATTGAAGATCACCTTCCACCAGTCGATGGCGACGAACTGCCCGGCGGCGTTGATGGCATAGCCGGCCGGCGTCTGCATCCAGGAATTCGCCGACAGGATCCAGAACGCCGAGAACAACGTACCGATCGCCACCATCAGCGTCGCGAGGAAATGCAGCCGGTGCCCAACCCTTTCGAGCCCGAACAGCATGACACCGAGAAAACCGGCCTCGAGGAAGAACGCTGTCAGTACCTCATAGGCCATCAGCGGCCCGATCACCGGGCCGACCTTGTCGGAGAACGCCGACCAGTTGGTGCCGAACTGGTAGGACATCACGATGCCCGAGACGACGCCCATGCCGAAGGCGATGGCAAAGATCTTCAGCCAGTAATTGAACAGGTTGATGAAGACGTCACGCCCGGTCCACAGCCACAGTGCTTCCAGTACCGCGAGATAGCTCGCCAGCCCGATCGAGAACGCCGGAAAGATAATGTGAAATGACATGGTGAAGGCGAATTGCGCCCGCGCCAAAACGATCGCATCCCAGCCTTCGAACATCGGGTCATCCAATATGATATGGTCCCGAACAGTATCACAGCGGCCGCTGCGATACCATGCCGCGGCCGCCGCCTCGCTTAGCTGCCAGTCTTCAACAAGCTGCTGACAGCATGGTCGATTTTCTCATATTGGCCTTCGCCATCATGGTGGTAGACAATTTGTCCACTTTGATCGACGATGTATTGCGCCGGCCAGAAGCGGTTGCCGAAGGCATTCCAGGTCTTCGACTCATTGTCCTGCGCCACCGGGTAGGTAATGCCGTGACGCTTCAGCGCGGCCTGGACATTGCCGGACGATCTTTCAAACGGGAACTCCGGGGTGTGGATGCCGATCACCACGAAACCCTGGTTCTTGTATTTCGCATAAAGCGAGGTGACGTGCGGCAGCGTGTTGACGCAGTTGACGCAGCCATAGGTCCAGAAATTCACCAGAACGACCTTGCCGCGCAAGTCGGCGATCCGGAGCGGCGCTGAATTGAACCAGTTGCCGAGCCCGACGAAGTCGGGTGCCGCGTCCCGCGCGGCGGCGATCTGTACCGATGCCGCCTCGGCGGCGAAGGCCGGCGCCGCGGCGCCGCTCAGGCAAAGACCGATAACGGAGGCCGAGGTCGCAAGCGATCGAAGAGTCATGGCAAGCTCCAGTACGAGGGTATCAAAGGCCGATCTGGCCGGTGGGATAAAATCCTGTCAGCCACGCCACGATCAGCGTGTCGTACTGAAAGTAGGAGGCGACCGCGAAGCCGATCACGACGACGCCGAAGCCCAGCCGCAGCCGCGGCGAAATCCGCGCCACGCTGCGCACGTGGCGGGTGACCGCCTGTCCGCCATAGGCAATCGCCAGCATTGGGATCGCCGCGCCGATGGCGTAAGCGACCAGCAGTATGCTGGCTCGGGTAATGTCTCGCGAGGTCGCCACGATGGTCAGGATCGAGCCGAGCACGGGCCCCGCGCATGGCGTCCAGATCAGGCCCAGCGTCGTGCCGAGAACGAAGCCGCCAAGATTGCTGCGGTCGGGGGTGGCCACGCCGCCGGAGAATCCGCCGAGATGGCCAGACAACCGTTCAAACGGCGCTGGAAATATCATCAGCAGGCCGAACCCCAACAGAAGTACGGCCGCCGTCATGCGAAGCACATTCGGATCGAACGCGAAAATCTGCGTCAGTCCGCCGAGCAGCAGCGCCACGGATGAAAACGACACGACAAACCCGGCAGCGATCAGGGCGGGCCGGGCTCGGCTGGTTTGTCCGAGGGATGAACCGAGCAGTATCGGTAACACAGGCAACGTGCAGGGGGTGACGATGGTCACGATGCCGGCCAGCAAAGCGAGAACGAGATTAAACATTGACCGCATCCATGGGTCCTACCTGTCAGGCCGTATGGCATGGCAGACGCTTAATGGTGCTTCGCCGCCGGGGGGGCCGTCGTTACCTCGCGCGCGTCACGTGTTCGTGAGAGCGGTCTGCGCCGTTATCGCCGCGGCATTTCGTACCGGACAAAAAACGACCCGGAAGGGGGCATCCCGTCCGGGTCGTGGAGGTTGAGAGGTTGAACTAAAATCCGGAAAAGCCTCGCGGATCACGCCGCGAGGCTATCGATGCCGGCGCTTTTCAGGAGCCCGGCCAGTTGCTTGCGGGCATAGAACATCCGCGTCTTCACCGTGGAGGTCGGAATGCCGATCAATGCTGCGACCTCTTCGACCGATTTCTCATGATAGTAGACGAGGTTGACGATCTCGCGATGCGCCGGCGACAGTTTGGCGACGCAGGCGCGCAGGATGGCACTGGTGCGGCGGCGGTCGAGCGAGGCTTCGGGGGTGTCGCCCTGGTCGGCGATCTCCAGGACATCGTCCTGGTCGATGTCCTCGTGCTTGCGCTGGCGCAGCGCGGTCAGCGCCTTGAAGCGGGCGATCGACAGCAGCCAGGTCGAAACCTGCGAGCGGCCCTCGAACTGGCCGGCGGTGCGCCAGACGTCGAGGAACACCTGGCTGACCAGGTCCTCGGCAAGGCTGGCGTCGCGCAGCATCCGCAGCACGAAGCGATAGACCCGGACGTTGTGGCGCGCATACAACGTGTGCATCGCGTGCCGGTCGCCGCCGGCGATGTTTTCCAGCAGCATTTCATCCGAAGTGGCGCGGGCGGCAATGATGCCCTGCTGGCCGGCGGCGTTGATGGCGATGACGTTCTGCATGATCGGCTCCCGTGAGGCAACGCAATGGCGGCTTCGTTGGGAGGAGTGTTAAGGAAAGCGGGTTTCAGGACGTCGTCGCGACAAGCGGAAAATGGTTTCATGTCACCATTGAATGTGTTGTTCGCTCCGGTGCGACGACATATTCGAGGGTGAAAGCTCAATGATTTGAATGGGGGAGTGCCGTCGTTCCGGGGCCCACACGGGTGGCGCAGCCGACCGCGTGCGAACCCGGAACCTCGAAGTGTTGGGTTGACCGTCTCTGGTGCAGAACATCTCCAGATTCCGGGTTCGTTCGCGGCTGGCGCCGCTCCCGCCCCGGAATGACAGTGAGTTACCCCCGCTCGCCGACCGGCGAGAACAGATAGCCGCCGCCGCGGATGGTGCGGATCACCGCCGGGTGGGCCGGGTCCGGCTCGATCTTGCGGCGGATCCGCATGATGCGCAGATCGACGGCGCGGTCGAAGGCTTCGGCGTCGCGGGCATTGGCGAGCTCCAGCAGCCGTTCGCGCGACAGCACCCGCTTCGGATTGGCGGCGAACACCTTTAATAGTCCGAACTCGGACGCTGTCAGAGGATGCTCGTTGCCGTCATCGTCGCGCAGCGCCTGCGCCTCGAGGTCGAGCCATTTAGTGCCGAACCGCACCAGATGATCCTTCGCCGCCTTCGCCGGCAAGGCTTCGGCTATCGTCGCGCCCTTCGGCGCGCTTCGCCGCAGCACCGAGCGAATCCGCGCCATCAGTTCGCGCAATTCGCAGGGCTTGGCGATGTAGTCGTCGGCGCCAAGTTCGAGGCCGACGACCCGGTCGATCGGGCTGGCGGTAGCGGTCAGCATGATCACCGGCACGTTGGTGCGGCTCTTGAGGTCGCGGATGATCGACAGTCCGTCTTCCTCGGGCATGTTGAGGTCAAGCACCACCAGATCGGGGACGCCGCTCTCGATCGCGGCGCGCAGGCTCCGGCCGCCGTCGCACAAGGTCACGGTGAAGCCGTGCATCTTGAGATAGTCGCCGACCATCTCGCGGGCCGGGGCTTCGTCATCGACGATGATGATATGCGGGCTCTGGCTCATGGCTGGGCATCGGTTGTCGCGGGAAGCAGGATGGTGAAGGTGGCGCCCCGGCCGGGGCCGGGGCTGTGCGCGGTGACCTCGCCGCCATGCATGTCGACGATGCGCTTGACGATCGAGAGGCCGAGGCCGGTCGAGCTTTCGCCGGCGGTGGGTTTGGCCGACAGCCGCTGGAAGCGGCCGAACAGGCGGTCGAGATCCTCCGGCGACAGGCCGGCGCCCTCGTCGCTGGCACTGTCCTTGACGCTGTCGGGGTCGCCGGTGACCAGCAGCGCGATCTTGCCGCCGATCGGGCTGTATTTGATGGCGTTGCTGACGAGGTTGTCGATCGCCTCGCGCATGCGGTCGGAATCGCACATCGTGAGGTCGTGGTGGCTCAGCGCCGACACCAGGATCTCCTGCTGCTTGCTGATCGCCGACGGCTTGTTGGCCTCGGCGACGTCGCTGACCAGCGCCGAGATGTCGACCGGCTCGCGGCGGATGGTAATATCGAAGGCATCGGCCATGGCGTCGTTGATCAGATGATCGACCATCGAGGTCAGCCGACGTGTGGCGTCGCGGATATGCTCGACCTGGGCGACGATATTGTCCTTGGGCGAGCCGGCCGAGATCAATTCGGTCAGCATCTCTGTGCGACCGAGTATGACGCCGAGCGGGTTCTTCAAATCGTGAGCGACGGTGCTAAGAATCTCGTTCTTGAAGCCGTTGGCGCGTTGCAGCCGCAGCCATTGCGCCGACAGCCGGCGGTTGGCCTGGATCAGCGCGCGGGTGCGTTGCGCGACACGGTCCTCAAGCTGGGAGTTGGCCTCATGCAGCTGCTGGTACAAAATGACATTGTCAAAGGCGATCGACAGTCGGCTGCCGAAAATCTCGACCAGTGAGCGGTCGGTCTCCGACAATTGCCGCTCGGCCTGCAGCAGCACCACCACCTCACGGCCGGAGCCGGTGCGGACATACAGCACCGTGCGCTGGTCGTCGAAATCATGACGGCGGCGGCGGAATGCGTCCTCCACCATCTGCCGCAGGTCGGGATCGAGCGAGTGTGGCGTCGGGCAACCGATGAAGCGGCTGTAGCAGCCGGAGCCGGCCAGCACCGCGAAGTCATCGCTGATCACGCCGCCGTCGCGCAGCACCAGGATCCCCGCGCAATCCACATTGAGCAGCGACGCGATTTGCGTCAGCACGCCTTCGGCAAGGCGCTGCATCGACTTGAAGTCGTACAAGGTCGAGGCGGCATCGATGATGATCTCGAGCCCGCGCCTTGTCTGTACCATGCGCTCGAGCTGCTGGTAGCTGCGCAGCGCCGCGGTCAGCGAGGTGAACAGTTTGTCGGCGGTTAGTTCGGTCTTCGCCTTGTAGTCGTTGATGTCGTAGTCGACGATGACGCGGCGTTCCGGCGCCTGGCCGGGTTGGCCGGTGCGCAGGATGATGCGGACGGTCTCGTTGTGCAGCTGGTGGCGGATGAATTCGACGAGGTCGAGGCCGGCGGCATCGGTCTCCATGATGACGTCGAGCAGCACCGCCGCGATGTCCGGATTGTCCCGCATCAGGGTCTGGCCCTCGGCCGCGGAATAGGCCGACAGGATTTCCAGCGACTGGCCGTTCAGCGTGTAGTCGCTGAGCGCGAAGCGGGTGCCCTCGTGCACCGCGTGATCGTCATCGATCACCGCGATCTTCCATTTCCGCGCCGTGGACGGTTCCGCCACGTCGCCGGAATCTTCAATCAGATAGAGGAGATCGTCCTGGTCGGCCATTGCGGTGCTGCCCCGTCAAGTGAACCCGCGGCGCCGGTGAGGGCGCGCGGCATGATAATGCGAAAAGTCGTGCCTTGTCCCAGTCTCGACTCCAGCATCATGCGCCCGCCAAGCTGCTGGGTCACCAGATTGTAGACGATGTGGAGTCCGAGCCCGGTGCCGCCTTCGTTGCGGCGCGTCGTGAAAAATGGGTCGAATGCCTGACGCTGCACGTCCGGCGTCATGCCGGCGCCATTGTCGGCAAAGCTGATCTCGATGTCGTCGCCGCGCAGCCGGGCGGCGATGGTAATGGTGCCGGCGCGGCCGTCGGGAAAAGCGTGGTTGACGGCGTTGAGGAACAGATTGGTCAGAATCTGGCCGTAGGAGCCGGGATAGCCGTCGATCAGCAGCCCGTCCGGCACGTCGATCGCCAGCGCGATAGGCGACTTCTTCAGTACCGGACGCAGGCTGGCGACCATCTGCTCGGTCGCCTCGGCTAGGCTGAACTGCCGGCGCTCGGCATGCGAGCGGTCGACCGCGACCTGCTTGAAGGACTGGATCAGCTCGGCAGCGCGGTGCAAATTGGCGACCAGTTGCTGAGCCGCGTCACGCGAGGTGCGGACAAATTCTTCCAGCTGCGAGCGCTTCAGCGGGGTGCCGGAGCGCAGTTCGGCCGCGAACATGTCGCTGCGCCGTGAAAAGCTCGACGCCACCGTCAGGCTGATGCCGATCGGGTTGTTGACCTCATGGGCCACGCCGGCGACCAGCCCGCCGAGCGCGGCGAGGCGTTCGGCATCGATCAAATTCTGCTGCGCGGCATTCAATTCCAGCAGCGCGCTCTCGGCCCTCTCCTTGGATGCCCGCAGTTCGTTCTCGGTCTCCCGCTTAGCAATCGCGTTCTCGCGGAAGATATCGACCGCGCGGGCCATCGCGCCGACCTCGTCGCGGGCATTGGTGCCCTGCACCCGGCGACCGTAGTCGCCGGAGGTGATGGCCCGCATCGCTATCATGATCTGTTGCAGCGGCAGCCGGATGCTGAGGGCGATGACGATGCCGGCGATGATGATGACCGCGAGAAAGCCGGCGGCGATCACCATCACATTGCGCGAGATCGCTGCCAGCGTGTGGTCGAAGGTCGCCTGCGCGTTCTGTTCGCGCTGCCGCATCTTCACCGACAGGCCATCGATGACGCCGATGGTATCGGCCTGGCTGGCGTCGATCGAATTGCGCAGCAGGTCGGTGCGGCCGGTGAGCTGCTCCGACAATTTGGCAAGGCCGCGGCGCAGCGCCACGGCGCGGTCCTTCAGCCGCTGCAGCGCGTTCCGCTGCAGGTCGTTGTCGGCAAGGTCGGTCATGACCGGAATGGTGCGCTCGATGGTCTCGGTGTTGCGGCGGGCACCCTCGGCAGCGGCGGTAGCCAGCGACAGATAGTAGGCGTTGGCCGCGACCAGCAGCGCGGTAAAGGCCTCGCGCGACTTCCCCAATGCA
>JACMOT010000221.1 GCA_014377915.1 Tardiphaga sp.
AATAGCGCTCGGTCAGCCGTCTGGTGATGCGGGTGTCCTCGCAGGCGATGATGTCGACCCCGGCCAGCGGCTCCACCGCGCGCAGCCTGAGGTCGCCGAGATTGCCGATCGGCGTCGCTACCAGATGCAGCCCGGGCACCGCCTTGGGGGCGGTCATGAGTTGGCCGGCGAAGGCAAAGGTCCGGGACGCCGGTGCCGGGGTGCCGTCGGGTGAAATGGGGGAAATGATTGCGCGCATGATGGCAATGTAGCCGGAAATGCCGGCCAGGGGCAGCCCTTCGCGGTATCGCGGCGGATCGTCGTTCGGCTGCGGTTCATCCTCGCCGTGCCACAATCTGGCGGTGGCAGGGTAGGGCTGAACAACAGCCTTTTGTTCTGGTTAACTAATTGCCGACAATATGTGCGAATCCCCGCGCCAATCCTGTGGCGACAGAGGGATGGCCGACCGCGGTCGGCGAGAGAAAAAGCGATGGCTGACCCGATCAATCCCTATTTGCCGCGCACGGGAACGACCCGGCGGACCGCGCTCGGTCTGCTGCTCGGCGCCCCCTTGCTCGGCGCCTGTGCTGGCGGCCAGACGCCGTTCGGCAATGGTCCGGCCGCACCGGCGGGACCCGCGCAGCAGCCGCAGGCGGTGGGAACCGGGCAGGTCAAGGTCGGGCTGCTGCTGCCGCTGTCGGCGTCGGGCAATGCCGGCATCGCCGCGCAGTCGATGAAGAACGCCGCCGAAATGGCGCTGGCGGAATTCCAGAACCCCAATATCCAGCTCTTGATCAAGGACGATGCCGGCAGCGCGCAGGGCGCGCAGCAGGGCACCCAGCAGGCGCTCGATGAAGGCTGCGAGATCATGCTCGGGCCGTTGTTTGCGCTGTCGGTGCCAGCCGCGGCCTCGCTGACGCGGGCGCGAAATGTTCCGGTGATCGCATTCTCGACCGATTCCAGCGTCGCCGGGCGCGGCGTCTATCTGCTCAGCTTCCTGCCGGAATCCGACGTCAACCGGATCATCGATTACGCCGCCTCGACCGGCAAGCGCTCCTTCGCCGCGATGCTGCCGGACAATGCTTATGGCAATGTCGTCGAGGTCGCGTTCAAGCAGGCGGTGTCGCGCAAGGGCGGCCGCGTCGTCGCTTTCGAGAAATACGGCGCCGACCGCTCGGTCGCCGCGCGCAACCTGGCGACGTCGCTGACCGGCGCCGACGCGCTGCTGCTGGCGGATGATGGCGACGCCGTGGTGGCGAGCGTCGACGCGCTGGCCGCCGCCGGCGCCAATCTGCGCAATCTGCAATTGCTCGGCACCGGGCTGTGGGACAATCCGCGGGTGTTCGCCAGCGGGCCGCTGCAGGGCGGGCTCTATGCCGCGCCCGACCCGTCCGGCTTCCGCGCCTTCGCCGGCCGCTACCGCGCCAAATTCGGCGCCGATCCGGTGCGCACCGCGACGCTGGCCTATGACGCGGTGGCGCTGGTCGCCGCGCTGGCGCGCACCCAGACCGGCCAGCGCTTCGCGCCCGAGGTGCTGACCAATCCGTCGGGCTTCGCCGGCATCGACGGGCTGTTTCGTTTCCGCGCCGACGGCAGCAACGAACGCGGCCTCGCCGTCATGCGCGCCGCCTCCGGCGGCGGTCAATCGGTGGTCGGCTCGCCGAAGAGTTTCGGGGCGTAGCGCTTTTCCCTCGCCCCGCTCTTGCGGGGAGAGGGTGGCTCGAAGGACCGCAGGTCATTCGAGCCGGGTGAGGGGAGTCAGAGTTTTACCCGATAGTCCCCCTCACCCGGAGCCCTTCGCTTTGCTCAGGACTCCGACCTCTCCCCGCAAGCGGGGCGAGCTGAAGTAAAAGGGTTACGGAAGCTGGTTCTACGCCGCCAGATCCGCGACCACGGCGTCGAGCACCGGAAAGCCCTCTTGCGTGACGCGCAGCCGGCCGTTGTCCTCGATGACGATGGCGCCTTCGTCGCGCAGGATCGCGATGCGTTTGGGATCCAGCGCGCGGCCGGACAGCGCCCGGTAGCGCTCGGGATCGATACCCTCGCCCAGCCGCAGCCCCATCAGCAGAAATTCGTCGGCGCGCTCCTCGCTGTTGAGCAGGTCGTCGACGGTGACGCCGTGGCCGGACTCCTCGACGCGCATCAGCCAGGCTTCCGGGCGCTTCTCGGTGGCGATGGCGTGGCGGATACCGTCGATATCCAGCCGGCCATGCGCGCCGGGGCCGATGCCGGCATATTCCTGGCCGCGCCAGTAGACCAAATTGTGCTTGCACTGCGCGCCCGCGCGGGCGTGGTTGGAAATCTCGTAGGACGGCAGGCCGTGCTGCGCGCACACCTCCTGCGTCACGTCGTAGAGAATCCGCGACATGCTCTCATCCGGCGTCTTCAGCTTGCCGGCGGCGTGCAGCCCGAAGAACGGCGTGCCTTCCTCGATCGTCAATTGATACAGCGACAGATGTTCGGCGGCCTCCGAGATCGCCAGCTTGAGTTCGTCGGTCCACATCTGCGGCGTCTGGTCGGGGCGGGCATAGATCAGGTCGAAGGAATAGCGGTCGAACACGCCGCGCGCGATCGCCACGGCGTCGAGCGCCTCGCGCGCCGAGTGCAGCCGGCCCAGCGATTTCAGCGAGGCGTCGTTGAGCGCCTGCACGCCGAGCGAGACGCGGTTGACGCCGGCGGCACGGTAGCCGCGAAACCGGGTGGCCTCGACCGAGGTCGGATTGGCCTCCAATGATACTTCGACATCGGGGGCGACGCGCCAGTGCTTGCCGATCGCGTCGAGAATGGCGCCGACCGTTTTCGGCTGCATCAGCGACGGGGTGCCGCCGCCGAGAAAGATCGAGGTGACCTCGCGGCCCGGCGTGCGCGCCGCGGTGGTCTCGATCTCGCGCGCGAAGGCGCGCGCAAAGCGCTCCTCGTCGATCGGCTGGTGACGGACATGGCTGTTGAAGTCGCAATACGGGCACTTCGACAGGCAGAACGGCCAGTGCACATAGACGCCGAAGGCGGGCCGCAGATTGTCAGCGCGGATCAAGGCAAAACTCCGCGAGTTTGACGAACGCCTGGGCGCGATGCGACAGGCCCATGCCGAGCGGCGGCAGGCCGTGTTTCTCGATCGCGGTCATCTCGCCATAGGTGCGGCTGTGGCCGTCGGGCTGGAAGGTGGGATCGTAGCCGAAGCCGGCGTCGCCGCGCGGCGGCCACACCAGCGTGCCGTGGGCATGCGCCTCGACTTCCTCAAGATGGCCGTCGGGCCACGCTACGCATAATGCCGAGACGAAATGCGCCTTGCGCTGGTCCGGCGTCGCGGCGCCGCGCTCCAGCAGCAGCCGTTCGATCCGGGTCATGGCGCTTGTAAAATCCTTGCTGTCGCCGGCCCAGCGCGCCGAGTAGATGCCGGGCGCGCCGTCGAGCGCGGCGACGCAGAGACCGGAATCATCGGCGAAGGCGGGAAGCTGCGCGACATTGGCCGCGGCGATCGCCTTGATCGCGGCGTTGGCTTTAAAAGTGTCGCCGGTCTCGTCGGGTTCGGCGAGGCCGAGCTCGCCGGCCGACACCGCCTCGATGCCGTACGGCGCCAGCAGCTCGCGCATCTCGGCGAGCTTTCCGGGATTGTGGGTCGCGATCACGAGTTTGCCGGTGATTCGGCGGTGCTGGGTCATGGGTATGTATAGCCTATTCTCGGTTGTTCCGGGGCGCGGACGGCGACAGCCGAAAGCGCACCCGGAACCTCGACATGTTCATCGCCTAATACCGAGGTTCCGGGTTCGCTCGCGCTGGTGCGCTCGCGCCCCGGTACGACAGAGTTTTAGATGATGGCCATCTTCTGCAGATCGACCAGCCGGCCGATGCCCTGCTGCGCCAGCGCCATCAGCTTCAGAAATTCGGCCTGGCTGAACGGCGTCTTCTCGGCGGTGCCCTGGATCTCGATGATGCGGCCGTCGCCGGTCATGACGAAATTGGCGTCGGTATCGGCCTCGGAATCCTCGGCGTAATCGAGGTCGAGCACCGGGGTGCCCTGGTAGATGCCGCAGGAGATCGCCGCGATGTTGTCGCGCAGCACCTTGTCGCCATTGCCGTTCTTGAACATGTTGCGGCCCTTCATCCAGCCGATGCACTCGGCCAGTGCGACCCAGGCGCCGGTGATCGAGGCGGTGCGGGTGCCGCCATCGGCCTGGATCACGTCGCAATCGATGGTGATCTGGCGTTCGCCGAGCGCTTCCAGATCGACCGCGGCGCGCAGCGCGCGGCCGATCAGGCGCTGGATCTCGACGGTGCGGCCGCTCTGCTTGCCTGCGGCCGCTTCGCGGCGGGTGCGTTCGGACGTCGCGCGTGGCAGCATGCCGTATTCGGCGGTGACCCAGCCGCGGCCCTGGCCCTTCAGCCATGGCGGCAGGCGGTCCTCCAGCGTGGCGGTGACCAGCACATGGGTGTCGCCGAATTTCA
>JACMOT010000222.1 GCA_014377915.1 Tardiphaga sp.
CGCGAGCCGGAATTCCAGGGCCAGACCAAGGACCGCCTCGCGACCGCGGAGGCCCAGCGCATCGTCGAACAGGCGATCAAGGACCCGTTCGACCACTGGCTATCCGGCAATCCGCTGCAGGCCAACAAGCTGCTGGACTTCGTGCTGGAGCGGGCCGACGAGCGGTTGCGGCGCCGCGCCGAGAAGGAAATCTCGCGCAAGACCGCGGTGAAGAAACTGCGCCTGCCCGGCAAGCTCGCCGACTGCACCAATACGGCTGCCGAAGGCTCCGAACTGTTCATTGTCGAGGGCGACTCGGCCGGTGGCAGCGCCAAGCAGGCGCGTGACCGCAAGACCCAGGCCATCCTCCCGCTGCGCGGCAAGATCCTCAACGTCGCCTCCGCCACCAAGGAGAAGTTGACCGCCAATGCGCAGCTCTCCGACCTGATGCAGGCGATCGGCTGCGGCATCGGTCCGCAGTATCGCGAAGAGGATTTGCGCTACTCCAAGATCATCATCATGACCGACGCCGACGTCGACGGCGCGCATATCGCCTCGTTGCTGATCACCTTCTTCTACCGCCAGACCCCGCGACTGATCGACGAAGGTCATCTCTATCTGGCGGTGCCGCCGCTGTACCGCATGACGCATGGTTCCAAGACCGTGTACGCCCGCGACGATGCGCATAAGGAGCAGTTGCTCAAAAGCGAGTTCAACGCCAATGCCAAGGTCGATGTCGGCCGCTTCAAAGGCCTTGGCGAGATGATGCCAGCGCAGTTGAAGGAGACCACGATGGACCCGTCGAAGCGCACCATGCTGCGGGTCGTGCTGCTGGCCGACGACCGCGAAGGTACCGCGGATTCGGTCGAACGCCTGATGGGCACCAAGGCCGAAGCGCGATTTGCCTTCATCTCGGACAAGGCCGAATTCGCCAGCGAAGATCTGCTCGACGTCTAGTGTCGGGCGGCAAATCGCTGGCTGGTCCACATGTAGTCCGGACGATTTCCGACCCGCCGGAACTCAAATCATCATGGAGTATTGGAATGCCGCAACGCGATAAAGGCATTCCAGTATAGCCAGGAAAACCACCGGCTTTGTCGGCAAGGCGAAGATTCACGACCAGACTTTGCAGCGCGGCGAAGGCGGCGAGCTGATTCAGCACGCCGATTCCAGTACCCGTCTGCTGACGACTGCCCACGGTTGCCCCTCGCCGACGGCCAGAATTCCGCCGCGCTGACCTTCGAACTCAGCAAGGTAAAGATTCCGGCGATCCGCGAGCGGATGGTGTCGCATTTGCTCAAAATCGAGGAAGGGCTCGCCAACAGGGTGGCGACCCTGCTCGGCATCAAGAAGATGCCAAAACCGGCCGACGCCGCGATCGCGACGCGGCAGGACCTTGCGCCCTCGCCCGCTTTGAGCATCGTCGAGCGAGGCCCGAACAGCTTCAAGGGACGCCAGCTCGGCATTGTGGTCACCGATGGCACCGACGCCGAGGTGCTTATTTCCCTGCAGGCGGCGCTGGCCAAGAAAGGCGCCGTGTGCGAGATCATCGCGCCAAAGGTCGGCGACGTCGAGGCCAGCGATGGCAGCTGGATCGAAGCCGATCAAATGATTGATGGCGGACCTTCGGTCCTGTACGACGCGGTTGCCTTGTTGCCGTCGGCGGCGGGCATCGACGATCTGCTCGCGGAATCCACGGCGCGGAATTTTGTCGCCGACGCGTTTGCGCATCGCAGATCCATCGGCTACGCCGAGGCCGCCACACCATTCTTCGCCAAGGCCGGCATCTACGATTCGCTCGATAAGGGTGTGATTGCTCTTAACGGCCCCAACGATATCGCGGCTTTCGTGGATCAACTCGGCCAGTTCCGCCTGTGGTGCCGCGAACCGAGCGTGAAGGCGCGCTGATCACCGCACTTCGGCCTCGGCCATCATGGTCGAGTCCGGATTGAAACCTGACATCTAGAAACCCGTACCTGCCCTATGCGCATCCCCTTCCTGACCCTCGGTCTTCTCGCTTTCGCCATTGGCCTGCTCTGGATTGGCCAGGGCACCGGTCTGGTGGGCTGGCCCCGTTCCAGCTTCATGATCAGCCAGATGCAGTGGGCCTATTATGGCGCCGGGCTCGCCGCCGTTGGACTTGTGCTGATGTGGCTCAGCCGCCGCTGAGCTCCGCCCCTTCCATCGCCCTCCTCGTCTTGCGATGGTCCATCCCGTGCCCGTGAATATCAGGCTGCCATTCAACGGGACGGAATTCATGACCAAACTGTTCGACCTCTCCGGCCGCGTTGCGATCGTCACCGGCGGCAATGGCGGCATCGGCCTTGGCATGGCGCGCGGGTTGGCAGCGGCCGGCGCCTCCATCGTGGTGGTCGGACGCAACACAGCCAAGTCGGAGGCGGCCGTCGCCGAATTGACGCAGGCGGGATGCAAGGCGATCAGCCTCACCGCAGATGTCACCGACCCGGTCGCCGTTGAAGCGATAATGGCACGAACCGAGAGCAAATTTGGCCGCATCGACATCCTCGTCAACAATGCCGGCATGAGCATCCGTAAGCCACCGCACGAACTTGCGCTCGACGAATGGAACATGGTGTTGACCACCAACCTGACCAGCGCCTTCCTGTGCTCGCAGGCGGCGCACGCGGCGATGAAGCGCGCGGGCGGTGGCAAGATCATCAATATCGGCTCGATGATGTCGATCTTCGGCACCAGCTTCGCACCGGCCTACGCCGCCAGCAAGGGCGGCATCGTGCAGTTCACCCGCTCCTGCGCGGTGGCCTGGGCGCTTGACAACATCCAGTGCAACGCCATCCTGCCTGGCTGGATCGATACCGAGCTGACGCAGACTGCGCGGCGACAAGTCGATGGTCTGCACGACAAGGTGCTGGCGCGCACGCCGGCGGCGCGCTGGGGCGCGGCGGAGGATTTCGCGGGCATCGCGGTATTTCTCGGCTCCGCCGCGTCGGATTTTGTCACCGGCACCGCGATCCCCGTCGATGGCGGCTTTTCGGTGCAGGGATAGGCCTTTCGCCAAGTCTTCTTTCACACGCGAAAAAGCCCAAAGCGACCCTTCAGGTTACACGACAGGAAGCTTGCATCCTTGAACCTCACACAGGCCGCTTAAGAACCCGAGCCGCGTAACCACGACTGCGCGCTTCGGAAGCCGTGCTATCGTGCCTCCGGCAATGCCGATCCCGATGGCGATCGCACATGCTCGGGGCGTATGCCCATGCCGATCAAACGGCCGAATAGTCGCTGCAGAAGCGGCATGGTATTGAGCAGCCGGATGATGGTCGGTGGTCGCAACTCAGCCTGCAGCGCACGGCGGATAATCCGGTTCTGGATCTGGACCTGCGCCGCCTGAATGACCGTGGCCGGAAACAGCCGGCGCTGCCGCACGGCCTCCAGGTCGTCGTCGGTGACAGCGTTGCGTCGCAGCTTGTCCGCCAGAATATTGGCCGTCGCCACCGCATCCTGGATCGCGAGATTGATGCCGACGCCGCCGACCGGTGACATCGCATGCGCGGCGTCGCCGATACACAGCAGACCACCGGTCGACCATTTGCGCAGGCGATCGATGGTGACGGTCAGCAGCTTGACGTCGTCCCAACTGGTAACGTCGTCAATATGGTCGGCCAGCGCCGGCACCATCTCGACCACGGCGTCGCGAAACGCCGGCAGGCCGCGGGCTTTCAACGCATCGACCTGGCCCTTCGCAATGATGTAGGCGCATTGCCAGTAATCGCCGCGATCAATGGTCACCATCAGCCGGCCCATCGCGGCATGGAGGAAGGCCGGATCGCCAGCCCCGGTCCTGGCGATGCGGAACCACAGCACGTCAATCGGCGCGCCGATATCCTCGACCATGAGCCCCGCGAGATCGCGCAGCCGCGAATGCCGGCCATCGCAGCCAATGGTCAAATCGGCGGCAATATGAATGTCACCGTCCTGGGTACGCGCCACTACGCCGGTGACACGCCCCTCACTTCGAAGGAGATCCACGGCTTCGGTATTTCGCATGATGGCGAGGCTAGGAAAGGCTGAACCTTGCGCCGCCATGAAATCGAGAAATTCCCATTGCGGCATGAAAGCAATGTAAGGCGCCGGGGCGTTCACCCGCGTCAGATCGGCGATCCGAAACATGGCGCCTCCGAACTCGCCGCTGAGCCGATCAACCTTCTGGTGCGGTCGCTTGAGAAAGTCCGGCAGCAGGCCGAGTTCGTGCATCACCATCATGGTCGACGGGTGCACGGTATCACCACGAAAATCGCGCAGGAAGTCGGCGTGTTTTTCCAGCACCAGCGTATCGATGCCGGCGCGCCCCAGCAGGTAGCCCAGCATCATTCCCGCCGGGCCGCCGCCAACGATACAGCAACGGGTGGTCAGGCGACGGGGCGGTTTCGGATCAGGCTCGTGGACTTCCATGACAGGTCTCATGCTTTGCCACCTTCATCGCCGGAATTCGAAATCCCGGATACGCTACCAGCGCTGAAAAAGAGTTCAATGACTACGGATTTGGTCGCGTTGCGCGGCGATATCGGCCCTATATGCGGAAGCTCCCGGCCCCGGCTCTCACCCTGAAGTGATCGAAGCGGTTTCTGACAATTTGGATTTTGCATCCGTAACCGGCAATAGAGTTTGCCATGAACGCGCGACATCGTGCGATTCGGAATACGGGAGCCTAATTGTGAGAACACTGTTCCGAGCATCCGCCGCGCTGTTGATGACGACGGTCATCGCCGCGGCCCAGGCCCCCGTCGCCGCCCCCGAATCGGCCAGTGAAAGCGCGCCGCCTGCCCGCGGCGCCGCAGCCGTGCGCAAGCCAGCGGCCATACGGCCAGCTGCGGTGGCCACCCGTCCGCTTGCCGCCTTGGAGATCACCCAGATAGTCGGCATCCGGCAGGTCGATCCCACCACCTACGAAATCGACGCCAAGACCCAGACCGGCGCGGCCGTGAACCTGCGCATGAACGTGTTCGTCATGCAGGACCTCGGCCGCCAGCTCGGCACTTACGGTAAGTAACACGACCGGCGGGCTCTCGTTCCGACACGACAGGCGGCGGCCGGAATCGTTGATGCTCGCCATCTCCACGTCATCCCTTCATAGAAGCGACCTGAGATGAGAAAGACCATCGTGATCGCCGCGTTGCTTTGTGCGGCACCTGTCCTTGCGCAAACCACCGCTCCGATGGGGGGGCGCACGCCGGCCGCCATCCATGACGGCTTGCTGGCCTGCCTTCGCATCGCGGACGGGACCAGCGGTCGCCTGAGCTGCTATGATACGCTGATCGCCTCGACACCGAAGGACAGACCGCCCTCGGCACGGGACGTCGCGAGCTGCCGGTTCTATACGGAGCAGGACGAGAGGCTGTCCTGTTTCAATGATTTTGCCGAGAGCATCCCTCGTTAATACCGCCGATGAGGGTCATCTGCGCCGGCGACGACCATAACCAAGCTTCACCCGCTTGCGTCAACTTAGCGTTTGACGCGTTTCGGCGGCCATTCCCCGAAATCATTAGGCTTTTTCGTGCCCATCGGGGTTTACGCATTGACTTTGCAGGTTTCCCCCCTATCTTCCGCCTCGACGCGGCCCGGTATCGAAACGCGATACCTCGAGTAAGCCGCCTGTCTGCGCCCTGACATCCCCGTGCAATCTAGCTTGCCGCTCCGGGGTTGAGCGCGACAGTGTTTTCCGTGAATCCAAGCGGCGGTTTCTTCCAGAGGCATGGTCCCGAAAAGTGGTCTTTCCGGTTTTCGGCCGAGATCATGCCCGCATAACAGAGGCTCAATGTCCTTCTCCAATCTCGGCCTGTCCGACAAGGTGCTCGCTGCCGTCGCAGCCACCGGCTACACTACTCCCACTCCGATCCAGGAACAGGCGATTCCCCACGTGCTGGCGCGCCGCGACGTGCTCGGCATCGCCCAGACCGGCACCGGCAAGACCGCTGCCTTCGTCCTTCCGATGATGACCATGCTGGAAAAGGGCCGCGCCCGCGCCCGCATGCCGCGCACCCTGATCCTCGAACCGACCCGCGAACTCGCGGCCCAGGTCAAGGAGCAGTTCGACAAATACGGCGTCGGACAAAAGCTCAATGTGGCGCTGCTGATCGGCGGCGTCTCGTTCGGCGACCAGGATAGCAAGCTGACCCGTGGCGTCGATGTGCTGATCGCCACCCCCGGCCGCCTGCTCGACCATACCGAGCGCGGCGGACTGCTCCTCACCGGCGTCGAATTGCTGGTGATCGACGAAGCCGACCGCATGCTCGACATGGGCTTCATTCCGGATATCGAACGGATCTGCAAGCTGGTACCGTTCACCCGCCAGACGCTGTTCTTCACCGCGACGATGCCGACCGAAATCCGCCGCATCACCGAAACCTTCCTGCACAACCCGGTGAAGATCGAAGTCTCCAAGCCCGCCTCTACGGCGATCACCGTGACGCAGTCGCAGGTCGCCGTCGGCCGCGAGCCGCACGAGAAACGCGAGGCACTGCGCGCCTTGATGCGCGATGCCACCGACCTCAACAATGCGATCATCTTCTGCAACCGCAAGCGGGAAGTAGCACTGCTGGCCAAGTCGCTCGAGAAGCACGGCTTCAGCGTCGGCGCCTTGCACGGCGACATGGAGCAGTCGGCCCGCACCGCGGCGCTCGACCAGTTCCGCAAGGGCGAGCTGCCGATTCTGGTGGCGTCCGACGTCGCCGCCCGCGGCCTCGATATTCCCGCCGTCAGCCACGTCTTCAATTTCGGCGTGCCGCATCATCCCGATGACTACGTCCATCGGATCGGCCGCACCGGTCGCGCCGGACGCCTGGGCACCGCGATCTCGCTGGTGGCTCCGTCCGACGTCAAATCCATGGCGGCGATCGAGAAACTGATCGGTCAGGCGATTCCGAAAGCCGAGAGCGGCGTTTCCGTGGTCGAGGCCGTTGAGGGTGACGCCGCCCCCGCCGCGGACAGCACCGAGCGGCCGCGCCAATCGCGTCACCGCACCGGCAACCGCGAAGCCAATGCGGAACAGCCGCGCGGTGGTGGCCGCGGTCGCGAGAGTTCACGCGGCGGTGGTGGCCGTGGCGAAGGTTCCGGCGATCGCAAGCCGCGCCGTGAGCGCGAACCACGCCGCGCCGACGTTGAGGCCGCTCCACAACCCCAGGCTTCGCAGCCCAGAAGCCCGCAGCCCAGAAGCCCGCAGCCAAAGGCCGCGGAAGCCGCCTTCACACCGCCGGCGGCGCCTCCGGTCTCCCGCACCCCGTCGATCGGGCGGGCCGAGACGCCGCGCCCACGCCGCGAGGAAGCCTCGGAGCCGGCTGATCATTCGCACCTGCCAGCGTTCCTGCTGAGACCGGTGCGCGCACGCATCTAATTGGAGCAATGTCCTTTACCGGTCATTCATCAACGTCCGTTAGTCTAAGCTCGATATTAATTTAACGAATTTCGCGCAAGTTGGCAGAGCCGCCAGCAAGGACACAGAACGTGACCGGAATCGTCGACGAACACGAACGAACCTTGGCCTTCGCCGAGGTCGCGTTGGGCCAGATCAGGTCGCTTCGCCACACCGCTATTCCGCGCAATTACGAGATCTGGTACATCTACGCTACCGGCTACAATTCCGCGCTGAACAAGGTCGTCAACGAGACGCTGGCCCGTAACGGCCGGCTGACCGATGCCGACCTTGATCTGATCTACGAAACCTATCTGTCGCAGCTCCGAACCACGGATCGAATCGACAAGGTTGGCGCTCGCGTTATCGGCGAGATCGATGATGTGATGGCCTTGATTACCGATGCGCTTGGCATGACCGCTACGTTTGGCAACTCGCTGCAAGGCGCCAGCCAAAGCCTGTCGCTCGCAAACAGCCGCGAGCAGGTCAAGCTGGTGATCGAAAGCCTCGTCAAATCGACCCGCGAAGCGCACGACACCAACTCCGCCCTCGAGGCGCGCCTCATCACTTCGAAAAGTGAAATCAATCATCTACAGCAAAGCCTCGAGGCGATCCGCGTCGAAAGCCTGACCGATCCGCTGACGGCACTCGGCAACCGCAAATATTTCGACCGCGCGTTGATCGGCGCCATCAGCGCTGCTTTGAAGCAGGGCGAGCCGCTGTCGCTGCTGATGCTCGACATCGACCATTTCAAATCCTTCAACGACAATTATGGCCATCTGACCGGCGACCAGGTGCTGCGCCTCGTTGGGCAATCGCTGAAACAGACGATCAAGGGACAGGATATCACGGCCCGCTATGGCGGCGAGGAATTCGCCGTGGTGCTGCCGGACACGTCGCTACGACAGGCGCTGACCGTCGCCGATCATCTGCGCCGCGCGGTGATGTCAAAAGAGCTGAAGAAGAAGTCAACCGGCGAAATCCTTGGCCGCGTCACCATCTCGATCGGGGTCTCGGTGCTGAAGCCCGACGACGACATGGACTCGCTGATCGGCCGCGCCGATGCCTGCCTCTACGCCGCCAAGCGCAACGGCCGTAACCGCGTGATCTGCGAAGCCGATCCGGAATATTCCGCCGAATTGCAGATCCAGGTGGCGTGAAGGCCTTGGCTGGTAGGATGGGTTGAGCGTCTTCGCGAAACCCATCACCCGCTGCCGATGGGTTTCGCAAGCACTCAACCCATCCTACGAACCGCGGCTTTTCTCTTCGTCACCTTCTTCGCCTTGCTCCGCTTCGCCAGCATTGCGCGCTCAGCCGCGGCAAACGCCGCCCGCGCCCACTCCGCCATTTCGTCGGGATCGTCATACAGCCGGTCAGGTAACTGCCAGTACGAGCCCATCACCCGCGGCTTGCCCTTCATCTCATATTGAAACGGTCTGGAGCCCTCGCTTTCGAAGCGAGTAATCGTCGTGGCATCGTCGCGCAGAAAGACCGCGCCGCGCAATACCAGGGAAAAGTTGATGCCGTCCGCCGAGACGCCATAGCCGGAGAACATCCGGCGGATCGTTACCGGCCCAAAGCCGCCAAACAGTTCGATGAGAAAATCGCGGTCCATGTGGAAGCGTAAGACGGGATCGGCGTGGGCGGAAGCTTCACGCTTGCCGCGGAAGCGATGCAATAAGAGGCATGCTTTCGCGGATCCGGGACCGCCAGTGGCACCGGCGCTCGATAAGGTCGCGGCTCAGCGGCCCGCCATGAAGAATGCCACACCGCGTCCGGGACACGACAGCTAATCCCGCTTGGCGGCCGTCAGTTGCACCGACTCACCACAGCCGCAGGCGCCGGTCTGGTTGGGATTATTGAAGATGAACTGCGACTGCATCTTGTCAGCCTTGTAGTCCATCTCGGTGCCGAGCAGGAACAGCACCGCCTTCGGCTCCACCAGGATTTTGACACCCTTGTCCTCGACCACTTCGTCGGTCGGACGGACATCATGGGCATATTCGACGGTGTAGGACTGGCCGGCGCAGCCGCCGTTCTTGATACCGACGCGCAGACCAACAATCTCGGAATCGGCACGACGGGTCAGTTCCTGGATCCGTGACGCAGCGGCGTCGGTCAGCCGCATCACTTGCGGACGCGGACGGGGCTTCGGCTTTGCATTCGGTGTGGCGGGTGTGATCTCAGTCATGTGTCCAGTCCTTGCGGCCATTCAAGGCCGGCGTTGCTGCCTCGACCAATCCGACGCAGCCTCACCACATATTCAGGACGAGGCGGGCTTCGTCCGTCATCCGGTCCGGCGTCCAGGTCGGCTCCCAGACGATGTTGACCGTCACCACGCCGACGCCCGGCACGCTGGCCACGGCATTCTCGACCATCATCGGCATTTCTTCCGCGGCGGGACAGTTCGGCGTCGTCAGCGTCATCTCGACACCGACGCTGCGATCATCCTTGATATCAACCTTGTAGATCAGGCCGAGCTCGTAGATATCCGCCGGAATTTCCGGATCAAACACCGTTTTCAGCGCGGCGACGATCTCGGTACCGAGGCGTTCGGTCTCATCGACCGACAGCGCCGAGATGGTTTGCATCTGGCTGGCCTTTACGTCGGAGACGTCCGCCGATTTGGCTTCGACCGTATGGCTCATGAAAACAACTCCTGCGCCTTGATCAGCGCCTTGGCGAGGTGGTCAACTTCCTCACGGGTATTATACATCCCGAACGACGCGCGGCACGTTGCCGTAACGTTGAATCGTTCCATCAGCGGCATGGTACAATGCGTGCCTGCCCGCACAGCTACGCCCTGGCGATCGATCACCGTGGCGATATCATGCGCGTGCGCGCCCTGCATCTCGAATGAAATCACCGGGCCCTTGTTCTTGGCCGAGCCGATGATGCGCAGCGAATTGATCTCGCGCAGTTTATCCTGGGCGTAGGTCAACAGATCATGCTCGTGTGCCGCGATGCGCTCCTTGCCGATCGAATTGACGTAGTCGATGGCGGCACCGAGCCCGATCGCCTCGACGATCATCGGGGTTCCGGCCTCGAACTTGTGCGGCGGATCGCCATAGGTGACCCAGCCCTGCGCGACGTCACGGATCATTTCGCCGCCGCCGGCATAGGGCCGCATCGCCACCAGATGATCGTACTTGGCGTAGAGCACGCCGATGCCGGTCGGGCCATACAGCTTGTGCCCGGTGAAGATGTAGAAGTCGGCGTCGATGTCCTGCACGTCGACGGTCATGTGCACGACGGCCTGGCTGCCGTCGACCAGCACCGGAATGCCACGCGCATGCGCGATCCTGATCACTTCCTTGACAGGCACCACGGTGCCGAGCGCGTTCGACATATGGGTGATCGCCACGATCTTGGTGCGATCCGTCAGCAGCTTCTCGAACTCGTCGATCAGGAAATTGCCTTCGTCATCGACCGGGGCCCACTTGATCACGGCACCATGGCGCTCGCGCAGGAAGTGCCAGGGTACGATGTTGGAATGATGCTCCATGATCGATAGCACGATCTCGTCGCCGGCCTTGATGTTCACGCCGCCCCATGACGACGCCACCATGTTCAGCGAATCGGTAGCGTTGCGGGTGAAGATGATTTCCTCGGGCCGCTTCGCATTGAGGAAATGCTGCACCTTGGTGCGCGAACCCTCATAGGCGTCGGTCGCGGCATTTGCGAGATAATGCAGGCCGCGATGGACGTTGGCGTATTCGGTCTTGTACGCCACCATCATCCGATCCAGCACGGCGTTCGGCTTCTGCGCCGAGGCGGCATTGTCGAGATAGACCAGCGGCTTGCCATAGATTTTCATCGCCAGCGCCGGGAAATCCTCGCGGACGAGATTGACGTCGTAGGAACCATTGGAGACGGCCGGATGCAGGGTCATGTTCACTCCCTTGCTGCAAGCCAGCGTTCGGCAGCGCCGATGGCCAGCTCGCGCAAATTATCATTGACGATCGACTCGATCGCCTCGCCGACGAAGGCCTGAATCAACAACGCCTGCGCCTGTTTTTCCGTCATGCCGCGGGCACGCAGGTAGAACAGCAGGCTGTCGTCAAGCGCGCCTGTGGTGGCGCCGTGGCCGCACTGCACGTCGTCGGCAAAGATTTCCAGCTCGGGCTTGTTGTCAGCCTCGGCCTCGTCCGACAGCAGCAGCGCCCGGGTCATCATCTTGGCGTCGGTCTTCTGCGCGGGCTGGTGCACGTTGATGCGGCCCTGGAACACGGAATGGCCCTGATCGTCGATGACCGCCCGGAACACTTCGCGGCTGCTGCAATTCGGTGCCACGTGGTTCATCACCAGCGTGGTATCGGCATGCTGGCGCCCATTGAGCAGATTCACGCCGTTGGTTTCGACCTTCGAATGCTCGCCGACGATGTTGATCACCGCCTGATAGCGGCTGACAATCGTGCCCGTGTTCATGCCGAACGTATTGAAATGTGCGTTGTGGCCGACCGTGATCACCGACGAAGAGATGTTGAACGCCTCGCGGCTGTCCTCGGTAAGCCGAACATGGTCGAGCCGCGCACCGTCGCCGATGTGGATCACCAGCGAGTCGTGAACCTGGTAATTCCTGCTATCCTCGGCGCAGATATAGCTCTCCACCAGCGTGGCGGCGGATCCCTTGCCGAGTGCCAACAGCGAACGCGTAAACGTGGCCGATGGCTGACCGCCGCTGGTGATGTGAATCACATGCAGCGGCTGAGGCAGCTTGCTCCCATCGGCAATGGTGATGACCAGCCCGTCCGTCATCATCGCGCTGTTCAGCGCGATCATCGGGTTCGAGCCGTCCATCGCAAACAGCTGCGCATGAAGCGGCTTGTCATCGGCATCCAGCACGTCGCGCAAGGTTCGGATGCTGAGTCCAGCCTCGAGCTTGCCGAGATCCGACAGTTTTGGCGCGAATACGCCATCGACCAACACCAGCTTGCGCACGCCATCGATGGCATGCAGCTTCAGCGCATCGGCCGCGCGCGACAGCGCCGCGGCGTCGGGCGCCGCCGCCAGCGGCAGTACCGCGCGCATCAGCACGCGCAGGTCGGTGTATTTCCAGTCCTCGATCCGCCGATGCGGCAGCCCGGTTCCCTCATAGGCCTCAAACGCCTGGCGGCGGGTATCGGCCACCTTGCCGGCGCCGGGCAGACGCGGGCACGCGAGGGCAAATGCCTCGCCGAGCGCCGTGCCGGGTTCTGTCTTCGCCAATGCTAAATTCATCTCATCATCCGTTCAGGCGCCAATCAGGCGGCCACATCTTCGAATTGTGCGTAACCGGTCGCCTCGAGCTCGAGTGCCAGCTCCTTGCCGCCGGTTTTCACGACCCGGCCCTTCGACATCACGTGCACATGATCCGGCACGATGTAGTTCAGCAGTCGCTGGTAATGCGTGATCACCACCATGGCGCGCTCCGGCGAGCGCAACGCATTGACGCCATCGGCGGCGACGCGCAGCGCGTCGATATCGAGGCCGGAATCCATTTCGTCGAGAATGCACAGGCTGGGCTGGAACAGCGCCATCTGCAGCACTTCGTTGCGCTTCTTCTCGCCGCCGGAGAAGCCGACATTGACGCCGCGCTTCAGCATATCCATCGGGATGTTGAGCGAACCGGCGACCTCGCGGACCTTCTTGAGAAAGTCGGGCACCAGATATTCGGCTTCGCCCCGCGCCTTGCGCTGAGCGTTCAGCGCCGTGCGCAGGAAAGTCATGGTGGTGACGCCGGGGATTTCGACCGGATACTGGAAGGCCAGGAAAACACCCTTGGCCGCGCGCACGTCCGGCGCCATATCGAGCAGATCCTCGCCCTTGAACAGGATCTCGCCGCCGGTGACTTCGTAGCCGGGCTTGCCGGCGATGACGTGGCTGAGCGTCGACTTGCCGGAACCGTTCGGCCCCATGATGGCGTGGACCTCGCCGGCATTGACGGTCAGCGTCAGGCCGTGAAGGATTTCCTGTTCCTCGACACGAACCTGGAGATTTTTGACTTGGAGCAATGCGGTCATTCGTCTTTCCTCTATCGTCACTCCGAGGTGCGCGCCCTGCGCGCCAACCTCGAAAAATTCAATTCGTCGATTTCATCGGCCGAATAAAGCTGGCGAGGAACTGATTCAGGTCCCGCGCCTCTCTCGTGATTGTCCACGTCTTATCAATCATCTCAGCGAATTCGCCGCGGATCGCGACGAGTTCACTGAGGACGATTTGATCGAACGTCGCCATTATCCAACCGAGCCTTCCAGCGAGATCGCGATCAGCTTCTGCGCTTCCACCGCGAATTCCATCGGCAGTTGCTGCAGCACGTCCTTGACGAACCCGTTCACCACGAGGCCAACGGCCTCTTCCTGGCTGAGGCCGCGCTGCACACAATAAAACAGCACGTCTTCCGAGATCTTTGATGTCGTGGCTTCGTGCTCGAACAGCGCCGAGGAGTTCTTCGCCTCGATATACGGCACCGTGTGCGCGCCGCATCTGTCGCCAATCAGCAAGGAATCGCACGCCGTAAAGTTGCGAGCGTTGGTGGCTTTGCGGTGCGCGGTGACAAGGCCGCGATAGGTATTCTGCGACACGCCGGCCGCGATGCCCTTGGAGATGATCCGGCTGGTCGTGTTCTTGCCGAGGTGGATCATCTTGGTCCCGGAATCGACCTGCTGATGGCCGTTCGAGATCGCGATCGAATAGAACTCGCCGCGCGAATCGTCGCCGCGCAGGATGCAGCTCGGGTACTTCCAGGTGATGGCCGAGCCGGTCTCGACCTGGGTCCAGGAAATCTTCGAACGGTCGCCGCGGCAGTCGCCGCGCTTGGTGACGAAATTGTAGATGCCGCCCTTGCCCTCGGAATTGCCGGGGTACCAGTTC
>JACMOT010000018.1 GCA_014377915.1 Tardiphaga sp.
ATTGCGCTGGCGCTGGCCGCGACCCACCGGTCGCAGCCCGACCAGCGCCGGGCGCGCCGGATCGTCCAGCGCCTCGCGCTCCGCCATCGCGCGGCCGATATAGTCTTTTTTTTGTGACATCATCCCGCCGAGGCCGAGGTCGCGCGCCACGGTCTGGCCGTTGAGCTCGGAGCCGGCGACATGGCCCTTCTCGATCCGCATCACGCTGAGCGCCTCGGTGCCGTACAGCGTCGCGCCGAAGGCCTCGCCGGCGGCCATCAGCGCGCGCAGCAGCGCCTCGCCATAGCCCGCGGGCGCGGCGATCTCAAAGGCCAATTCGCCGGAGAACGAGACGCGGAACAGCCGCAGCGGAATCTCGCCAAACCATTTAAATGTCGCGCAGCCCATGTAGGGAAACGCCTCGTTGGAAAGTTCGATGGCGTCGCCGAGCAGGGCCCGCAGCAATTCACGCGCGCGCGGACCGGCGACGGCATATTGCGCCCATTGCTCGGTCACCGAGACCATCTGCACATCGAGCTCCGGCCACAGCACCTGATGGCCATATTCCAGATGCTGCATCACCCGGCCGGCGTTCACCGTGGTGGTGGTCATGACGTAGTGAAGCGGCGACAGCCGCGCCACGGTGCCGTCATCCAGCACAAAGCCGTCCTCGCGCAGCATCACGCCGTAGCGCGTCTTGCCCACCGCCAGTGTGGAAAAGGTGTTGATATAGATTCGATCGAGAAAAGTGCCGACGTCGGAGCCCAGAAGTGCGATCTTGCCCAGCGTCGAGACATCGCAGATGCCGACGCTGGAGCGCACCGCCTTGACCTCGCGGGTGACGCTGGTCAGCCAGTCCCTCTCACCCGGCGCATTGAACCATTGCGCGCGCATCCAGGGACCTGCCTCGACGAAATTGGCGCCGGCGCCGGCGGCATAGACATGGCTCGCCGTCTGCCGGGTCAGCTTGAAATGTGTTCCGCGGTGCAGCCCGGCAAAGGCGCCGATCGCCACCGGCACCTGCGGCGGCCGCGCGCGGGTGGTGCCGGTCTCTGCGATGGTCTTCTGAATCGCGCCGGCCAGAATGGCGAGGCCGTTGACGCTCGAGGTCTTGCCCTGGTCGGTGGCCATGCCGAGCGTGGTGTAGCGCTTCAGCTGCTCGACCGAGCGAAACCCTTCCTGCGCGGCCAGCGCGACGTCGGCGGCGGTGACGTCGTTCTGCAGGTCGACAAAGGCCTTGGCGCGCGATCCTGCGAACAGCCAGGTCGGCGTGACGCCGTAGGCCTCATCGCTGGCGGCGATCTGTTTCGGTGGCTGTGGCTCAAATCCCGCGCGCGTCGCGGCTTCAGCTCCGGCACGTGCGCCGTCGCGCAGGGCTTCGCCCAGCGTCCAGCGTGCCGACGCGGCGCCCGCGATCTGCAGGCCTTTTGGCGTGGTGTCACAAAGAAACGCCGAGGCTGCTTGAGACCAATTGCCCTTGCTGCCGAGGTGGGTGGCGATGCCGATGTTCGGCGTCCAGCCGCCGCTGACGCCGAGGGTGGCGGCATGGATGCTCCGCGTTCTGCCGCTGCTATCGATGATGCTGATCGTGTTCAGCCGGCGATAGCCGGATGTGTCGGTGACATGCGCGCCACAGAATTGCGGGGCGTCGCCGGCGAGGTTTCGCACCCCGGACGAGACGTCGCCGCGCGCATCGATCACGGCGGCGATCTCGATGCCGGCCTGTCGCAGGTCGAAGGCGCTGCGCCAGCCGTCATCCGACGTCGTGAAGATCGCCACGCGCCGTCCAGCAGCAACGCCAAAACGGTTGGCATAGGTCCGCAGCGCCGAGGCGAGCAGAATGCCGGGCCGGTCATTGCCAGGAAACACCAGCGGTCGTTCCGTCGCACCCGCGGCGAGCACGCATTGGCGGGCGACGATCTTCCACAACCGCTGCCGCGGCGTGAATTCCGCCGGCACGGGCAGATGATCCGATACCCGCTCGATGGCGCCATATTCGCCGTCATAGGCGCCGAATACCGCCGTGCGTTTCAGGATACGCAGATTGGGCATCGAGCCCAGTTCGGCCTCTGCCAGCGCGGCCCACGAGGCTGCCGTGACGTCGTCGATGTGCGCCGTCTCGCTCAGCAACCGTCCGCCGAGCACAAAATCCTCTTCCGCCAGAATCACCCGCGCTCCGGCGCGGCCGGCGGCGAGCGCACTGGCCAGGCCCGCGGGGCCGGCGCCGATCACCAGCAGGTCGCAGAACGCGTGCGACTTTTCGTAACAGTCGGGATCGTCCTGTCCGCTCAGCGCGCCCAGCCCGGCGGAGGCCCGGATCGCCGGCTCGTAGAATTTTTCCCAGAACGACGCCGGCCACATGAAGGTCTTGTAGTAGAAGCCGGCATTGAGCAGCGGCCCGGCCAGTTGATGCACGGCGCGCAGGTCGAACTTCGGCGACGGCCAGCAATTCTGGCTGCTGGCTTCCAGCCCGTCGAACAACTCGACAGTTGTGGCCTTGGTGTTGGGTTCGGCCCGCGCGCCGGCGCGCAGCGTGACCAGCGCATTCGGCTCCTCGGGACCGGCCGAGAAGATGCCGCGCGGGCGATGATATTTGAATGAGCGGCCGACCAGCATGACTTCGTTGGCGAGCAGCGCCGAGGCCAGCGTGTCGCCGGCATGGCCGCTGTAGTCCTTGCCGTCGAAGCGGAACGATAGTTTCCGTGTGCGGTCGATCAGCCCGCCGGCGGCAAGGCGGCTCATGACGTCGCCTCGCCATGCGCGAGTTCCGCGGCCAGAATTTCGTGGGTAGTCGTATTGCGCGTCACGGTGAGCCAGGCATGGCAGCCGGCGGAATGGTACCAGTGCTCGCTGTGCTCGCCGGCCTTGTTATCGCGCAGATAGACATAGTCGTACATGACGTCGGCGCCGGGCGCCGGACGCGTCAGCGTGGCGTCGCCCTGATAGGCGAATTCGGTGATGTCGCGGAGACCGCAGAAAGGGCAGGGGATGCGCATGTCGGCTCAATGCAAATTGGGTTGGGCGCCCTGGCCCTTTTCGTCGAGAATGGCGCCGATCCGAAAACGGTCGAAGCGCAGCCCGGCGGCGGCGGGATGCAGCGCATCCGTCGCCAGCAGATGTGCGAACACCAGCCCGGAGCCCGGCGTCGCCTTGAAGCCGCCATAGCACCAGCCGGCATTCAGATAGAGCCCGTCGACCGGGGTGCGGTCGATGATCGGCGAGCCGTCCATCGACATGTCGACCAGGCCGCCCCAGCTGCGCAGCATCCGCGCCCGGCCGATCGCCGGCATCAAGGCCATGCCGCCCTCGCAGACATCCTCGGCCACTGGCAGGTTACCGCGCTGGGCGTAGGAGTTGTAGCCGTCGATATCGCCACCGAACACCAGCCCGCCCTTGTCGGACTGGCTTATATAGAAGTGCCCGGCGCCGAAGGTGATGACCCCGGGGATCACCGGCTTCAGCCCCTCGGACACGAAGGCCTGCAGCACATGGCTCTCGATCGGCAGCCGCAGCCCGGCCATCTCGGCGACCCGCGAACTGGACCCGGCAACGGCGAGGCCGATTTTCTTCGCTCGGATTTTTCCGCGCGTCGTCGTCACGCCGCTGACGCGACCATCGACGATATCAATGCCGGTCACCTCGCAGTTCTGGATCACGTCGACGCCGCGGCTGGAGGCTGCGCGCGCAAACCCCCAGGCGACGGCGTCATGGCGCACGGTGCCGCCGCGCTTCTGCAGTAGCCCGCCCTGGATCGGGAACCGGGCGGCGTCGAAATTCAGGAATGGATAGAGCTGGCGGACGCCGTCGCGGTCGAGCAGTTCGGCATCGACGCCGTTCAGCCGCATCATGTTGCCGCGCCTTGCATAGGCGTCGCGCTGGCCGTCGGAATGGAACAAATTGAGCACGCCGCGCTGGCTGACCATGGCGTTGTAGTTAATATCCTGCTCCAGCCCCTCCCACAATTTCAGCGACAATTCGTACAGCGAGATGTTCGGCGACAGCAGATAGTTGGAGCGGATGATGGTGGTGTTGCGGCCGATATTGCCTGACCCGATCCAGCTCTTTTCCAGCACCGCGATATTCTTCAGGCCATATTCCCTGGCGAGGTAATAGGCCGTCGCCAGGCCATGGCCGCCGCCGCCGACGATCACGATGTCATATTCGGCTTTTGGCGCGGCATCGCGCCATTGCGGCGCCCAGCCGCGGTGGCCGGACAGCGTCTGTGTGATGAGGGAGGTCAGCGAATAGCGCATCAGGGGATCCGGCGGCGGCAAGGTGCTCAATGTTGCCCGAAACGGCGGCGATGACTAGGCCCAAGGCCACATAGAGCAGTCCGTCCAGGCCATGCCTGCTATGGCCTGGCGAGCCAAAAACCGCCGACGACAAGAATCATGGCCAGGGCGACGATGATGCCGAGCACCGTGGCGCTGATGGCGAGCAGGCCGTGGGCTTCGAGCCAGCCGCGTAACGCTTTTTCCATGGTCCGATGAACCTCCCGCCGAATTGAATGTTGCTTTTGGCCTGCGCAGCGTATCAAACGGCCGCCGCGCCGTCCCCCTCGTCGAGACATTATCCGGAGATCATTATGGACCATCTGCACACCCAGGGCATCGACATGCCCAAACTCGGCCTCGGTACCTTTCGCCTGCAGGGCGATGCCTGCCGCGCGGCGGTGGAGAGCGCGCTGGGCCTCGGCTATCGCCACATCGACACCGCCGAGATGTATGGCAATGAGGACGGCGTCGGCGCCGGTATGGCTGCCTCGGGCGTCAAGCGCGACGATATCCACCTCACGACAAAAGTCTGGCACGAGAACCTGGCGCCGGATGCGATCCGGCGCGCCTTCGATGCCAGCCTGAAGAAGCTCAGGCTCGATTATGTCGATCTCTATCTGGTGCACTGGCCGTCGAAGGGCATGAACCTGCCCGCGATGTTCGAGACGCTGGTAAAACTGAAGGAGCAGGGCCGCACCCGCGCCATCGGCGTCGCCAATTTCACCGTGCCGCTGCTGAGGCAGGTGGTGGAAGAGATCGGCGCGCCGATCGCCTGCAATCAGGTCGAGTATCATGTACTGCTCGACCAGTCGAAGGTGCTGGACTATCTGCGCAGCCATTCGATCCCGCTGGTCGCCTATTGCCCGCTGGCGCAGGGCAAGGTGGTCGACAACGCCGTATTGCGGAAGATCGGCGCCAAGCACCACGCCAGCGCGGCGCAGGTGGCGCTGAAATGGCTGCTCGACCAGGATGGCGTCGCGGCGATTCCGAAGGCGTCGCGTGCCGAGAGCCAGCAGGCCAATCTCGACGCATTGAAAGTGCCGCTCGACGATGAGGACCGGGCCGCGATCGCCGCGCTGCCGAAAGACCAGCGTCTGGTCAATCCGGCGGCGTTCGCGCCGAACTGGGACTGATCTCGCTCACTTCCCTCTCCCCCGGCGCCGCGAAGCGACGTTGGCGGGAGAGGGGCGCTCGCGTTGAGTGCTTGAACGATGATCCCCTCAGCCTTCATTGCGAGGTAAGGGGAAAGCCAATTGGCTTACCCCTTGCGACGAAGCAATCCAGTTCTTTCTTTGCGGTCCGCTGGATTGCCGCGTCGCTTCGCTCCTCGCAACGACGCCTGATAGTGCGTGGCTGGATTCACTTGTGCGAATGCGGCTTCTTCTTTGCGACGGGCTTCTTTTTCTCGCTTCTGGCTGCGGTCGGCATCATCACTACCCGCCCGTATTTCACGCCGCGCTCGGCGATGATGTGATCCGCAAAATGCCGCAGCTCGTCGCCGGGGCCGCGCAGCGCGGTGACCTCCATGCAATGGTCGTCGTCGAGGTGCACGTGCAGCGTCGCCAGTGAAAGGTCGTGGTGGTGGTGATAGCTGTCGACCAGCCGCCGCGATAGGTCGCGCGCGGCATGGTCGTAGACATAGACCAGGGCTGCGACGCATTCGCCGTTGTTGTCGTCCGGTTGCCCCTTGTCCTGAACCGCCTGCTGCAGGCCGGCGCGGGTCAGATCGCGGATCGCCTCGGACCGGTTCTGGTAGCCGTGCTCGGTGATCATGGCATCGAGGTCTTCCATCAAATCGTCGTCGAGCGTGATCGTGATGCGCTGCATGGGTCCCTCAAAAAGTATGATGTTTTATTGACTTCGTCATACTCGTCATGTCAGTTTGCCGGTGTTGGAACCAGCATAGCCCGTCGGCGCCGTGATGCATCGCTCCCTGTTGTCGTCGGCCGGACTGGCGCTGCTTGCCGCTCTCTCGGGCATCGGGGAGGCCCCCGCGCAGGCAGTCACCGCGCTGCCGCCGGTTGAGGTAATGGCGCCGGACCGCCGCGCAGCGAGGCCCGGCAGACCGCGCAACGTCGCGCCGGGCGCCCGCCTTGTCGCGTTGCGGACCGCGCCGTCCATGGCGGGGAATAGCGGCCGCGCCGGCCTGTCCGGCACCCACGAGGCGGCCGCGCCGGCCGCTTCCGCCAGCGAAAAGACCATCAGCGGCGCCGACGTCAATGCGCGGCCATTGTCGCGGCCGGCGGAAGCGCTGGAAGTGGTGCCCGGCCTGATCGTCACCCAGCACTCCGGAGACGGCAAGGCCAACCAGTATTTTTTGCGGGGGGTGAACCTCGACCATGGCACCGATCTGGCGATCTCCGTCGACGGCATGCCGGTCAACATGCGGACCCATGCGCATGGCCAGGGCTATGCTGATCTGAATTTTCTCATCCCTGAACTGATCGGTTCGGTAGCTGTCCGAAAAGGTCCGTATTTTGCCGATGATGGGGATTTTTCGTCGGTCGGCGCGGTCCATGTCAGCCTGCTCGACGGCGTCATGAAGACGATGGCCTCGATCACGGCAGGCAGTTTTGGCTATCGCCGCGGCTTCGGCGTCACCTCCGCGAAGCTCGGCGAGGGCACGCTGCTGGTCGCCGCCGAGGCGCAGGCCTATAACGGCCCGTGGGATCATCCCGACGAACTGCGCAAACTGAACGGCGTGATGCGCTATAGCCAGGGCACGGTCACCGATGGCTTTTCGCTGACCGCGATGGCTTATGCCAACCGTTGGAATTCCACCGACCAGGTACCGCTGCGCGCGATCACCTCGGGCGAGATCGGCCGCTACGGCGCACTCGACGCCAGCGACGGCGGCAATTCCAGCCGCTTCTCGCTGTCCGGCCGTTGGGCGCAAAGTGACGAGCACGGCTCCTCGAAAGCCAACTTCTACGTCATCAAGAGTTCGCTCAATCTGTGGAATAATTTTACCTATTTTCTCAGCAATCCGCTCGATGGCGACCAGTTTCACCAGCACGATGATCGCGTGGTGGGCGGCATCAATGCCTCGCATACCTTCAACACCCGGATGGCTGGTTTCCGCAGCGAATCCGAGATCGGCGTGCAGAGCCGCTACGACGACATCCGGCTCGATCTGAACAACAGCGTGCAGCGCCAATTCCTGTCGCCGATCCGCTCTGATGCCGTGAAGCAGGGCAGCGTCGGCGTATTCGTGCAGAATACGATGTTCTGGACCGACTGGCTGCGCAGCACCGCCGGCTGGCGCGGCGATTTTTACGACGCTTCGGTGCAATCTTTTTTCACGGCGGGCAATTCCGGCAACGCCAATGCCTTCATCGGCAGTCCGAAGCTCGGCCTCGTGCTCGGCCCGTTCGCGAAGGCCGAGCTGTTCCTGAATGCCGGTGAAGGCTTTCACAGCAACGATGCCCGCGGCGTCACCATTCGTGAATCGCCGCTCGATGGCTCGCCGGTGGAGCGCTCGCCGTTTCTGGTCAAGACCAGAGGTGCCGAAATCGGTCTGCGCACGAGGCCAGTCCCCGGGCTGACCAGCTCGGTGGCGCTGTTCATGCTGGATTCGGCTTCCGAAATCCTGTTCGTCGGCGACGCCGGTGATACCGAGGCGAGTCGTCCGAGCCGGCGCGTCGGCGTGGAATGGAGCAACGATTATTGGCCGGTGTCGTGGCTGTCGGTCGAAGGCGAATTGGCGGTCACCCGCGCCCGGTTTCGTGGTGACAACGCCGGCCAGGCCGACGCCTACAGCGCCCCCGCAGGGTTTTCGCAGGCGCAGACCGGCAACGCGCCGGGCCATCTCATTCCCGGAGCGCCGAACATGGTCGCCAGCGCCGGCATTCGCCTGGGCCAGGCCACCGGCTGGTTCGGCGCGCGGCGCTATCGCTACTTTGGCCCGCGGCCGCTGTCCGAGGACGGCGCCTTCGTCTCGCCGGCCACCGGCCTGCTGAATGGCCAGCTCGGTTATCGCTTTGCAAACGGCTGGCGCCTCCAGCTCGATGGCTTCAACCTGCTGGACAGCAAGACCGATCAGATCACGTACGCCTATGGCTCGTTGCTGAAGTTGGACTCGCTGTTCGCGATGTGCTTCCCGCCAGCGGGTGCGCCGACTGCGCCTGCGGCGGTGTGCCAGACCGGGGTGATGGACCGCGTGCTGCACCCCGTCGAACCGCTGGCCCTGCGTATTACTGTCGCTGGACAGTTCTGAGTCTGTCACGGTGCCGCTTGCGCAACCCGAACCGACCGACCATCATCTCCCCAAAAGCAAAAGCCCAGGGAGATGTTAATGCCCGCTTCCTCGCGTTCCGCTGCGCGTCTATCGTTGATGGCGCGTACCCGCCGTTTCTGCGCGGCATGGTTCCAGGCCGGCATCATTGTAGCAATGGGAGTGCTCATGTCGTCGGCCCACGCCGCCAGTTTTGTCTATGTCGGCAATGCCGACAGCCAGGACATCACTGTCCTCGAAATGAAACCGGACGGGACGCTCAAGGCGGTCGAGACCGTGGCGGTGCCGGGTCCGTCCAGGCCGGGCGGTTCGCTGCCGCTTGCAATCAGCCCGGAAAAGGACCGGCTCTATGCCGGCCTGCGCAACGAGCCCTATTCGGCGGTCGCCTTCGGCATCGACGCGAAGTCGGGGCGGCTGACGCTGATCGGCGCCGGCCCGCTGGCGGATTCGATGGCCTATCTGTCGATCGACCGAACCGGGCGTTTCCTGATGGGGGCGTCCTATGGCGGCAACAAGGTGGCGGTGCATCCGATCGGGCCGAATGGCGTGCTCGCGCCGGCGCTGCAGGTCATCGCCACCGAGCCCAACGCCCATTGCATCATCTTCGACCCCAGCAACCATTATGTGCTGCACACCAGCCTCGGCGGCGACGTCATCTATCAGCAGAAATTCGATGCCGCGAA
>JACMOT010000223.1 GCA_014377915.1 Tardiphaga sp.
AGCGGGCAAAGCCCGAACATCGACGTCAGCGCGTGACCGCGCGCTGCCGACCAGCGCAGCAGAGCCAGATCCGGATCGGACGCCTCGGCGCGAATCGCATCGACCTTGGTCTTGTCGAGGTCGCGCGTGTTCTTGAGCAGCCCGGGATCCTGGGAGAGCGCGCCGAGCAAGGCGAACGCGATCGAATTCGGCTTGTCGATGGTCTCGCGCGAGGTGGCGATCTGGGCCGCGAGTTCGGGATGCACGTCCTCGCCGCGATGCCTGGCGATGTAGGCGCTCGAGAATTCCTCGAAGTAGGCCACCTGGTTTTCCAGCAGCGCCTCGAGCACCGCCTGCTTGGTCGGAAACTGATGCATCAGCCCGCCCTTGCTCAATCCGCTTTCGCGCGCAATGGCGTCCAGCGTCAGGCGGCCCGGGCCGTCGCGCGACAGAATCGTCAGCGCTGCCTGCAGCGCGGCGTTGCGGGATCGCTCCGAACGGGTAGGATTATCCATCGTTGAACTCGAAAGGTGGCGCCTGGAAATGACGGCGGGGATCCGCGGGTCTGTTGAACCAGCCCATAGCGAAGCAACTGCGGGATGCCAGAAAGATAAGGTAGTATCGATTTGGCGATGTCAACCAGCGCCGACATCCGCCGGCCGCGCATCGCTGGCCATCACGCCTTACCGAACCGGTCGAGCACGTTCTTCGTGATGCGCTGGGTGAACACGTCGCCCTCGATCAGGCCGTTGACCCATTCGCAGGTGCCGGCGGTGAACACCTCGCCCTTGCCGCGGGCAAAATGCACGACCATGCCGGAGCCGCGCTTGTGCCGCTCGAGGCTTTCCGTGGTCGGTTCGCCGAGCAGCGAGTTGCGGAATTGCGCGTCGCCGTCGCCGAGCATCAGCGAAGACTCGAATTCCGGCAGGCTGCTTTCGGCGAGCGTGGCAAAGCCCATCGCGAGAATCTGCAGGCCTTCAGGCGCGCCGTCGGTGCCGGTCGGTACCGGCAGGCCGTCTTCAAACGTGTAGTCGACGCCGTCCATCTCGAAGCCGAAGATGTTGGCCTCGTCGCCGAACATGTCGGCATAGCCGAGCCCGGTGCCGGCGAAGGCCCAGTGCTCCGGGTGGAACACGTTGAAGCCGCGCGCGGCGCGGCGCGCCATGCCGCCGAACGCAGCATAGATGCCGCGCAGCGCGTTGACGCCGAAGGTTTTCGCGCCGGGGTGATCGACCTGCGGGTCTTCCCACGCGCTGGTCATCCGCGACGTGCCGGCCTGCGGATCGAGCCGGCGCGCATCGTATTTATAGGCGATTTGGGTCTGCGTGTCCCGCTCCAGCCGGATCTGCCAGAGGAAGTTGCCGGCGAAGCGCGCCGCGTGGCCGCCGCGATCGACATAGCCATCGACCGCATCGCGCATCTCGCGCGACCAGTATTCGTCATGGCCGACGAACACCGTGCAGGGATAGTCGTCGAGCAGCGCGGGATCGTCGTGCAGCTCGTCCTGCGAGAACACATCGAAGGTGTAGTCGTTGGCCTCGGCCCAGTGCAGGAACGGTCGCTCATAGGCCGCCCATCCGGCCAAAGCGTAGTACCGCGTGTAGCCGTTGATGAAGGCCCATTCGACGTTCTCGTAGCGCGCCGGACCGGGCGTGCGCGGCCGGTTCGCATTCACCGAGCGCGGCGCGCCCGGCGGCAGCCAGACCTGACCGCGCGCCCATGGCCGCAGGGCGGCGAGATGCGTGGCGCGGCCGCGCGGGGCTTCGGGGTTGGTGCCGTAATAATGGCTGGCGCCGCCCCAATCATTGTAGGCGCTCCAGGTCGAGGTCGCCGCCACCAGCGCCAGCGCGCCCGGCGTGCGCGCGCGACCGCGATGGATGAACAGATGATGGCCGATCACCTCGCGCAGCATTGTTGTCTCGTCGCGGATCTCGACGAGGTAGCCACCGGACGGCAGACCCTCCGGGATCGTCCAGCCCAGCAACGCCGGCCAGCCGCAGCCGACGGCGTAGACCTTGTCCGGCACGGGATGGAAATGCGCGTCCCTGATACCGGAGCTGAACACGGCGGCGTCCGTTCCGGGATCGCGCCTGATGGTCAGCGACACCTTGGCGACCGTGGCCGACAGATGCAGCGTGACGGTGTCGCCGGGGCGATAGGCTCGCTTGTCGGAATAGCACCACGCCGCCTTCTCGCCGCCCGGCGACGGGATCTCCACCCAGGTCTCGCGCGCCCCGCGGCGCGGGCCGGAGATCGG
>JACMOT010000019.1 GCA_014377915.1 Tardiphaga sp.
CGCCGATCGAGACACCGGTTTCCGGAATCTGGATCTTGACGTCATTGCCCCAATTGACCGTCATCGTCTGCGTCGTACGGAAGCTTCGCGCCGTGCGATCGATCTCGGCCAACTTGTCGGCCAGCGCCGCCGCCATCGTTTGACCCGTCAGGCCGCGTTGCGCGAGATCGGGCGGGACGCTAAGCGCCTCGATCACCAGCCCGCGATCGCTGCGGGCGTTCATCACCATCCAGCCGAAACCGAGGACAAGCGCGAGCGCGCCTGCCGCGAGGATGGACCGAAAGGCGATCAGCGCTAGCTTGTTGCGATGCTCGAGGCGCTCGGAGCGGATCTGTGCGGCGATTAGGTGGCGGTGATCGGCAAGCAGCGTCCGCGCCGCATCTTGGTCGCCGGCCATTTCCATGGCCACATCAAGCGCGTTCGTCGTGGTTGGAACCGGCTTCCTTAATCTATCCGCCATACGCCTGCACTCCCCCGACTGGGTGCAGCTTAGATCAATAATCTGCTTCGTCGGCAACCGCTGATGAGGGCTGGTGATATTCCGTCCGCTTTCGAAGGATCCACCTGGGTCACCGAATGTCCGCCATGGGTCGGAAGCGGACATTAGGCGTAAGCGTACCCGATTGCGGCTGTCCTTCGTTACCTGATCTCACATCTTCGGAGACTCGCCTTGGCTCCAGTTCAAGCAGATCGAACGACGGCGATTGCCCGGTGGCGCGCCAGGTTGAAGCTGCATCCGCTCGCCAAGATCGGTCCCGGCCTGATCACCGGGGTGGCCGACGACGATCCGAGCGGAATTGCCACTTATTCGCAGGCGGGCGCCCAATTCGGTCTCGACATGCTGTGGACCATGCCGGTCGCTTATCCATTGATGTCGGCGATCCAGTCGATGTGCGGGCGGCTTGGTCGGGTCACGGGCAAGGGCCTGTCGGCGAACATCAAGGAAAACTTCCCGCCGATCGTGCTCAAGACGTTGGTGTTGTTACTGCTGATTGCCAATACGCTCAATATCGCCGCCGACGTCGCGGCGATGGGCGAGGTTGGCGAGCTGGTCACCGGGATTGGCCGACACGCGATGACGCTCGGTTTTGTCGTGGCCACATTGTTGCTGCAGATTTTCATTCCCTATCACCGCTATGTCGTGTTCCTGAAATGGCTGACGATCTCGTTGCTGGCGTATGCAGCGGTGTTGTTCACGGTGCATGTGCCGTGGGCCAAGGTCATTTCGCACACGGTCTGGCCCCAATTTACGTTCAACGCGGCTGCGGCGACGGTGATCGTCGGCGTTTTCGGGACGACGATCAGCCCGTATTTGTTCTTCTGGCAGGCATCGGAAGAGGTCGAGGACATGCGCGGCAAACCGCCGTTGCTGGAAAATCCCGAACCCGCCGCGGCGGAGCTGAAGCGGATCAGCCGCGATACGTGGAGCGGAATGCTCTATTCGAACCTCGCGGCATATTTCATCATCCTGGCCACGGCGCTCACGCTGCACGCCGGCGGCATCACGCAGATCGACACCGCAGCCC
>JACMOT010000224.1 GCA_014377915.1 Tardiphaga sp.
AACCTGCATCTCATTCCGGCGAAGGGCATGACGCTGCCGTTTTTGTCCTACGGCGGCTCGTCGATGATCTCGTTGGCCTACAGCGTCGGCATGCTGCTGGCCTTGACGCGAATGCGGCCGCGCACCGAGATGGAAACCATCTCGAACGCCAACGCCACCAGCGCTTACGCGTGACGCCATGAGCGCAGCGCCCCTCATCCTGCTCGCGGCCGGCGGCACCGGCGGCCACCTGTTTCCGGCGGAGGCGCTCGGCGTTGCACTCATGAAGCGCGGCTGGCGGGTGCGGCTGGTCACCGACGCGCGGGCGCTAAAGTATAGCGGGCTGTTTTCGCGCGAGATGATCGACGTGGTGCCGAGCGAAACGGTGCGCAGCCGCAATCCGATCTCGCTGGCGCGCACCGGCATCATGCTGGCCGCCGGCACCGGCATTGCGCTCAATCTGATGCGCACTTTGAAGCCCGCCGCGGTGGTCGGCTTCGGCGGCTATCCCACTTTGCCGCCGCTGGTCGCCGCCAAACTGTTCGGCGTGCCGACCATCATCCACGATTCCAATGCCGTGATGGGCCGCGCCAATCGCCTGCTCTCGGGCCGTGTCAGCGCCATCGCGACCTCGCTGCCCGGCGTGCTTGATCGCGATCCCGAACTGTCGAAAAAGACCACGACCACCGGCACGCCGATGCGGCCGGCGATCCTGGCCGCCGCCGCCGTGCCCTATCTCGCGCCCGATCTCTCCGGGCCGCTGCGGCTGCTGGTGGTCGGCGGCAGCCAGGGTGCACGGATCATGTCCGATATCGTGCCAGATGCGATCGAACGGCTGGAGCCGGCGCTGTGGAGCCGGCTGGTTCTGACCCAGCAGGTCCGCGACGAAGACATGGCCCGTGTGCGTGCGGTCTACGACAAGCTCAAGATCAGGGTCGAACTGGAATCGTTCTTTGGCGACCTGCCGGCCCGGCTGGCCTCCAGCCAGTTGGTGATTTCGCGCTCCGGCGCCGGCACCGTCGCCGAACTCGGCGCCATCGGCCGGCCTTCGATCCTGGTGCCGCTGCCGGGCGCGCTGGACCAGGACCAGTTCGCTAATGCCGGCGTGCTGGTCGATGCCGGCGGCGCGATCCGCATCGCGCAGAACGAATTCACGCCGGATCGGCTGGCTTCGGAAATCTCGGCGCTGGCTGCGGAGCCGGCGCGGCTCACCGCGATGGCGGTTGGGGCGCGGGCTGTCGGCAAGCTCGACGCGGCGGAGCGGCTGGCCGATCTGGTGGCGAAGGTCGCGAAGATCTAATTTCGACTGCTCGGCCGTCATTGCGAGGAGCCGTTGCGACGAAGCGATCCAGTTCTTCAGCGCTTCGGGCATTCTGGATTGCCGCGGCACTTCGCACCTCGCAATGACGGTTGAAAGTTCAGCGTGCTTCCCTCAGCGATCAGCACGCTGCTATACTTTGATTATTTTCCTTACGCCGACGTGCGAGCATTGCCGTGGTCAAAGACTGCTTCGCGATTATCCCGGCCGCGCTGCGCGACTCCGCGCGAGCGGCTTTGTGGGCCGCATTAGGCTCGACGCCAATCGACGCGATCGCGCCATTACTCGGCGGCGTTTCGGGGGCCTTCGTGTTCCGGATCGAGGCTGGTGGCCGAGCTTACGTGTTGCGGATCGAAGGGACGCCAAGTCCGCTGCGCAACCCGCACCAATATGCGTCGATGCAAATCGCGGCAGAGGCGGGGATCGCGCCACGGCTGCATCATGTCGATGAGAACGCCGGCGTCGCCGTGATGGACTTCATCAATCAGTGCGCTCTCGAAACCTATCCCGGCGGACCGCCGGCTCTGGCGCAAGCGCTGGGCACGATGCTGAAGCGGTTGCAGGCGACGCCGACCTTCGGCCACTTCATGGACTATCCCAACATGGTTGCGCGACTGTGGGTCCATGTCTGCAAAACCGAGCTGTTTGCGCCGGGCGTGTTGGATGCCCACACCCGGCGCCTTGCCGATATCCGCGAGGCCTATGTCTGGAATTCGGCCGGGTCGGTTTCCAGCCATAATGACATCCTGCCGCGCAACCTGCTGTTCGATGGTGCGCGGCTCTGGCTGATCGATTGGGAGGGGGCGTCTCGCAACGATCCCCTGGTCGACATGGCGACCACGCTCGATAATTTCGCGGCGTCGCCGGAATCGGAAGAAGCGCTGCTGCGCGCGTGGCTCGGTCATACGCCGGGGCAGGGCCTTCGCGACCGACTGGCGCTGGTCCGCGCGCTGACACGGCTGTTTTATGCCGGCGTCCAGTTCAGCGCCGTGGCGGCGGGGCCGCGGCGGGCGCCCGACACGGAACTAGCGGCGCCGACCCTGGCCGAGTTCCGGCAGGCGTTGCGCGATGGCGGGCTTTCGCCGGAGGCGCCGGAGACCCGGCATGTACTCGGCAAGATGTATCTCGCGGCTTTTTTCACCGGTGACAAGCCGCCGGGCTTGTCGCCCCCGATCAGTGCCTTCCGGCTGAACGTCGGACCGGAGGCGCCAGCGGTGACGGAATAGGCCGCCACACCCCGGAATGCGCCCGAATCCGGGCCGTCCCGCAAAATTCCCGTCATTTTTCAGTCATCGCCGGGCTTGTCCCGGCCATCCCGGTCTTGCATGAAGGGGGGCGATTTGGGGATGTCCGCGGACCATGCGGGCGTGACGGACAACGAGACTTCATCATGAGACTGCCGCGCGAGATCGGACCTATTCATTTCGTCGGCATCGGCGGCATCGGCATGAGCGGCATCGCCGAGGTGCTGTGCAATCTCGGCTACACCGTGCAGGGCTCCGACGCCTCGGAGAGCGCCAACGTCAACCGTTTGCGCGAAAAGGGCATCGTCATCCATGTCGGCCATGCGGCGGAGAATGTCGCCGGCGCCGACGTGCTGGTGGTCTCCACCGCGATCAAGCGCGACAATCCGGAACTGATGGCCGCGCGCGCGCAGCGCATCCCGGTGGTGCGCCGTGCCGAAATGCTGGCCGAATTGATGCGGTTGAAGAGCTGCGTCGCCATCGCCGGCACCCATGGCAAGACCACCACCACCTCGATGGTCGCCGCGCTGCTCGATGCCGGCGATCTCGATCCCACCGTTATCAATGGCGGCATCATTAATGCCTATGGCACCAATGCCCGGTTGGGGGCCGGCGACTGGATGGTGGTGGAAGCCGACGAGAGCGACGGCACCTTCCTGAAGCTGCCCGCCGACGTCGCAATCGTCACCAATGTCGATCCCGAGCATCTCGACCATTTTGGCACCTTCGAAGCGGTGCAGGACGCGTTCCGGCATTTCGTCGAGAACGTGCCGTTCTACGGATTTGCGGTGATGTGTATCGACCACCCGGTGGTACAGAGCCTGGTCGGCAAGATCGAGGATCGCCGCATCATCACCTATGGCGAAAACCCACAGTCGGATGCGCGATTGCTCGATCTCAAGCCCAGCAATGGCGGCTCCGCCTTCAGCGTCGTGTTCCGCAACCGCAAGGCCGGCACGACCGAGACCATCGACAATCTGATGCTGCCGATGCCCGGCCGCCACAACGCGCTAAACGCGACCGCGGCGATCGCGGTGGCGCATGAACTCGGCATGTCCGGCGACGCCATCCGCAAGGCGCTGGCGAATTTCGGCGGCGTTCGCCGCCGCTTCACCAAGACCGGCGAGTGGAACGGAGTCACCATCATCGACGATTACGGTCACCATCCGGTGGAGATTTCCGCGGTGCTGCGGGCGGCGCGCGAATCCACCAAGGGTAAAGTGATCGCCGTGGTGCAGCCGCATCGCTTCACGCGGCTGCAGTCGCTGTTCGAGGAATTCTGCACCTGCTTCAACGACGCCGATACGGTGATTGTCGCCGAGGTCTACCCGGCCGGTGAAGCGCCAATTGCTGGCATTGACCGCGATCATTTTGTGCTCGGCCTGCGAGCCCACGGCCATCGAGAAGTGTTTCCGCTGCAGGAATCCGCCAGGCTTGCAGGGCTCGTCGCCGGGGTTGCTAAACCTGGTGACACGGTCGTTTGCCTCGGCGCCGGCAATATCACGCAATGGGCCTATGCGCTGCCGAGCGAGCTACAGGCGCTGGGGTGACGATGTCCGGCTTCCCCGACATCACACCCGCGCTCAAATCCGCGATGCCCGAGTTGCGTGGGCGGCTGCTGGCGAATGAGGTGCTGGCACCCTTGACGTGGTTTCGCGTCGGCGGGCCCGCGCAAATCCTGTTCACGCCGGCGGATGAGGATGATCTCGCTTATTTCCTGGCGCATCTTCCGAACGAAATCCCCGTCACCATGGTCGGCCTCGGCTCCAATCTGATCGTGCGCGATGGCGGCGTTTTTGGGGTGGTGATCCGCCTCAGCCCGCGCGGTTTTGGCGCGACGATGGCGAGCGATGATACGGTCACCGCCGGTACCGCGGCGCTGGACAAACGCGTGGCCGAGACCGCGGCAGCCGCCAATATCAGCGGCCTCGAATTCTACTTCGGCATTCCCGGCTCGATTGGCGGCGCGCTGCGGATGAATGCCGGCGCCAATGGCGGCGAGACCAAGGATGTGCTGATCGCCGCCACCGGCATCGGCCGCGACGGCGCGAAGCAAGTGTTTGACAACGCCGCGATGCAGTTCGTCTATCGTCATTCGGGCGTCGATCCCTCGGTCATCTTTACGTCCGCGACCTTTCGCGGTGTCATCGCGGAACCGGCGGTGATCCGTGCGCGGATGGACGGCGTGCAGGCGCACCGTGAGACCGCTCAGCCGATCCGCGAAAAGACCGGCGGCTCGACGTCCAAGAACCCGCCCGGCCACTCCGCCTGGAAGCTGGACGATGCCGCCGTCTGCCGCGGCCTGCGCCTGGGCGGCGCGATGGTCTCGGAGATGCACTGCAACTTCCTGATC
>JACMOT010000225.1 GCA_014377915.1 Tardiphaga sp.
CCTGAGCGATCCGTGAGGATTCCTGCACCTGACGGCTGATCTCGTTGACCGAGGAGGCCATCTCCTCGGTGGCCGAGGCCACCGACTGCACATTGGCCGAGGCTTCTTCGGACGCGGCTGCAACCAACGACGTCGTCTGCTGCGCGCGCGCGGCGGTGGCCGACAAAGTATCGGCGGAGGCTTCGAGTTCTGTCGAGGCCGCCGACACCGTCTCGATGATCTCGCCGACCGCGCCTTCGAAATCGCTCGCCAGCCGGAGCATTTCGGCCTTGCGCTCGGCGGCCGTGCGCCGCTCGGTTGCCTGCTGCTCGCTGGTCATGCGTTCGACGGCAAGGCCGCTGCTCTTGAAGACTTCCACGGTACGGGCCATGTCGCCGATCTCATCGCGACGGTCGATGCTTGGAACCTCGATGGCAAAATTCTTGCGTGCCAGGGCTTCCATCACCGTCTTGAGCTCACTGATCGGCCGGGACAGGCCCGCCGTCCCGATCCACAATGCCAAAGCAAGACTGACCAGCAGACCCGCCGCGGTGGCCGCCGTCACGCCGCTAATAGCGGAGTTTGCCCGTGCGGTAAGGACATCGGAAATTCTGGCTGCGTCGGCAATAAGGCTATCGTTGACTTTGGCATGACTGGCGATGGCTGCTTCGATCAACGGGACGCATTCAGCCTTGAGCCGCGCAGCTGCTTTGAAATTTTGTTCGGGAGTGCTGGTGGACGCCGCATATTTGATCGCAGGATCGCAGGCTACGAAGCTCTGCGCGTAGTTGGAGAGCAACGGCTCCAGGATAGAGGCATTCTCTGGCATGTTCCTGACGACCTGCGCCATGATGCCCTCATAGTCCTTGCGGCTGTCGGCGGCCTGCGCAAGGTATTTTACGTTACCGGCATCGGTTACTTCCGCGGCCAGCTGGAAAGCCGCGGAAAGATAGGCTTCGGCGCGGCGCGACGCGCGGGCCGAAAGCGTCGTACTCTTGTCGACGCGCGAAATCAGGTCGCTATAGCCTTCGTCCATCGAATACATGCGCTGGATCGCGAAGGCAGCCGAGCCGACCACGACAATGGTAAGCAACGCGACGATCAGACCAATTTTGAAGATGATCTTGAAATTATTGAGCCAGGACATTGGCGCTCCAGCATGGTGGGCGCTAATCAGGCGCGTGAGGTGTCAACCGATCCGGGAGTATGCTGGCACCGTTAATTCAGACATCACTTTATCGGCATAAAGATCGAGTTAAGATTAGTACGTTTTCGTACGTACTTAGGTACGTGCGCGGACTGACTTCTGTCCTCCCGAGGTTCACGCTGAAAGCATCGCGGCGTGAACCTCGCGGCCCTCGACCTTCGGCCCTTCGTCCTCGCAACGGCAACGAGACCTGATTGCGCAGGGTGTTGATCCAGATCATCCTCGGCGGACGTGACAGCGGGCATAGTCCTCAACATCTGCGCGCCACCGGGCGCGCAAATGCGCTGCAGAGCATGCCATGAGCCTGAATGACATCGACAGAGCGCTGGTGATGCGCCGCGCCGCGGCGTTACCGCGTTACACCAGCTATCCTACCGCCAATCACTTCCAATCATCCGTCGGCCCCGTCGACTACCGCAACTGGCTTGCGGGGCTGGCCGATGACGCAGCGCTGTCGCTGTATCTGCACATTCCGTTCTGCAACGAGATGTGCTGGTATTGCGCCTGCAGCACCAAGGCGACACGCCGTTATGATCCCGTGGCTCGTTACCTCGACACGCTGGAAGCCGAGATCGCCACCGTCGCAGGGTTAGTGCCGCGCCGGCACCGGCTGACCCATTTGCACTGGGGCGGTGGCTCGCCCGATATCCTCTCGGTCGCCGACATCGTCCGCCTTGGTGCCGCGCTGAAGGCCAACTTTCACGTCGAGGCAGCCACTGAATTCGCGGTCGAGATCGATCCGCGGCTGATGACCGCCGACAAGGCCGATGCCTTCGTTGGAATCGGCGTCAACCGGATCTCGATCGGCGTGCAGGATTTCGATCCCGCGGTGCAGGCCGCGATCGGCCGGATGCAAAGCTATGATGTCTCCAAGGCGTCGCTCGACCTGTTCCGCGACCGCGGCATAAGCTCGGTCAACCTGGATCTGGTCTATGGCCTGCCGCGGCAGACCGAGCACAGCCTGGCGCAGACCATCTCGCAGGTGATTGAATTGTCGCCCGACCGCATCGCCATCTTCGGCTACGCTCATCTGCCGCAGCGGGCGCATAATCAGAAGCTGATCGACGAGGCCACCTTGCCCGGGCCGATCGAGCGCTTTGCGATGGCGCGGCGGCTGACCTCGCAGCTTGCCAAAGCGGGCTATGTACAACTCGGACTCGACCATTTCGCTCGCCGCGACGACAGCCTGGCCAGGCTGCCGCTCAACCGCAATTTCCAGGGCTACACCACCGACGGCGCCGACACGCTGATCGGACTGGGGGCCTCGGCGATCGGCAAACTGCCACAGGGCTATGTGCAGAACGCCGTCGCGGTGGCCGACTACACCAGCCGTGTAGCGCATAATGGACTCGCCACCGCTCGCGGCTGGACGCTGGCGCCGGACGACCGGCTGCGTGCCTTCGTGATCGAACGGCTGATGTGCGACTTCGCCTTCTCCTTCGCAGCCATCGCCGCCAATTTCGGAGAAGCGGACGCCCATGGGCTGTTGCGCGAGGTGGACGCCATGGTGGCCGACGATCCCGACGGCTTTCTCACAGCGAGCGACGATGGCTTCGAATTGACGCCACGCGGTCGGCCCTTCGTTCGTAGCATCTGCGCCCGCTTCGACGCCTACCTTAATCCTGCCGCCGGAGCGAGGCACTCGATGTCGGTCTGACGCCGGCCTCCCATCCGATACAGGTCAGGCCGCCCGGACAGAGCCGAGGAATTTCCCGACTTCCTCCTTGAGGCGACCGCTTTCCGAGGACAGCGACTGCGCGGCGGACAGTACCTGGGCCGACGCCGAACCAGTTTCGGAAGCGCCGCGCTGGACATCGCCGATATTGGTGGTGACTTGCGTCGTGCCTTGCGCGGCGCGCTGCACATTGCGGGAAATCTCCCTTGTCGCCGCGCCCTGCTCTTCCACCGCTGAGGCGATGGTAGAAGCAATTTCCGACATCCGGCCGATGGTATCGCCGATCTCCTTGATCGCGCCCACGGATTCATGCGTCGCCGCCTGAATGCCGGAGATTTGCGCACTGATCTCGCCGGTGGCCTTCGCGGTCTGCTCGGCCAGGGCTTTGACTTCCGATGCCACCACCGCAAAGCCGCGCCCCGCGTCACCGGCGCGCGCCGCCTCGATGGTCGCATTCAGCGCCAGCAGGTTGGTCTGGCCGGCGATGGTGTTGATCAGCTCGACGACATCGCCGATCCGCGCCGCGGCCTTGGCGAGTTCGCCGACGCGTTCATTGGTCTTGCGGGCCTGATCGACCGCCTGATTGGCGATCATGGCCGATTCCTGCACCTGGCGGCTGATCTCGTTGACCGACGAGGACATCTCCTCGGTCGCCGATGCGACGGACTGTACATTGGTAGAGGCCTCGCCGGACGCCGTTGCCACAATCCGGGTCAGCTGCTGCGAGCGATCCGCCGTCTGCGTCAGCGAGGTGGCCGAGCTTTCCAGCTCCTTGGAGGCCGACGATACCGTTTCGATGATCTGACCGACGGCGGTCTCGAAATCATTGGCGAGCTTGTGCATGTCGCTCTTGCGCTGCCCCGCGGTGCGCTGCTCGGCGGCATGCTGGTCGAGCTTCAACCGCTCCACCTCGAGGCCGTTGTTCTTGAACACTTCGACGGTCCGCGCCATCTCACCCAACTCGTCGCGGCGCGTCACGCCGGGGACGGTTGCCCGCAGGTCGTTGCGGGCGAAAGCCTCCATCACGGTTTTCAGCTCGACGATCGGATTCGCCAACCCCTTGATGCCGATCCACAGCGCCACGGCGAGACTGACCAGAAGGCCGGCACCCGCTGCTACCAGCACGGTGGAGATCGAGGACTCGGCGCGGGTGGTTATGTCATTCGACTGGTTGGCGGCATCGACCAGAAGGCTATCGAGGAATTTGGCCTGGGCTGCGATGCCCGGCTCCAGCAGCGGGATGCATTCGGTCTTCAGTCGCATCGAGGCCTTCATGGAGTCCTCAGGCGACACCGTTTTCGAGGCAAATTCGACGACCGGGCCACAGGCGATGAAGGCCTTCTGGAAAGTCGCGGTTATCGGTTCGATGACCGCCGCCTTCTCCGGCAGATTTTTCAGGATCGCCGCCATGATGGTCTCGTAGCCCTGCTTGGCTTCGGCGGTCTGCGCGAGATACTTCGCATTCCCCGCCGGCGTGGTTTCCGCGGCGAGCTGGAAGGCTGATGAAATATAGCGTTCGATGCGGCGGCTGCCGCGCGCGGTTTCCGTGGTGTAACGGCTGACCCGCATCACCATATCCGTGCTGGCTTCGCTCAAGGCCCGCAGCCGACTGGCGGCAAATCCCGAAGCACCGATCACAACGATGGCGAGCAAAGCAACGATCAGGCCGATTTTAAAGGTAATCTTGAAATTGTTCAGCCAGGCCATGTCGTACTCCAGATTGCTCGAATCGAACGGAGAAAGTGCGATCACATCCAGAAGGATGCCAGCACCCGAGGCTACCAAAGTACCGCAGCCTCCACTAATTTGGCGTTAATCGGCCGATGATCGCCCGCTCTGCTTCTAAGGCGCGCAAATTGCCCGATAATCGTATGCGTGGGCCATCGACCTTCCCTTTCGTGACCGGCCTGTCGCTTGCGGTACATCGCCGAACTGAGCATGCTCCGAGTACCATTTTGGATCACAGGAGCCTGCCTTGACCGCACCGACTTCCGTCTTCGCCACCGCCACCGAAATGTCAGCGGCGCTCAAGTCCAGGCAGGTTTCCGCCGTCGAACTGGCGGAGCAGGCCATCGCCCAGATCGAGAAGCACGACGCCAAGGTCAATGCCGTCTGCGTGCGCGATTTCGAGCGCGGCCTCGATGCCGCCCGGGCCGCCGATGCCGCGCTGGGGCGCGGCGAAACCAGACCGCTGCTCGGCATTCCAATGACCGTGAAGGAATCCTTCAACATGGCCGGCCTGCCGACCACATGGGGATTTCCGGCACAGAAGGACTTCATTGCGCAGGAGGATGCGCTCGCCATTACGCGCGTGAAAGACGCCGGCGGCGTGATCCTCGGCAAGACAAACGTTCCGCTCGGGCTGGGCGACTGGCAGAGCTATAACGACATCTACGGCACCACCAACAACCCGTTTGATCTCGGCCGTACGCCGGGCGGCTCCTCCGGCGGCTCATCGGCAGCGCTGGCGGCCGGTTACGGCGCACTGTCACTCGGCTCCGACATCGGCGGCTCGCTGCGCGTGCCCGGGCATTATTGCGGCGTCTATGCCCATAAGCCGACTTTCAGCCTGGTGGCGATGCGCGGCCACACGCCGCCGCCGTTTCCGCCGCTGCCCTCGACCCGCGACCTGTCGGTGATCGGGCCGATGGCGCGCTGCGCCGCGGATCTGGCGCTGACCCTGGACGTCATCGCCGGTCCCGATCCCTGGCATGAAGGCATTGGTTATCAGCTGGCGCTGCCGCCGGCGCGGCATGCGGCGCTGAAGGAGTTTCGCGTTCTGATCCTCGACGCCCATCCGCTGATCCCGATCGCCGCCAGCGTGCGCGAGGCGGTCGAAACGATGACTGCCAATCTGACGCGCGCCGGCGTCTCCATCGCGCGCGCCAGTCCGCTGCTGCCTGATCTTGCCGATGGCGCGCGGCTGTACATGCGGATGCTGATCGCGCTGATCGAGGCCGCGGCGACGCCCGACGCCTATGCGGCCAACCAGGCGCGGGCGGCGAAGCTCGATCCCAGCGACATCAGCCTGGCCGGTGAACGCCTGCGCGGCGCCGTGCTCAGCCATCGCGACTGGCTGACCGCCGACGCCGGCCGCAACCGGCTGCGCGCGCAATGGCGCGAATTGTTCAAGAATTTTGACGCGGTGATCTGTCCGGTGATGCCGACTCCGGCCTATCCGCAGGATCACGAGCCGGACCAGAACAAGCGACTTCTCGAAATCGACGGCGTTGGCGTCCCCTATGTCGACCAGTTGGTCTGGCCCGGCATCGCCACCCTGCCCGGCCTGCCCGCAACGGCGATCCCGGTCGCGATGTCGAAGCAAGGCCTGCCGATCGGGCTGCAGATCCTTGGTCCCTGGCTGGAGGACCGCACGCCCATAAAGCTAGCCGGACTTATCGAACGCGAATTTGGCGGCTTTGTCGCGCCCACGGGATACTGAACGTAGCCCGCATGAGCGGAGCGATATGCGGGACCGGCCACGCTGAAGCACGCCCCCCGCATGTCGCTTCGCTTATGCGGGCTACGATTGCGCCACCACCAGCCTTCCCGCCTCCGCCATGCTTACATCGCGCTCGCTCAGCAAATATTCCGCGATCGTGCGCTGCGTCACGTTCTCGATCACCGCGAAAGGGTCCGGCGTCATCAGGCGATGCTCGATCACCAGTCGCGACAGCAACAGCCGCCTTGCATCGCCGCGCCGGGCATGAATGCGGTGCGCCTCCCAGGCCAGCGTCACCGCGCTGGCGACGTGATACAGCGAACTGGTCGCCCGCCGCGCGTCAGCCTCGTTGTCAGCATGGGCTGCGACCTCACGGGCAAAGCCAATGGCGCGATCGACAAGGCCATGCAGCCGGTCGCGCCAGGCCTGCGGCACGCTGGCGCTATCGTCGAGCCGCGCGTGAAGATCGGCCGACAGCGCCGCCTCGGCGCCGTGACGCCCGATCGCGCGTTTCAGCGCGTCTAGCGCGACAATGTTGCCGGTGCCCTCCCAGATCGAGCCGAGATGGGCATCGCGCAGCAACCGCGCGGTAGCAAATTCCTCGATGTAGCCAATGCCGCCGCGCATCTCCATCGCGTCGCCGCAGACTTTTCGCGCATCGCGGGTGGCACGGAATTTCAGCGTCGGCGTTAGAATCCGCAACAAAGCGGCGGCGTCCTGGCTGCCGGCCTCGGCGCGGTCCAGCGCGTCCGCTGTAAGGAAACTCATCGATAGCGCCTGTTCGGTTGGCAGCATGATTTTCAGCAACTGCCGCCGCGCCAGCGGCATGTCGATGATGCGCTGTCCGAACACCACCCGACCGCGCGCCACCGCCATCGCGTCATGATAGGCGCGACGCATCAGCGAGGTCGATTTGACGCCGTTGGACAGCCGGCTCGAATTCACCATTTCCGCCATCTGTACGAAGCCGCGGTCGAGCCGGCCGACCGCATAGGCGATCGCACCTTCGAGCCTGATCTCGCCGGAAGCCATGGAGCGGGTGCCAAGCTTGTCCTTCAGCCGGATGATCCGGTAGTGGTTCATCGACCCGTCATCGAGCCGGCGCGGCATCAGGAACAGACCGACGCCGCGGGTGCCACCCTCCGCGCCCTCGGGCCGCGCCAACAGCATCACGATCTCGGCGTCGGCATTGGAGCAGAACCACTTTTCACCGGTAAGTCGCCAGTGATCGCCTTCCGGCACGGCGGTGGTGGTGAGCGTGCCAACGTCGGAGCCGCCCTCCTTCTCCGTCATGAACTGGCCACCTTGCGTCAGCCTGCTGATGTCGGTCTGCGTCAATCCATCGAGATACTTTTCCTGCAGCGCGTCATCGCCGAACCTCGACAGCAATTTCGCGGCGCCGTCAGTAACGTTGATCGGACACCCCATGCCGAATTCGGCCTGGTTGAACAGGAAGGTGAAGGCGTGTTTAGCGGCTACCGGATAGGTCGAAGGCCAGCCGAGAATTCCGGCACGATGCGACATCGCGTGAATGCCGAACTCGCCGAACGCGGCGCGCTCCAGCTCACGATAGGCAGGGTGATATTCGATCCGCTGCGCATCGCGGCCAAACCGATCGCGCTGGTGCAGCACCGGCACGTGACGGTCAGCCATACGGCCGGCCTCGTCGAGCGGCCCGCCGACCAGCGCGCCAAGCCGATCCAGATGTGGCGCGATATGGTTGAACAGATCTTCCGGCAGATGGATGCGCAGCAGATCGGCCAGCGCCGGATCGGCGCGATAGAAATTCATGCCCGACGTATCGGGCGCTATCATGCTTGCCGAGGAACCAGTTGCGATTTTATCATCGATTTTGATTTGGGCGTTCATGACGACCTCTTGTTTATGCCGGATACGTTTCCATGTGCATCATGCGCCCCTGGCGCCAATGAATAAAGTGCCCCGCCCCGGAGAACTTTACCGATGGATATTCCGCAGTACAAAACAGCGCTGATCGTCGGCGCCGGCGAAGGCATCAGCGCCTCGCTGGCGCGGCTGCTGGCAAAGCAGAACATCCGCGTCGCTCTGGCCGCGCGCAATATCCGCAAGCTCGATGCGCTGTGCCGAGAAATCCCGGCGAAGGCGTTCACCTGTGATGCGACCAATGCGGACGATGTCGCTAAATTGTTCGGTGAAGTTTCGGGCGAAGTCGGCGTGCCCGATGTGGTGGTCTACAACGCCAGCCAACGCGCCCGGGGATCCTTCACCGAGCTGGTGCCCGCCGATGTCGCGCGGTCGATCGCCGTCAGTGCGTTCGGAGGATTTTTAGTAGCGCAGCAGGCGCTACAGCTGATGCTGCCAAATCGGCACGGCGCCATCCTGTTCACCGGCGCCTCCCCCAGCATCAAGGGTTTTGCGCAGTCGGCACCGTTCGCGATGGGCAAGTTCGCGCTGCGCGGCTTGGCGCAATCGCTGGCGCGGGAGTTCGCGCCGCAGGGCATCCACATCGCGCATTTCGTGATCGACGGCGGTATCCGCAGCTTGGTCCGCGCGGAGCCTGCCGATCATCCGGACTCGATGCTCGATCCCGACGCCATCGCCATCAACTACTGGAACGTGCTGCAGCAACCGCGCAACGCCTGGAGCTCGGAGCTGGAAATCCGGCCGTGGGTGGAACGATTTTAGAACAGCTTCAATGCGCCATGGCGACTTCGCCCCGGCCCGCCATCCGCAAGCTCGCACCCGGAAGCGCTTGCGGCATGGCGTCGATCCGCTTCTCAAACCGCACCTGCTTCCAATCGCCCGGCGTCGCCGCGAGAGCAAAGCCGGCCTTCCGCGCGACCGCCAGCATGGCGTGGTTACTGCGCAGCGTATCGCCAAACAGTTGCGCGGCGCCGAGCGCGGCGGCGCGGCCTTCGAGATTCGACAGCAATGCGGCACCCAGCCCCCATCGCTGCGGCCGATCGTCGATCGACAGGCGAAGCTCCACCCGCCAGCCGTCCTGATCGAAGGCATAGCGGGCCTCCCCGACGATTTGCTCGCAACCATCGACCTGCGTGACAGCCAACACCGAGGTTCCGCCACGACCCGAATGGATGATTTTTTGCAACTGCTCCGCGGGCAACTCGCTGGCGGCCCCCATCAGCCGGTTATAGCGCGAGCTGATTGAGAGGTCCCGAAAACAGGATTGCAGCGCGACGGCGTCCGCGACGCTAGCCAATCGCACCATGACCCCAGCCCCGTCGCGCATCATAAGCCGATCCGGACATCGACCGACACAATCGAGATGGGGAGTTTGCATCACAGTCGCTCAGGTCGATATCCGTAGCGATTTCATGCCAGCCAGAACGGTTTGCGGGCCTCGCTCAGCACTTCACCGACGGAGCACCCGGCATCGCGGATGTCGCGGTCGCTCCACTGCAGCAGTTCCCGGCGCTGCTCAATTCGGTGCCGCCACAGCCGCAACGTGCCAAGGAAGCCTGCCAAGACACTTGGTACATGATGAAACGTCATCATCTGATGGGTAAAGGTGGACATTTTTGCCTCCCTTGATAAAGTAATTCTCAGCATTGATGCAATTTTTACCCTCCGCAAACGACATGTCGCACCTGCTTGCATGAGTTAAATTCATGCAAAAATGGCTGAAAAACCGATGAGCGCGCGGCTTCCCTCGCTGAACGGCTTGCGTGCATTCGAAGCGGCGGCGCGCCATCTCAGCTTCACGCTGGCAGCGGCCGAACTGAACGTCACGCAAACCGCGATCAGCCACCAGATCAAGCGGCTGGAGCAGGAGCTCGGCATCCGGCTATTCGTACGGCAGAATCGGGCACTGGCGCTGACGCCGCAGGCGCGGGACTATCTGCCAGGCATCCGGGCGGCGTTCAACGACCTGCGGCTAGCCACCGACCGGCTGCGGCGCCACGACAGTGACAACGTCCTGACCATCAGCACGCTGGCCTCCCTGGCCGCGAAATGGCTGCTGCCGAGGCTAACGGCATTTCAGAAGGCACATCCGAAGATTGACGTCCGCATTACCACCTCCACCGCCATGGTCGATTTCAAGGACGGCGATGTCGATGCCGCGATCCGCTATGGCCGCGGCCGCTGGGCGGGCCTGCGGGCGGACTGGCTCACCGCCGACCATCTGTTTCCGGTGTGCAGCCCGGCCCTGCTGCGCGGCGACAAGCCACTGCGCATGCCGGCGGATCTGGCTCATCACACCTTGCTGCACACCAGCGCCGGCTATGACGATGACTGGCGGCTCTGGCTCATCGCGGCCGGGCTGCCCACCGAGTTGGCAACGCACCGCGGCCTGAGCTTTGACATGATCTTCATGACGCTGCAGGCCGCGATCGACGGCTTCGGCGTCGCGGTCGGCCGCACCACCTATGTAGAAGCCGATCTCGCGCAGGGCCGCCTGATTGTGCCATTCGAGATCAGCCTGCCGGCCGATGCCGGCTTCTATCTGGTCGCGCCGGAAAACGCCGCCGACCTCCCCAAGCTGGCCGCCTTCAGAAGCTGGTTGCTGGCGTCAGTGCCCAACCAGGGCCTGATTGCGAACAAACTCCCCAGCAAATAACGGGTTTTCATTTGGCCCGGCCGCCTGGCCGTGGCAGATTGTCGCAGATCCAATAAAACAGGCTGTCGCACCGCGCATAGAGACGCGCCGGGGCACCGCAATGGGAAGAAATTAATGATATCGCCAGCCACCACCTCGCAACCGCCGGAGCTCAAATCCAGGCTCGGCGCCATCCTGCGCTCCACGTCAGGCAATTTTCTCGAACAGTTCGACTTCTTCCTATTCGGCTTCTACGCCACTGCGATCTCCAAGGCATTCTTTCCGGCCGGCAATGACACCAACGCTCTGCTGCTGACCTTCACCACCTTCTGGCTTGGCGCCCTGATGCGTCCGGTTGGCGCGATTTTCCTCGGCGCCTATATCGACCGCATCGGTCGTCGCAAGGGCCTGATCGTGACGCTGGCGATCATGGCGATCGGCACCGTCACCATCGCGGTCTGCCCGACCTATGCCTCGATCGGGATCGCCGCGCCGCTGATCGTGCTGGTCGGCCGGCTGCTGCAGGGCTTTTCCGCGGGCGTCGAACTGGGCGGGGTGTCGGTCTATTTGTTCGAAATCTCCAAGCCGGGCAAAAAGGGCTTCTACACCTCGTTCCAGTCGGCCAGCCAGCAGGTCGCGATCTTCGCCGCCGCGGTGATCGGCTACGTGCTCAGCGAGATGCTGCCGGCTGACGCCATCACGACCTGGGGCTGGCGCATTCCGTTCTTCATTGGCTGCGCCATCGTGCCTTTCATCTTCCTGCTGCGCCGCACCCTGGAAGAGACTCCGGCCTTCCTTGCCATGACGAAGCACCCCTCGCCGAAGGAAGTGTTTGCTTCCGCGGCGGTGAACTGGCGGATCATTTTCTGGGGCATGATGCTGGTGGCCATGACCACCGTGACGTTCTATTTCGTCACCGTCTACACACCGACCTTCGGCAAGACCGTGCTGAAACTCAGCAACAGCGACGCGCTGATCGTCACGGTGCTGGTGGCCATGAGCAATTTCTTCTGGTTGCCGGTCGGCGGCGCCCTGAGCGACCGCATCGGCCGCAAGCCGGTACTGCTGACCAGCGCTGCGCTGTCACTGCTGACGGCCTATCCGCTGCTGCTGTGGCTGGTCGATGCGCCGTCGTTCGGCAAGATGGTGGCGGTCGAGCTGTTGCTGTCCTTCTTCTACGGCATCTACAATGGCGCGATGGTCGTGGCCCTCACCGAAATCGTGCCGGCGCACGTCCGCACCACCTGCTTCTCGCTGGCCTATGCGCTCGCGGCGGCGTTGTTCGGCACTTTCACGCCGTTGGCGTCGACGTGGCTGATCGAACACACCGGCGATCGCGCCTCGCCCGGCTTCTGGCTGATGTTCGCCGCCGCCAGCGGCCTGATCGCGACCTTCGCGATCTATCGTGGCGGCCAGGCGATCGTGACCCGCGAGGCCGTGTCAGCCTAGCGGGGCTCACGGAACAGGGAAGGCGCGCGGCAGATTTGCCGTGCGCGTTCACACGTTCGGCAACGGACCGGCGGGCGAAGCATGCTAAAAGACAAAACTGTCCGGCACGGAGTTCGTCATGCAGCGCAAGACACTGACCGCCATTGCGACATGGATGGCCCTGGCATCGCCCGCTTTCGCCCAGCAGCCGACGTCCGCGCCGGATTTCTCCAAGGTCGAGATCAAGACAATGGAGTTCGGCGACCGCACCCACGTGCTGGAAGGCCAAGGCGGCAACATGACCGTGGCCGCCGCCCGTAATGGCGTCATTCTGGTCGATGGCAAATTCGCGCCGCTGTACGACAAGATCACGGCGGCGATCGCCGCGGTGTCGCCGCAGCCAGTCAAATATCTGGTCAACATTCTTTTTCGTGGCGACCACACCGGAGGTAACACGCCGTTTGCCAAGAACGGCAGCACTGTTATCGCCAGTATCAAGGTCAAGACCCGGCTGGCCGCCGGCACCAGGAACTTCCTTACAGGCGTGGAAAATCCGCCCGCATCGAAGAAAGCGCTGCCCACCCTGACCTACACGCACCAGTTCAAGCTCGACCTGAAGGATCGCATCGCCGAACTGCGGCATGTCGAACATGCCCATACCGACGGCGACACCTTCACCAACAGGCGTTACCCCAATATCGATGTGCTCAATGGCGGCAATATCAAGGGCATGATCGCCGCGACCGATGCCTATCTGAAGCTCGCCAATGACAAGATCAGGTTCGTGCCCGGACATGGCACGCTCGGCGACAAAGCGGCGCTGACCGGGCATCGCACCATGTTGGTCACCGCGCGTGACCGCATGGCGAAACCGGTGATGGACGGCAAGAGCGAGGACGAAGTGCTTGCAGCGAAGCCGTACGCCGAACTCGACACGACCTGGGCCCCGAGTGAACAGGCTAGCAAGAACCTTGTCCGCGTGGTCTATCACTCGCTCGCCGACAAACCGGACGCAAAATCATGAAAGAACTGTTGCCGCTGGCGGAGAAGATCGCGCTCGAACTGACCGCCCGCAAACAGAAAATCGCCGTGTCGGAATCCTCCACCGGCGGATTGATCTCGGCGGCGTTGCTGGCAGTACCCGGCGCCTCGGCCTATTATCTCGGCGGCGCGGTGGTCTACACCCGTGATGCCCGCCGCATCCTGGCGGACATCCATAATGACGACATGAAGGGCATTCGCTCGGCCTCCGAGCCCTATGCGGAATTGCTGGCAAAGCGGATCCGCGAGCGCTTCGGCTGTGACTGGGCGCTGTCGGAAACCGGCGCCACCGGCCCCACCGGCAACAGCTATGGCGACGCCGCCGGCCACAGCTGCATCGCCGTCGCGGGCCCGCGCAACGAGGTCATGACGATCGAGACCGGAAGCCGCGACCGTCTCGGCAACATGCATGCCTTCGCGCATACCGCGCTGACATTTCTGTTGAAGAATTTGTCAAATTAATCTGAAACGCAGCTCCATCCGCCGTCATTGCGAGTCTAAACCGCGACCGCCGCCGGCTCTGCCAGAATGCAGCGCGCCATGCGATTGCCGGCCATCTGAACGTTCGGCGGCGGCGCCTCGACGCAGCGCGGTTGGGCGAAGCCGCAGCGCGGGGCGAACGAGCAATTGACCGGCGCCTTGTCGAGCGATGGCGGCGTGCCGGGAATGGTCTCCAGCCGCGCGCCGCGCTTGGCGCCGTGGACGGTGGAAGCCAGCAACCCACGCGGATAGGGATGCACCGCGGAGCGCACGATCTGGCTCAGCGTGCCCTGCTCGACGATCTGACCGGCATACATTACCGCGACGCGGTCGCAGATCTCGATCGCCACGCCGATATCATGCGTCACGAAGATGATCGACATCCCGAATTCGCGCTGCAACTCGCGCAACAGCAGCAGGATCTGGATCTGTACCGTGGCGTCGAGTGCCGTGGTCGGCTCGTCGGCGAGCAGGATTTTCGGCTTGCAGGCCAGCGCCAGCGCGATCATCGCACGCTGCCGCATGCCGCCGGACATTTCGTGCGGATAGGCATCGAGGCGACGTTTGGCGGAGGGAATGCGGACCACTTCCAGCATCTCCAGCGCGCGTTTGGTGGCGTCGGTCTGGCTCTTGCCCTCGTGGCGCATCACGCTTTCGGCGATCTGCTGGCCGATCGTGTAGACCGGATCCAGCGCCAGCGCCGGCTCCTGGAAGATCATCGATACGGTCTGTCCGCGGAACGCCGACAGCTCGTCATCATTAAGCGCCAGCACATCCCGGCCGAGCACATTCACCGTACCGGTGATTTGCGTACGCTTTTTCGGCAGCAGCCGCATCAACGCGCGCAACGTCACGCTCTTGCCGGAGCCGGACTCCCCGAGCAGGCCGAGCACCTCGCCCTCGCCGAGCGTCAGGCTGAGATCGTTCACCGCATGGACGGTACGCTCGCCGGAGAACTTGATGTTGAGATTGCGAACCTCGACCAGGTTGCTCATGCCAGCTCCGGACACTTGTTATGGAAATCGGTCGCGCGCTGAAACGCGGCGCCGATAGTCAGCAGGCTCGCTTCCTCGAACGACCGGCCGATCAGCTGCATGCCGATTGGGAGTTTGTTGATACTAAATCCGGCGGGGATCGAGAGCGACGGCAGACCGAGATAATTGACCGGACGGGTAAAGCGAGTCAGCCGCTGGATCATGGCCTCCGCGCCAGGCGCTGCGCCGACGTCGCTCTCGGCGATGGTCGGTGCCGCCGACGGCGATACCGGCGCCAGCACCGCGTCCGTTCCAGTGACCGCGGCAAGCCAGGCCGCCAGCGCCGGGCCGCGCCAGCGCAGCGATTCCAGATAGGACACGCCGGACACGGCGAAGCCGTTCTGGAATCGCGCCAGGATCTGCGGGCCGTAATCCTGCGGCCGTTCGATCATCCAGCGCTTGTGGATAGCAGCGGCCTCGGTGGCGATCATCAGCTGGCACGCCGCGCTGATCTGGCGCTGGTCAGGCAGGTCGACCTCGACGATTTTGATTCCTTCGCGCTTCAACGTTGCGATGGTGTCCTGCAGGACTGCGGCGGTGTCGGCGTCGAGGTCATCGACATAGAACGATTTCGGAATGCCGACGGTCATGCCTGTGGCGGAGGCCCGCGTCGCCGCCATGTAGTCCGGCACCGCGCGGGTGCTGGTGACCGCATCAAGCGGATCCGCGCCGGCCATCAGGCCGGTGAGCAGCGCGCAATCCTCGACGCTGCGCGCCAGCGGCCCGACGGTGTCGAGCGATTGCGACAGCGGCATCGCCCCGGCCCGACTGGTCAGGCCAAGCGTGGTCTTCAGCCCGGTTACGCCGCAAAAATGCGCCGGCAGCCGGATCGAGCCGCCGGTGTCGGAACCGAGCGCTGCGAAGGTGAGCCTAGCCGCGACCGCCGAGCCGGAGCCGGACGATGAGCCACCGGTGACATGATCGACGTGCCATGGATTGTGCACCGCGCCGAAATGCGCATTGTGGCCGGTCGGACCATAGGCGAATTCGACCATCTGCAGCGAGCCGAGGCGCACGGTGCCGGCGTCCTTGAGGCGCCGCAGCGCGGTCGACGTGGTGGTCGCGACCCAGTCGCGACGGATATGCGAGCCGCAGGTGACCACATGGCCTTCGTCGTAATACATGTCCTTGTGCGCCATCGGCACGCCGTGCAGGACGCCGCGGCTTTCGCCCTTGGCCAGCGCCGCATCCGCCAGGTCGGCCGCGGCCAGCGCGGCATTCGCCTCGATCGACATATAGGCGTTCAGGCTCGGCTGCCATTTGGCGGTACGGTCGAGGCAGGACTGCGTGGCTTCGCGCGACGAGATCTTCTTCTGCGCGATGGCCTCGGCTATTTCGGTCAGCGTCAGCAATGCGGGTTCGGTAACGCTCATTTCGCGACATCCATATTCTGCACGACAAGGAAGGTCGCCGGTTCGAGATCCATCGGCAGCGTGCCGGCGATCGCGGCAAAGCCTTCATAGGCGGGGCCGATGGCATGGGCGATGCGCTCGGCGACATCGTCGGCAATGGCGAGCCCGCCGATCTCGGTGATGGCCTTGATCTGCCTGGCGGTGGGAATGGTCATGAAACAATGGCTCCTGTGGCGGGGGCTTTACTGTGCGCGGCGCCGGGAATGAACATATAGCAGGCGACTTGGTGGCCGGCGGCGTCGACCTGCGTCAGCTTCGGGCTGTCGCCGGAACACACCGCCTCGACGAACGGACATCGGGTGTGGAATCGGCAGCCCGACGGCGGATCGATCGGGTTCGGCGGATCGCCGGTGATCGGCGGCACCTGCGTGCGGTTATCGGGATCGGACGACGGCATCGCCGCCAGCAATGCACGCGTATAGGGATGCGCCGGCGTGTCCCAGACATCGTCGACCGGGCCGAGCTCGACGACTTCGCCAAGATACATCACCAGCACGCGGTCGGAGATGTAACGGACGACGTTGAGGTCGTGGCTGATGAACAGATAGGTCAGGCCGAATTCGCGCTTCAGATCGACCAGCAGGTTGAGCACCTGTGCCTCGACCGATTTGTCCAGCGCCGAGACGGCTTCATCGAGAATGACAAGGCGTGGCGACAGTGCCAGCGCGCGCGCGATGTTGACGCGCTGCCTCTGGCCACCAGAGATTTCGTGCGGGTAGCGGTTGGCGAAATTCTCCGGCCGCAATCCAACCTTGCCGAGCAGTTCGCGCGCCAGCGCCCGGGAGGCGTTTTCCGCCATGCCGTGAATCTTGGGACCGAAAGCGATCGACTCCTCGATGGTCAGCCGCGGATTGAGCGAGGCGTAGCTGTCCTGAAACACCATCTGCATGCCGCGGCGCAATTCACGCAAACTCAATTCGCGGCCAACGGCGCGGCCATCATAAATGATGTCGCCGGAATTGCGTTCCATCAGATGCATCAGCAGGCGCGCGGTGGTGGACTTGCCGCAGCCGGATTCGCCGACGATGCCGACGGTCTCGCCCTTGGCGATGGCGAACGATACGTTATCGACGGCACGCACGGTCTTGCTCTTGGCGAACAGTCCGCCTCGCACCGGAAAGTGCTTGGTGAGGCCGTCCACCCGCAGCAGCGGCTGGGCGACGCCGCCGACGTCGGGGAGCGGTTCGAGCATATCGATGGGTTCAATGTTTTCGGTCATGACATCAGTTCCGGATGTCCATGGCGCTGCGCATGCCATCACTCACCAGGTTAAAACAGATCGAGACCGCGAAGATCATCGCGCCCGGGAGTGCCGCGACCCAGGGGTTGACGTAGATCGCGGTGCGCAGCGTGTTCAGCATCAGGCCCCATTCCGGCTCCGGCGGCTTGGTCCCGGGACCAAAGAAAGAAAGGCCGGCGGCCAGGATCATCGACACCGAGATCAGCCCGGTGGCGTAGACGAAGATGGTGCCAAGCACATTGCCCAGCATGTGCACGCGCATGATGGTGAAGGCGTCGGCACCGGAAGCGCGCGCGGCCTCGACGAAATCCATGTTGCGCACACCGGTGGTGACGCTTTCGGCGACGCGGGTGATCTGCGGCACGAATACTACCGTGAGCGAGACGATCGAGTTGACGATGCCGGCGCCGAGCGCACCGGAGATCGCGATTGCCAGCAGCACCGACGGGAAGGCGTAGAAAATATCGATGGTGCGCATGATAGCGGTGTTGACCTTGCCGCCATTGTAGCCGGCGACGAGACCGAGCGAGGTCCCGATGATGAAGGCCAGAATCACCGGCAGGATGCCGATCAGCAGCGACAGCCTTCCGCCATAGATCAGCCGCGCCAGCATGTCGCGGCCGAGTTCGTCGGTACCGAGCGGATAATTCGGTGTGCCGATGTGGCGCAACCTTCGAATCATCGAACCCTGATACGGATCGGCAAGTCCGAGCCAGGGTGCGAACAGCGCGCCCAGCAGGATCAGCAGCAAAATGAACGCACAGGCCATGCTGACCTTATCGCGGACGATGCGGCGTCCCACGGTGGCCCAATAGCCGCGCGCGGCGCTGGCGGGCGCGGCTTGCAGCGCGGTATCTGTCATCGCGGTCATGAGGTTTTGTCCAGCATGGTCAGCTCCGCTTGATGCGCGGATCGATCGAGGCTTGCGCGATATCGACCAGGAGATTGAGGAACACGAAGAACAGCGCCAGCACCAGGATGGTACCCTGCAGCAGTGGCAGGTCGCGCTGGAAGATGGCGGAATTCAGCAACAGGCCGGAGCCCGGCCAGGAGAACACGGTCTCGATCAGGATCGAGCCGCCGAGCATGTAACCGAGCTGCAGGCCCATCACCGCCAGCGCCGTCGGCGCGGCGTTCTTGATAACGTGGCGAAACACCTTTGTTTCGCGCAGGCCTTTTGCGCGCAAGGCTTCGACAAAGTCCTGCGAGAGGATGTCGCCGGTCAGCGCGCGCACGGTGCGGGTGACGATGCCCATCGGAATCACCGAGGTCGTGATCGCCGGCAGCACCAAATATCGGATGTGCTCCCAGTCCCACGCCCAGGAGCCGGAGCCGCCGGGACCGGCGCCGACGGCGGGCAGCCAGTTGAGCTGCACCGAGAAGATGATGACCAGTACCATGCCGAGCCAATAATGCGGCACCGAGACGCCGGCGATGGCGATCGAGGTTGCCACCTTGTCGACCCAGGTATCGCGAAAATAGCCGGCGATCAGGCCGAAGAACAGGCCGAGCGAGAAGCCGATCGCCGCGGCGGCAATCGCCAGCGTCACGGTGTTGCCGACCGCGCGCAGCACTTCGGCGAGTACCGGGCGGCCGGTGGCGATGGAATTGCCGAGGTCGCCATGCAGCGCGCGCCACAGCCACAGGCCGAACTGCACCGGCAATGGACGATCAAAGCCATAGGCGATGCGCAGCTGCGCAGCCAGCTCCTGCGAGGCGTCGGCAGGGAGAATCGCGACCAGGGGATCGCCGGGGGTGATGTGCACCAATAGGAAGCACACCAGCGCCACGCTGACGACAATCGGGATCACATAGACGATACGTCGCACGATATAGACGAACAAAGGTCACCTTCGATTCAGAGCAGAACCCGCGGGCTCTATCTTCCTTCTCCCCTTGTGGGAAAAGGTGACACGGCCGAAGGCCGTGACGGATGAGGGGTAGCTGCCGGGCGCGGCATTACTCCTCACCCGTCTTCGCTTCGCGAAGCCACCCTCTCCGACAAGGGGAGAGGGAAGAAACGCGCTTTGCTCAGCTTACGGCGCGATAGATACCGGTGAAAAATCGACAAACCAGCTCTTCGGCTGCACGAAGCCCTTGATCTTCGGGCTCAGCGCGCGCGGACCGACGTCGTGGGCGACGTAGAGAAATGCGGCATCGTCGATCGAGGCAGCGTTCAGCTCGGCCAGCGCTTCATCACGTGCCGAGGCGTCGAAGGTGGTGCGGGCCTTGGTCACCAACTCGTCGAACTTCGGATTGTTGATGAAGCCCCAGTTGTTGGACACCGGCGGCGCCATCGACGACTGCAGAAAGCGCACCAGTGCGAAGAACGGGTCCATCGCCGCATAGGTCACGTTGGTGGCGTTGGAGCCGTTCGCAGAGGGATCCTTGGCGCCGCGACGCCAGTTGGTGAACAGCGTGTTCCATTCGATGACATCGAGCTTGACGTCGAAATAGCACTCCGCCAGCGCCTGCTGCATGTATTCGTTCATCGGCAGCGGCAGCATCTGGCCGGAGCCCGATGCCGAGGTCTGCACTTTCACTTCGAGCTTCTTGGTCGGGCCGAAGCCGGCTTCCTTCATCAGCTTCTGCGCGCCTGCGAGATCATACTTGATCTCGAAAGTCGGCTTGCCACGCCACGGATGGCCGGGCTCGAAGGTACCGGTCGCCGGCACCATCAGGCCGGCCATCAGACCGTCCTTCAGCCCTTCGCGGTCGATGCAGAGATTGGCGGCCTTGCGGACGCGGATATCATTCCACGGCGAGCCCTCGACGCGGGAGAACTGCCACGGCCAGACATGCGGCTGCTCGTTCTTCTCAATCTTGAAGCCGCGCGCGTTGATTTCCTTGACGGCATCGGGCGCCGGCGCCTCGATCCAGTCGACCTGGCCGGACAGCAGCGCCGCGGTGCGGGCATTGGCTTCCGGCATCGGCAGCAGCAGCAGCTTGTCGACATGGGGGACGCGGGCCTTGTCCCAGTAATTATCGTTCTTCGCCAGTTCGAGCCGCTCGCGCGGCGTGAATTTCGACATCTTCCACGGACCGGTGCCGGCTGGCTCGCGGGCGAACGCCGCCCAGGCCGCCTGCGACTTCGCCTTGGCGTCGGCGCCCTCGGCCTTGTCGAAAAATGACTGCCACTTGGTCGGGCTCGCCATATAGAGATTGGTGAGATTGATCGGCAGGAACGAATCCGGCTCCTTGGTCATCAGCTCGACGGTCATATCGTCGATCTTCTTCGCCGACACCAGCGTCGGCATGCGTGACGCGGTGACGCCGACCTGGCTGGCATCGAATTGCAAAGCATCCTGCTTCAGCACCTTCTCGACGTTCCACACCACGGCGTCGGCATTGAAGGCCGAGCCATCGTGAAAGGTGACGCCGGGACGCAGCTTGAAGGTCCATTTCTTCTTGTCGGAATCATCGACCTTCCACTCGGTAGCGAGACCGGGAATCACGACGCTCGCCTTGGTTGCGGATGACAGGTCCCACATCGTCAAGCCGTCATACATCGTCACGCCGGTAAAGCGATTGCCTTCAAAACCCTGATCGGGCTGACCCAGCGTACGTGGAATATCCGCCGCCGTCATACCGATGCGCAGCACCGTCTCGGCGCCGGCGATCTGCGGCAGGGTGAGCGCTGTCGCCACGCTCAACATCGCAATCGCCATCGCAAGACGGCTCTTTTTCGGCTTCTCGATACGCATCAATGTCAGTCCTATTGAATGGATGGCTCGGCGTCTCAGCCTAACCTGCTGGCTAATTCTTATGCAACGCCCGTGCCAGCGTCGACATTTCCAGGGTCCGGTGACTCGACACGCGGCACTCTGTCCACGGGATGCGCAGCGAGGCAGCGAATACCGATTGTGGCACCAGCCTTGCAAGTAATACGCGACTCTTACCCGCCCCAAGGGAGCCTGGTTCATGCGCGTTCGGAATTCGATCATTGTTGCGGCCATCGCTGCCGTTTTAGGCGCCACCGCGCCGGCGCAAGCCGAATCGGTTGTGCGCTACGGTATCTCGATGGCGGACATTCCGCTGACCACCGGTCAGCCCGACCGCGGCGCCGGGGCCTACCAGTTCACCGGCTATACGATCTACGATCCGCTGGTGGCATGGGAGATGGACGTGTCGGATCGTCCCGGCAAGCTGATCCCCGGCCTCGCCACCGAATGGAAGGTCGATGCCGCCGACAAGACCAAGTGGCGCTTCAATTTGCGCCAGGGCGTCAAATTCCATGATGGCAGCGACTTCAATGCCGACGCGGTGATCTGGAATCTCGACAAGGTGCTGAACGAGAAGGCACCGCATTTCGACAAACGCCAGAGCGCGCAGGTCAAGACCCGCCTGCCCTCGGTCGCGAGCTACGCCAAGATCGACGATTCAACCGTCGAGATCACCACCAAGACCGTCGACTCCTTCTTTCCGTACCAGATGCTCTGGTTCCTGGTCTCCAGCCCGGCACAGTACGAGAAGGTCGGCAAGGACTGGGACAAGTTCGCAGCCACCCCCTCCGGCACCGGCCCGTTCAAATTGACCAAACTGGTGCCGCGCGAACTCGCCGAGCTCAGCAAGAACCCTGATTACTGGGACAAGAAGCGGATTGCGAAAGTCGACAGGCTGGTGCTGGTGCCGATGCCGGAAGCCCTGACCCGCACCAACGCGCTGCTGGCCGGCCAGGTCGACCTGATCGAGACGCCCGCGCCGGACGCCGTGCCACAGCTCAAGTCGGCGGGCATGAAGATCGTCGACAACGTCACGCCGCATGTCTGGAATTATCATCTCAGCGTGCTGCCGGGCTCGCCCTGGACCGACGTCCGGCTGCGCAAGGCCCTCAACCTGGCCATCGACCGCGACGCCGTGGTCGGCCTGATGAACGGTCTTGCCAAGCCGGCGATCGGCCAGGTCGATCCGTCCTCCCCGTGGTTCGGCAAGCCGACGTTCAAGATCAAATACGATCTCGCCGAAGCCAAGAAACTGGTCAAGGAAGCCGGCTACGGCCCGGACAAGCCGCTGAAGGCGACCTTCATCATCGCCAATGGCGGCACGGGCCAGATGCTGTCGCTGCCGATGAACGAATTCCTGCAGCAGAGCTTCAAGGAAATCGGCGTCGAGGTCGAATTCAAGGTGGTCGAGCTCGAAGTTCTCTACACCGCCTGGCGCAAAGGCGCGGCCGACGACAGCATGAAGGGCATCACCGCCAACAACATCGCTTACGTCACCTCCGACCCGCTTTACGCCATCGTCCGCTTCTTCGACTCGCGCCAGGTCGCGCCGGTCGGCGTCAACTGGGGCGGCTACAAGAACCCGAAGGTCGATGCGCTGATCGATGAAGCCAAGAACAGCTTCGACGCGGCCAAGCAGGACGAACTGATCGCGCAGGCGCATTCGCTGATCGTCGATGACGCGGTACTGGTCTGGGTTGTGCACGACACCAACCCGCATGCACTGTCGCCGAAGGTGAAGAAGTTCGTGCAGGCGCAGCACTGGTTTCAGGACCTGACCACGATCAGCATGGACTGAGCTCGCATCTATTGATGTGAATGCGATCAGGCGTCGCCGAGCCATCGGCGACCCCTTTCCTTTTTTCTTCCTTCTCCCCTTGTGGGAGAAGGTGGCGCCGGCGAATTCGGCGTCGGATGAGGGGAGCGACGGAGCTCCTCTGCACCCCTCACCCGTCTCGACACGCTACGCGCGTCGATCCACCCTCTCCCACAAGGGGAGAGGGAGGAAAGAATCGGAACCACTGCCCGGCCGATGACTTGAACCGCATCTTCCACGCCAATCGGTGCGCCGCATGATCGACGACCTCTGGTACAAGAACGCCGTATTCTATTGTCTCTCGGTAGGCAGTTTCATGGATGCCGACGGCGACGGCGTCGGTGACTTCAAGGGACTGACGCGGCGGCTGGATTATCTCGACGGGCTCGGCGTCACCGCGATCTGGCTGATGCCCTTTCAACCCTCGCCCGGCCGCGACGACGGCTACGATATCTCCGATTATTACGGCGTCGATCCGAAGTACGGCTCGCTCGGCGATTTCGTCGAGTTTACCCATGGCTGTCACCAGCGCGGCATCCGCGTCATCATCGATCTCGTGGTCAACCACACCTCGGACCAACACGGCTGGTTCAAGGATGCGAAGAGGTCGCCCGACTCGAAGTATCGTGACTGGTACGTTTGGTCCGACAAGAAGCCTGCCAACGCCAACAAGGGCATGGTGTTTCCCGGCGTGCAGAAATCCACCTGGACGCGCGAGAAGGACGCGGCGTCCTGGTTCTTTCACCGCTTCTATGATTTCCAGCCCGACCTCAACACCTCGAACCCGCACGTACAGGCCGAGATCCTGAAGATCATGGGGTTCTGGCTACAGCTCGGCGTGTCCGGTTTTCGCATGGATGCGGTGCCGTTCGTGATCGCCACCAAGGGACCGAAGGTCAACAAGCCCGACGAACAATACGACATGCTGCGCGGCTTCCGGGAATACCTGCAATGGCGCAAGGGCGACGCCATCATCCTCGCGGAAGCCAATGTCGAGCCCGAAACCGACATGGAGTATTTTGGCGATGACGGCGATCGCATGCAGATGATGTTCAACTTCCACGTCAACCAGAACCTGTTCTACGCGCTGGCGTCCGGCGACTCCCGCCCATTGGCCGCTGCGCTGAAGGTGACCAGGCAGCGCCCAGCGACGGCGCAATGGGGCCTGTTCCTGCGCAACCATGACGAGCTCGACCTTGGCCGCCTCAGCGAGCAACAGCGCGCGACCGTGTTCGAGAAATTCGGCCCCGACAAATCGATGCAGCTCTATGACCGCGGCATCCGGCGCCGCCTCGCGCCAATGCTGGGCGGCGACCGCCGCCGGCTCGAACTGGCCTACAGCCTGATGTATTCGCTACCGGGCACGCCGGTGCTGCGCTATGGCGACGAGATCGCGATGGGGGACGATCTCAGCCTGCCGGAGCGCAACTGCGCGCGTACGCCCATGCAATGGTCGAGCGAGCCGCAAGCCGGCTTTACCAAGCACGACAGGCCGAAGAACCCAGTGATCGACAAGGGCCCGTTTGGCTATACGCACGTCAATGTCGCCATGCAGCGCCGCGATCCCAATTCCATGCTGAACTGGACCGAGCGCATGATCCGGATGCGCAAGGAGGTTCCGGAGATCGGCTGGGGCGATTTTGTGATCGTCCCGACCCGCAACCCGGCGGTGCTGGCGATTCGCTATGACTGGCGCAACAATTCGGTGCTGTTCGTGCATAATCTTGATGAGAAGCCGTGCGAAGTATCATTCGCGGTCGGCCTCAGGACCGAGCAGGACGGACACCTGATCAATCTGCTCGCCGAGGACCACAGCCATGCCGACGATAAGGGCAGGCATCATCTGATGCTGGAAGCCTATGCCTATCGCTGGTACCGCGTCGGCGGACTGGATTATCTGTTGCGGCGAAGCGACATCGACGGCGAGACGCAAGGGCATCCCGCATAGCGATCACGTCAGCTCAGCGCGCCCGCATGCACCCACCACAGCGGGTGCGCAAGCTGGATCGCATGCGCTGCCCGCTGCGCGTCGGCATCATTGGCGAAGATGGCAAAGCAGGTCGCGCCGGAGCCCGACATCCGCGCCAAGCGCGTGCCTTCGGCTGCGTTCAGCGCGGCAAGTACCTCGCCGATTATCGGCTCGACCTTCAGCGCCGGTGCTTCGAGATCGTTGGTTCCTGCACGGAGCGCCGCGATCCAGACATCGATCGACGCGCCCTCGCCTGGCCATTTCGGCGCCTTCAGCACGTCGGTCACCCCGACGCGCAATTCGCCGTTCTTCAGGCCGAGCTCCTTGAAGACATCCTTGGTCGCCACCGGCACCCGCGGATTCACCATCACGCAAGGCAGCCGTGGCAGGCGCAGCGGCAACAGTGTTTCACCAACGCCGGTCATCACGCAGGACTGTGACTTGAGGCAGACAGGAACGTCGGCACCGGTCAGCCGCGCGACCTCGATCACGCGGGCATCATCGAGTTCAAGCTTGTTGGTGCGCGCCAGCAGCCGCAAGGCGGCCGCGGCATCGGCCGAACCACCACCAATGCCAGCGGCGACCGGCAGATGCTTGTCGAGTGCGAAGGCGCCGAAGGTCAGGCCATCGCAGCGCTCGCCGAGCAGTCGCGCAGCCTTGGTGACGAGGTTGTCGGCGTGTTCACCGCATTCCTCCGCGCGAGGTCCGCTTGTCGTCAGCGTCAAGTCGACACCGGACCGCAGCGTCAGGCGGTCCGCGCAGTCGGCAAACGCCACCACGCTTTCGAGGTCATGATAGCCGTCGACCCGGCGGCCAACTACCCGGAGGGTGAGATTGACCTTGGCGCGCGCGTCTTCTTCCAGCGCCGGCATCGACAAACCATCCATTCGATCAGCCGCCCTTGCCGTCTTCTTTTTTCTTGTCGGCGGAGGCCGCCGACGGCGTAGCGTCATCCGGCAATCCGTTTTCCATCTTGGCGTCGATCTTCGGCAGTTCTTCTGCTTCCGGCTTCAGATCACGCGCATGCTGCCACTGGAATTTGGCTTCCAGGGTGCGGCCGACGCGCCAATAGGCATCGCCGAGATGGTCGTTGATGGTCGGATCTTCCGGCTTCAGGTCGATGGCACGCTCGAGGTTCTTCACCGCATCCTCGTAATTGCCGATGCGGAAATAGGCCCAGCCGAGCGAGTCGACGATATAGCCATCATCGGGACGCTGATCGACGGCGCGCTTGATCATCTTCATGGCGTCGTCGAGGTTGATACCCTGGTCGATCCAGGAATAGCCGAGGTAGTTCAGCACATGCGGCTGCTCGGGCTGCAGCTCCAGCGCCTTGCGCATGTCAGCCTCGGCCTTGGCCCACTGCTTGGACCTCTCCTGGCAGATGCCACGGAAGTAGTAAGATACCCAGTTCGGCTTGTCGGACTGCGCGGCCTGAGCCTCGATGCCGAGCGTATAGGTCTCGGCGCATTCGGCGAATTTCTTGCGGCCGCGCTCGATGTTGCCGAGCGCCATGATGGCCTCGAGATCCTTCGGATCTTCCTTCACCACGCCCTTGAGAATGGCGATTGCCTCATCGCTGCGGTCGGCGGAGTCCAGATCGGTAGCCTGCTGGATCTGCGCATTGCGCTTCAGGGCCGAATTGGCCGGCACGCGCTCATAGACCTTGATCGCCATCTGCGGCTTCTTCACCGATTCGTAGAGATCGGCCAGCGACAACAACGCCAGCGAATGGTCCGGCTTCAGATAGAGCGCGAGCTGGAGGTAGACCAGGGCGAGACGCTCGCCGCCGCGGCGGGTCAGCGAGGCGCCGATGCCATACAGGGCTTCCGCGGCGCCAGCCTGCGCGCTGTCAACCAGCGGCACCAGCTTCTTGCCGGCCTTGGTGTCGCGAATACCTTCAAGAATCAGCGGATGGCGCGCCAGCTTTTTGTTGAAATTCTCGTAAATGGCCTGCGCCGATGCATCATCCTTGTTGCGAGACGTCCATCGCGCATAGGCGTCGGCAACGCGCAAGGCGGAATCGTCTAGCTTGTAAGCGCGTTCAAACCGCGCGCCAGCGTCCTTCTGCTTGCCCGCGAGATCGAGCAGCATGCCGGCATGCAGATCCTTGAAGATCGGATACCACTCCGGTCCGGCCAGCTTGTCGATGTTGGAAATGGCGGTCTTGCTGTCGCCGGCACCGTAGCTGGCCCAGCCCGACAACAGGACCGCGACGAGATCGGTGATCGGGCCGCGAACCGACTGGCTGATATTCTGCTGCGCAGCGGCGTATTTTTTCGCCTTGAGATCGCGGACGCCGACCACCAGACGGGCCACGCGGTTCGACTTGTCGATGGTCAGAATACGATCCGCGAGCTTCACGGCCTCGTCGATGTCGCCATCGGCGAGCGACGAGATGAAGGCGCGGTCGAGCAACTCGTTGTTCTTCGGATCGGTGCGCAGCGCCGAGCGGTAAAACGCAGCGGCGGAGGTCGCATCGCGCTCGACGCTGGCGTGCCGCGCGGCGAGGTAACTGCCCGCCGTTGTCAGTGATTTCAGATCGGTCTTGTTGGGAAACTGGGCGGCGCTGTCGCCGGCATGATCGGGAGTCTGCGCGAGCAGCGGGCCGGACACCGCGAGCGCGGCAAAGGTCGCAACGGCAAGCGCCAGGCGATTGAAACGATTGGAAACCATAGGGTTCGCCTAGCTCCAGGATTTGTGGGCAGAAATACGAGACGGGCTAGAATGCGCATCTGTCCCGGCAGCATCAAACCAACTGACAATGCCGGGTTTGGCGTTCAATCGCAAGGATCGGCGGCCATCCCGGAAGGCCCTGTAAAACAGCTTCCCGGCTATCGAACCGCGCCATCTTTCCTGAAAACCCTTTCAGTGTGGCGGTATCGTGACCGGCGGCACGCCCGGGACGAGGCCGCCGCTCACGCAATCGTGGTCGCGGCGGCGCTACATCGCCTCGTAATTCGGGCCGCCACCACCTTCCGGGGGAACCCAGGTGATGTTGCCGTTGGGGTCCTTCACGTCGCAGGTTTTGCAGTGAACGCAATTCTGCGCATTGATCTGGAAGCGCGGTCCGGTGCTTTCCTCGACCCATTCATAAACGCCTGCCGGGCAGTACCGGTTCGACGGACCGGCGAACACGTCGTGCTCCGAGGTCTTCTGCAGTTCCAGGTCGGCGACCTTGAGATGGATCGGCTGATCTTCCTCATGATTGGTATTCGACAGAAACACCGAGGACAGCCTGTCGAAGGTCAGCTTGCCGTCCGGCTTCGGATAGGCGATCGGCTGGTAGTCCTTCGCCGGCTTCAACGTCTTGCGATCCGGCTTGGCATGGGACTGGGTGCCGAACAGCGAGAAGCCGAAGGTGTTGCACCACATGTCGAAGCCGCCGAGCGCATTGCCGAACAGGGTACCGAACTTCGACCATAACGGCTTTGCATTGCGGACCGGGAACAGATCCTTGCCAATCGAAGAAGACCGCCAGCCGTTTTCATAGTCGACCAGCTCATCATTGGCGCGGCCGGCCTGCAGTGCGACAGAGATGTGCTCCGCCGCCTGCATGCCGCTGGCCATCGCATTATGCACGCCCTTGATGCGCGGCACGTTGACGAAGCCCGCGGCGCAGCCGATCAGCGCGCCGCCGGGGAAGGTCAGGCGCGGCACTGACTGATAGCCGCCTTCGGTGATGGCGCGTGAGCCGTAAGCCAGGCGCTTGGCGCCGGCAAAAGTGTCGCGGATCAGCGGGTGGGTCTTGAAACGCTGGAATTCCTCGAACGGATAGAGGTACGGATTTTCGTAGTTCAGGTGAAGCACGAAGCCGACGGCGACCAGATTGTCGTCGTAGTGATAGAGGAACGAGCCGCCGCCGGTGCCATTGTCGAGCGGCCAGCCAAACGAGTGCTGCACCGTACCTTTCTTGTGCTTGGCCGGATCGATCTGCCAGATTTCCTTGAGGCCGATGCCGAACTTGCCGGGCTCGCAATCCTTGTCGAGCGCGAATTTGGCGATCAGCTGCTTGGTCAGGCTGCCGCGCGCGCCTTCGGCGAACAGCGTGTACTTGCCGAGCAGTTCCATGCCGCGGGTGAACGAATCCTTCGGCTTGCCGTCGCGGCCGACGCCCATGTCGCCGGTGGCGATACCGCGTACCGCGCCTTTCTCGTCGTACAGCGTTTCAGCGGCGGCAAAGCCGGGATAGATCTCGACGCCAAGCGCCTCGGCTTTCGCACCGAGCCAGCGCGTCACCATGCCCAGCGAGGTGATGTAGCAATGATCGTTGTGCATCAGCGGCGGCAGCAGGAAACCCGGCAGCTTGAAGCCGCCGGTCTTGGTCATGAAGAAGAACTGGTCGTCCTTGACCTGGGTCTTCAGCGGGCAATCGGCGTCCTCGCGCCAGTCCGGGATCAATTGGTCGAGCGACGCCGGATCGATCACCGCGCCGGACAGGATGTGTGCTCCGACTTCCGACCCCTTCTCGACCACCACGACCGAGAGTTCCGCGTTGAGTTGTTTCAGCCGGATCGCGGCAGCCAGACCCGATGGGCCGGCGCCAATGATGACGACGTCGAATTCCATGGACTCGCGCGGCGGAAGTTCTTCGCTGCTCATAATTTAATCTCTTTGACCCGTTCAGAACGCTTCTAGGAGATGTTGTTTCCGATTTTTTCGGGAAGAACAACCATCGAATGCCGCCGGGCACCGTTTCGCCGGCGGGCAAAATGCCCTAGATTGCCGGAATGCCCACCCTGTCGCCTGAACCCGCGCCGAGCATTGCGCAATTGCTGGCCTTTTACCTCGAAGCCGGGGTTGATTGCGCCCTGATGGATGAGCCGGTCAACCGGCTCGCCGATATCGACGTGGCCCCCGCCCTACCGGCTGCTGAAGCCACGTCAAAACGTCCGGTACTGGCGTCGATGAAGCCGACCACGCCGGCGCGACCGCCAGCCAAGGTCGAAGTCGCCCCCGAAGTGGCGATCGCCGCCGCCCGCGAGGTGGCGGGTGCGGCGCCGACGCTGGAGGCCCTGCACGCCACGCTGAAGAATTTCGAGGGCTGCGCCCTGAAATCGACCGCCACGCAACTGGTGTTCGCCGCCGGCAATCCGCAGGCGCGCATCATGTTTGTCGGCGAGACGCCCGGCCGCGACGAGGACATCGAGGGTCTGCCGTTTGTCGGCCCGCCGGGCAAGCTGCTCGACCGGATGATGGCCGCCATCGGGCTCGACCGCAGTACCGTCTATATCGCCAATGTTATTCCATGGCGACCGCCGGGCAACCGCACGCCGACGCCACAGGAGACGCAGATCTGCCTGCCGTTCATCCAGCGCCAGATCGAACTGGTCAATCCGGACATCCTGGTGACGCTGGGCAACCCTGCGACCCAGACCCTGCTGCGGACGAAGGACGGCATCATGAAATCGCGCGGGCGCTGGGTCGATTACGACACCGGCACGCGAAAAATCCGCGCCATTGCCAGCTTCCACCCGGAATATCTGCTGCGCTCACCGGGCTACAAGCGAATGGCCTGGGTCGATCTGCGCTTGATCGCCAAGGCGCTGCAGGCATTGCCCGCTAGCGGCGCCTGACTATGGCGCCTTCGGCCGCACGATGGCCCAGCCGATCCGCAGCGCCGGCTGCCGGCCGTTGACCAGACGATCGAACGCGCGCGGCACTTCCGGGGCGAGGCCCGGGAAGCGCACGGCGATATCTTCCGGCGGCGTGCCGACCGTATCCGCCGCGCGCCACACCACGACACCGCCGGTCTCGGCAAAGCTTTGCGGGGTGATCCATGGCGTGCGGGACGGCGTGGCATCGAGCAGCACGTGCGGTCGCGCCGGCCCCATGCCGATCAGCGAGGCCAATTGAGGGTCGCCGGCAGCGGCCTGCAGTTTCTGGCCGGTGCGGCGCTCGAAGCTTTCACCAAAGAAGCGGCCGATCTCGTTTGCCGGCAGCGCGGTGTCAACCTCGCGGTTGCTGATCCAGGGCTGGATCAGCAGGCTGGCAAAGGCTGCCAGCGCCGGCGCGACAATGGCGAAGGCCCAGACCTTGCGCAGCACCTGCTGACGCCGCAGCAGGATCAGGTCGCCCGATGCCACCACCACCGCCAGCCCCGCCATCATCAGCGCGATGCCGGCGCCGCCGGCGACCCGATCGAAGCCGTACAGGACCGCCAACAGGCCGCCGAGCAGGCCCGGCGCCAGCGCGAAGAAATACACGTAGCGCCGCGCCAGCGGATCGACCGGCGGGCGGAAGATCACCTGCGCATCCTCGGGCCGGCGTACCAGCCAGCCCCAGTTCATCGCGGTCAGCACGATCACCCCGGCCAGCATCGCCAGCAGCCCGCCGAGCAGCAGGCCGCCATGCTGTGCCCTGCCCGCGAGGTCAATCGCCGCGGGCAACGCCGGCACCACGATGGCATCGGCGCGGATCACCCACATCAGATAAGGCAAAGCCAGCACCACAATCACCAGCAGTGCGAACAGAGGATCGAACGACGTCAGATTGCGGCGGCCCCGCGCGGTGGCCAGGCCAAAGGCGACCGGGAGCCACAGCAGCCACATCGCGCTGGACGTCGTGAGCAGCAGCAGCCCAGCCTCGATCGACAGCGCAAACCAGGCGTTGCGCCGGCCCTCACCGATCGCCAGCCAGGCATGCAGCAACAACATCGACCACAGCGGTCGCGCCAGCACCAGCGGTCCGAATTCGACCCCCGGCGAACTGAACGCCGTGACCGTCATGGTCAGCAGCACCACAAGCACCGCCTGCGGGCCGCCGACCATGTTGCGCGCCAGATAGAACAGCGCGCGACAGGTCGCGATGAAACACAGCTGCGCCAGAAGATAGACGCCGAAAATATGATTGCCGGCGGCGCGGAAGGCGATATCGGCGAGCCAGAAGGCGAGCGGCGGGCCAAGGTCGGTACCGACCTGATATTCGCGGCCATAGGCCAGCACGGTGGCGAGATCGCCGGGCGGGCCGCGGTACAGCAGCAACGGCACCACCAGCCAGATCGCGGCCTGGCACAGCACGACGATCCAGAACACCAGGCGCGGCCGGGCGCGGATCAGTTCGACGATCAGGGAGGTGAAACGCATCAAGCGTGGGCCAGCCAACGGGAGTTCGGGCGTGCTTGTGTGATAAAGCGCGCCGACGGACGAGGCAACCGAGCAGCGCGCTAGGCCGACGCCTCGATCACAACCGCGGTCTCCCGCGGCAGCTGGGCGTCCAGCGCAATGTCCTGATGCCTGGCGCGGGCCGCGGCCACCGGCGCGAACAGGCGACGATGATGGACGCTGGGGCCTAGTTCGGTCAATGCCGCCAGGTGCTGCGGCACCCCATAGCCCTTGTGGACTTCGAAACCGTAGCCGGGGCAATCCTCCGCCAGTCGGCACATCAGCCGGTCGCGCGACACTTTGGCCAGGATCGAGGCCGCGGCAATCGACAGAATGAGGCCGTCGCCGCCGATCACCGGCTCGCAGCCGCAACCGATATCGATCCTGTCGCGTCCATCGACGAAGACGTGCTTCGGCGCCTCCGGCAGCGCATGTACCGCGCGCGCCAGCGCCCACAGCGAGGCGCGAAGGATATTGTCCCGATCGATCCGGGCCGGCGAGGCATAGGCCACGGCGAAGGACGCGGTGGCGCAGATCTCCTCGAACAATTCCTCGCGCCTGGCAGCGGTGAGCCGCTTGGAATCATCGAGGCCTTTCGGAATGCGCTTCGGATCGAGAATCACGGCAGCAGCGACCACCGGTCCTGCCAGCGGACCTCTGCCGGCCTCGTCGCAACCTGCCACCGGCCAGACGCCGCTTTTCAGCAGCGCGCGTTCACGGGTGAAGCTCGGCGGTTTGAAAGCGATCGCCGGCTTGCGCGGCTTGGGCTGGTCGGGGGCTGGGGGGCGAATCATGCCGCGATCGTGCTGAACGGCGTCGACCCGCGCAACCGGGAACCTGCGGCCGTACCCATTCTTCACCGGCGATCGGGCGAGGGGAGCCCGCGTGGCTCACGAACTCCCCTCCACCCGCATGCGCTGCGCAGGCACCCTCGGAAGCGACGAGGGGCCAAGTCCTGGCAGCGAATTTCATCTCATCCCTGCCCCGCGCTGGCGTCGAGTGGGATTTTCGCTCCGTCCTTCAAATTCCTAGAACAGGCTCAATTGCTGGGCCGGCTTGCTCAGCCGGATGAAATGATCCGTCGTCAGCTTCGAACGGCGTTTGTTGAGGCCGAGCCTGGCCGCGGCGATCTCGAAGCGGCGGCCGATCATCCAGGCCATCGGGCCGGTACCCTTCATCCTAGTACCCCATTGCGAGTCGTAGTCGCGGCCGCCGCGCATGTCGCGGATCAGCGTGAAAACGTGGCGGTAGCGGTCCGGATAATTGGCCATCAGCCATTCCCGGAACAGGTCGCGGACCTCGAGCGGCAGCCGCAGCAGCACATAGCTGGCCTCCTTGACGCCAGCATGCGCGGCCGCGTCAAGGATGCGCTCGATCTCGGCATCGTTGAGCGCCGGGATCACTGGTGCCACCATCACCGTGGTCGGAATGCCGGCCTCGGACAATTGCCGTAACGCTTCCAGCCGCCTCGCAGGCGACGACGCCCGTGGCTCCATGGTGCGCGACAGTTGCGGATCCAGCGAGGTGACGGAGATCGCCACCTTGACGAGGTTGCGCTTAGCCATCCGCGCCAGAATATCGATATCGCGGGTGACCAGGGCCGATTTGGTAACAATGCCGACCGGGTGCGAAGCGCGCTCCAGCACTTCGAGCATGCCGCGCATCACTTTATGCTCGCGCTCGATCGGCTGGTACGGATCGGTGTTGGTGCCGATCGCGATCATCTTCGGCTCGTAGTCCGGCGCCGCCAGCTCCTTCTCCAGGAGCGCCGGCGCGTCCGGCTTCACGAACAGCTTGGATTCAAAATCGAGGCCGGGCGACAGGCCGAGAAAGGCGTGGCTCGGCCGCGCGAAGCAATAGACGCAACCATGCTCGCAGCCGCGATAGGGATTGATCGAGCGATCGAAGCCGATATCTGGCGACTCGTTACGGGTGATGACCTTTCGCGCGGTGTCCACCGCGACGGTGGTCTTGAAGGCCGGCAGGTCGTCGAGGCTCTGCCAGCCGTCATCGAAGGCGACCCGGGCTTCGGCCTCGAAGCGGCCGCTGTCATTGGACTGAGCGCCGCGGCCGCGCCGTCGTTGCTTCTCGATCGCTACGGCGATCTCGGGAAAAGGCGAAGGCACACCCGCCGGTTCGGAGGGCGCCGTGACCGGCGGGTGCTTGATGGCGGCAGCATTTTTGCGACTCATGCCACCAGGATAGCGGCGCGAAGGAACAAATCAAGAACATAAATTAATTAGCGTCACTCGGGCGTGGTGTGCAATCTCGCACCAATGCTTGCGGGTTCAATTCTGCGGAAGTCGTACGGATATGTAACCACAAAGTGGTGTAACTCTGTCGAAGCCAATCATCAAAGGTAATATGTGCCTGCCATGCTGAGCGTGATCATTCCCACAGAAGGCGTCGAGCAGCCGGCCGTTGCCACCTTGGCGGCGTTGGTGCCGGGCGCCGCCGCCGGCGTGATCAAGGAGGTGCTGCTGGTGGATCGGGTCGAGAATGGCGTGATCGAGCATGTCGCCGACGTGGCCGGCTGCGGCTTCCTGAACTTTCAGGGTTCACGCGCCGCGGCGCTGGCGGCCGGCGCCCGCCAGGCGCGCTCGCCTTGGCTGATGTTTTTGCAGGCCGGCGCCGTGCTGGATGCCGGCTGGATCGATGAAACCTCACAATTCATCCAGCGGGTTTCAGGGAGTAACCGGCCGCGCGCCGGCATCTTCCGCTATGCCCGCTCCCCGTATAGCGACAGCGGTTTTCGTGACGGCCTGAAATTCCTGGCGCGGATGATCGCCGGCCCGTCGGCCGATCAGGGCCTGCTGATCGCCCGCGACCATTACGACCAGCTCGGCGGTCATGCCGACGCGCGCCGCTCCGAAGCGCGGTTGCTGCGCCGGCTTGGCCGCTCGTCGCGCACGCTGCTACGCAGCCGGATCATCGTCGCCTGACCCGGTCGGCAAACTACTTGCCAAAATCAACCAATTGATTGACTGTGGCAACCATCGAGGTTGGCCATGTCCGAGACCGCTGCCGAAAACCGGATCGCCGCCGTGCGCGGCTTCAATCGCTTCTACACCCGCAAGCTGGGCGTGCTGGAGCAGAACCTGCTCGACAGCCCCTATTCGCTGACCGAAGCGCGGGTGCTGTATGAGCTGGCGCATCGCGATGACCTCTCCGCCAAGCAGATCGCGGCCGACCTCAGCCTCGATGCCGGCTACCTCAGCCGCATTCTCCAGGTCTTTCTCGACAAGGGGCTGGTCAGCCGCAAGCCGCTGCCTTCGGACCGCAGGCAATTCCAGCTCGGGCTGACGGCCAAGGGCCGGCTGGCCTCTGGCAGGCTCAACCGCAGTTCGCACGACCATGTCGCCGCGCTGCTGGGCGAACTTCCCCCCGGTGACGATGACCGCGTGGTGCAAGCGATGGCGACTATCGAGAACTTGCTGGCCCCCCAGGTGAGCAGAGCCCGCGCCGCGACGCTGCGGCCGCATCGGCCCGGAGACATAGGCTGGGTGATCTCGCGGCACGGCGCGCTTTACGCAGAGGAATATGGCTGGGACATCGGTTTCGAGGCCCTGGTCGCCGAGATCGCAGCGCAATTTATCCGCGGCTACGACGCATCGCGCGAAGCCTGCTGGATTGCCGAGGTTGATGGTCTGCCAGCCGGATCGATCTTCCTGGTGAAGGCTTCGGACGATATCGCCAGGATTCGGCTTCTGCTGGTTGAGCGAGCAGCGCGCGGGCTCGGCATCGGCCGCGCGCTGGTGCAGCAATGCATCCGCTTCGCGCGCCAGGCCGGCTATTCCTCGATCACATTGTGGACGCAGAGCAACCTGCTGGCCGCGCGCGGCATTTATCAGCACGCCGGCTTTGAATTGATCGCCAGCGAACCGCACCACAGTTTTGGCGTCGAGCTGGTCGGCGAGACCTGGGAGATGAAATTGTAGCTGTCATTCCGGGGCGTGGGCGGCGCCAGCCGCCCGCGAACCCGGAATCCCGAGATGCTTCAGCGCAGAACATCCCGGGATTCCGGGCCTGCGCCATCCGGCTTCGCCGTTAGCCGCATCCCGGAATGACAGTATGCGGCGCTACTTCGCCTTGCCGCGTCGCAAATGCTCATCCAGCCGCGGCATGATCTCAACGAAATTGCACGGCTTGGTGCGGTAATCCAACTGCGGCGCCAGAATGCCGTCCCAGCCGTCGCGGCAGGCGCCCGGCGACCCCGGCAGGCAGAAGATGAAGGTCGCGCCCGCGGTGCCCGCGGTAGCACGGCTCTGGATCGTCGAGGTGCCGATCTTGCCATGGCTCATCATGTGAAAGGCGATGGAAAAACCATCCATGCGCTTTTCGAACAGCGGTTCAATCGCTTCCGGCGTCACGTCGCGGCCCGTGAACCCGGTGCCGCCGGTAGTGATGATCGCATCGACGCCGACATCCGCGATCCATGCTCTGACGATGGCGCGGATCACCTCGACGTCGTCGGTGACGATGTCCCTGGCCGCGAGATGATGACCGGCCGCCGTCAGCCGATCCGCCAGCGTCGCGCCCGACTTGTCATCGGCGATCGAGCGCGTGTCGGAGATCGTCAGCACCGCGATGTTGAGCGGCACGAAGGATTTTACAGTATCAATAAGTGACATGGATCTCATTCCCCATTCGTCGTTGCGAGGAGCATTTGCGACGAAGCAATCCAGCCTTTGCCCGCGGCTCCTGGATTGCTTCGCTTCGCTCGCAATGACGCCTAAAGCTGCTGCGCGCCAAAAGTGTTGCAGGACGCCACGGTGCCCTGCCGATAGCCGGTCATGAACCAGCGCTTGCGCTGCTCGGCTGAGCCGTGGGTGAAAGAATCGGGCACCACGCGGCCCTGCGCCTGACGCTGCAGCGTATCGTCGCCGATCGCGGTCGCGGTCTGCAGCGCGGCATCGATGTCGCCCGCTTCGAGGAAGCCCGGGCGCTTTTTCGATTCGCGATTGACCCAGACGCCGGACAGGCAATCGGCCTGCAGCTCGACCTTGACCTGCAGCGCATTGGCCGCCGCCTTGCTGCCGGCCTGCTCCTGCAGCCGCTGTACGCGCGGCAGGATGCCCAGCAGGTTCTGGATATGGTGACCAGCCTCATGCGCGATGATATAGGCCGCTGTGAATTTGCAGGCATTGCCGGAGCAGCCGTGAAAGCGCGTCTCGACCTGGCGGAAAAAGCCGGTGTCGAGAAAGATTTGTTTCTCAGGCGGGCAATAAAATGGCCCCATCGCCGCCTGCGCCTGACCGCAACGGCCGCCATTGGTGGCGTTCTTGAACAACACGATGCGCGGGCCGGAATAACGCTGCCCGCTTTCATTGAATATTTCGCTCCAGCGATCATCGATCTCGCCGAGCACGCCTGAAATCATGCTGCCCATTTCATCGGTCGGCGCGCCCCCCTTGGACGGCGCCGAGCGACGGTCAGTCTGGTAGGTCGGCGCCTGTTGCTGGCCGCCGGTGAGAATCTCCGCGCCGCCGATCAGGATGCGCGGATCGATGCCGAACGCCCAGCCGACCAGGCCGAGCACGATCACGGTGCCGATACCGAGACCGCCGCCGCCCATCGGCAGGCCAAAACCACCGCCGCCACCGCCGCCTTCGTCGTCACGACGGTCGTCGATATTGTCGCTGCGACGGAAGTCATCGTAACGCATGGCGGCTTTCCTTCATTTCATTCGTCTCGGATCGGGCGCCGACCCTAACGCGGCTGCGCCCGATAATTTCCATGGCATTTAGCATTAAACGGCCCGGCAAATATTGCCTAGCACGAACACCCAACAACAAGATTGCAATTAAGTCGATTTTTACTTTGCGGCGTCACAGTGTGGATAGTCGGTTTGTTAGTCCCGCGTCGCCGACAGCGTCGCCTGAGTCAGAGTAGTTGAGTCATGGTTGTTTCGCTTCGCGGGGCGTCTGCAAGGGCGCCCCGCATAGAAATAGAATCCGGCCCGAGCTCCCGTATCGTCATCGGGGATTGCGTCGCCGAGATGTCAAAGTTGCCGGCCCATTCGGTCGATCTGGTGTTCGCAGATCCACCGTACAACCTGCAACTGAAGGGCGACCTCAAACGCCCCGACGAATCGCACGTCGACGCGGTCACCGATGACTGGGACAAGTTCTCGTCATTCGCCGCCTATGACGATTTCACGCGCGCCTGGCTGCTTGCCGCCCGCCGCATCATGAAGCCGTCGGCGACCCTGTGGGTGATCGGATCCTACCACAACATTTTTCGTGTTGGCTCGATCATGCAGGACCTCGGCTTCTGGGTGCTGAACGATATCGTGTGGCGTAAATCCAACCCGATGCCGAATTTCCGCGGCCGCCGCTTCACCAATGCGCACGAGACCATGATCTGGGCTGCGCGCGACGAGAATGCCAAGGGCTATACCTTCAACTACGAGGCCCTCAAGGCCGCGAATGAAGACGTCCAGGCGCGTTCCGACTGGCTGATTCCCTTGTGCACCGGCGACGAGCGCCTGAAGGGCGCCGACGGCAAGAAGGTGCATCCAACCCAGAAGCCCGAAGGCCTGCTGGCCCGCGTGCTGCTGTCATCGTCGAAGCCCGGCGATCTGGTGATCGATCCGTTCAATGGTACCGGCACCACCGGCGCCGTCGCCAAGCGGCTCGGCCGCAATTATATCGGCTTCGAACGTGACCGCGACTACGCCGCCGCCGCCGAAGCACGGATCGCAGCCATCGAGCCGCTGCCGGAAGCCACCCTCGCCCCGTTCATGACCGCCCGATCCGCGCCGCGCGTGGCTTTCTCCGAATTGCTCGAGCGCGGCATGATCCTGCCCGGCACCAAGCTTGTCGATGTGAAGAAACGCCATGGTGCCCTGGTGCGCGCCGACGGCGCCATCATGCTTGGCGACAAGGTCGGTTCGATCCACCGCATGGGCGCGGTCGCGCAAGGTTCCGCCGCCTGCAACGGCTGGACATTCTGGCACGTCGAAACCAAGAAGGGCCTCCGGCTGATCGACGAATTGCGCGCCGAAATCCGCAGCGGAATGGGTGGGGCCTGAACTCTACGCAGGATGCGCAAATGCGCCCTTGCGCAGCACGCTCGCGTTCCATCGTATCTGAACAATGAAAACCTGGGCACGCCCCGGCGCCCATCGAGCGGTCGGCGATTGACCTGCCCTACGGCGCCGCGACGGAAGGCAAGGGCGGGCAAGCGTGCTTGTACCGCCCTCGCCGACCCGGCTTCGCCGCCATGGCCTACGCCTTGCCCGCCTCGCTTTGGCTAGGTATCATAGTAGCTATGACTGACTCCGCACTGGACCGTCCTGTCGCCGTCTTCGATGCCGGCATTGGCAGTTACGCGATCGTTGACCTGATTCACCGGCGCCTGCCGCGGCAGGACATCGTATACCTCGCCGATCGCGCAAGCTTCCCCTACGGAGGCAAGGACGGCACCGCCTTGCTTGCGACCATGCAGCGGACGATTGCGTTTCTCGATGGCTACGCGCCGTCGGCGATCGTCATCGCATCCAACGCGCCGTCCATCATGGTGCTCGATGCGCTGGAGGGATCAACTTCCGTGCCGTTGTTGGGAGTGCGGCCGCCCCTCGCCGAAGCGCTGGCCACATCGCACACCGGCTCCGTCGGCATCATGGGCGTGCGTTCACTGGTTGCCAGCGGGCTGCTTGATCGCTTCATCAGAGGGATCGCGCGCGATCCGTCTCGCGTGGCGGCGATCGATGCGTCCGATATGGTCGACCTGGTCGAGACCGGCCGATTTCTCTTCGCCCCTGACGAGACGCAGCAGGCCGTCGACGCCTTCGCCGCGAAGCTGATGACCACGCATCCGGCTATTGACGTACTGACCTTGTCGAGTACCCATCTGCCGTGGCTGCGCGCATTCTTTGAACGCGCACTACCTGCTGTAACGTTCCTCGACCCGGCCGAACAGGTCGTCGAGAGCATCGGCGCCGGCACCGCTGGATCGGGACGCATTCTCGGGCTGGTCACGGAAACGCCGGCGTTCCCCGTCGCCGTATTCCGGCAGATGCTCGCAGCAATCGGTGCCGATATCCCGCTGGAGCGGGTTACCATCGAAGACGCCTATGCCGCCGCAGGCCACCCTGCAGCAATCCAGTGAAAGTCCCCCCATCGCCCATGTTCGGGCATGATGAAAGAGTTTGATCTCTGCCCGGCCGGGCGCGTCAGGCCCGCATCGCCCCCGCCAACTCTCCGCTTGCGCCATTGGCGAAATCCACGCACTGCATAAAGGTGGTGCCCGGAATCGTGAGCCATGCCGAGTTCGCCGGGTACACCATCGGAGATCTTCGAATGCTTAAATTCTACTTCAACGGGTCACCCAATCCGACCAAGGTCGCGCTGCTGCTCGAGGAACTCGGCCTGCCCTACGAGCCTGTGCCGGTCGATACCCGCACCGGCGGCCAGTTCAAGCCGGATTATCTCGCCATCAACCCGAACGCCAAGGTGCCGGCGATCGACGATGACGGCGTCCAGGTGTTCGACAGCAACGCCATCCTGCTCTACCTCGCCGAGAAGACCGGCAAGTTCCTGCCGTCCAACACCCCCGCGCACCGCGCCGAATTGCTGTCATGGCTGATGTTCGTCGCCACGGGCGTTGGTCCGTTCTTCGGCCAGGCCGTGCACTTCAAGCATTTTGCGCCCGAAAAAATCGACTATGCCAACAACCGCTACCAGTTCGAGGCGGCGCGCCACCTCGCGGTGCTGAACGACCGTCTCGAAGGCCGCCGCTATATGGTCGGTGACAACTACACGATCGTCGATATGGACGTCTGGGGCTGGGCCCGGATGGCGACGTTTGTGATGGGTGACGATGCCTTGACGAAGTATCCCAACGTGAAACGTCTGGTCGACGAGGTCTCGGCACGGCCGGCCGCCGCCAAGGCGATCGCGCTGAAGGACAAGTTCACCTGGAAAGCGGAAATGGACGACGAAGCCCGCCGCAACATGTTCAAGCACATCCCCGGCAAGGTCGCCTGATCCCGCGCAGATCAGGGCCGGGCGCGCACCGCGCCCGGCCTTCTCAAGCGAGTTCGCTCAGCCAGAAACCCGGCTGGGCGGCTGCGGGAACGGCCCAAGAGCCTTTTCAGTCAGCGCTGAATCACAGTATTCCCTGACCTGCTTGATCTTGCCGTTCTCGATCCGCCACACGATGCAGTAGTCGTTGTCATAGCGAACACCTGCCTTCGTGACATTATCGCCCTTGGCCTCGACGACGACGGTGTCGCCCTCGGCGATAAAATTAAACGCCACCGTGCGTGGCCGGACGTCGAAAAGCGACCTGAAATAGCCCATCAGACCATTCAACACCGCGTCGCGTCCTTCAAAGGTCCGCGACCAGGAATGTTGCCCTGTGACGGTCCAGCACACGTCGTCGGCAAGGTTATCGGCGAACGTCGTGCCGCAGCGGTCCGCTGAATCAGTGTAAACTCGCTCGATCAGCTTCTTGTTTTCGGCGATACGCATTTAAAGGCTCCATCGGTTGCGAACAATGGAGGCACTATCCGAGGCCAAACCGACTTCTTCCAATCGATAGTCTGTATGATATATATTTGCAGCATGAATTTAGCTGCTCTCGATATGAATCTGCTTGTTGCGCTGGATGCGTTGCTGCGGGAAGCGAGTGTCAGCCGCGCTGCGCTGCGGATTGGCCTGTCACAGCCGGCGGCAAGTCACGCCCTGCAGCGGCTGCGCGATTTGCTCGGCGACCCCCTGCTGGTTCGAGTGGGGGCGAGGATGGAATTGACACCGCGCGCTTGTGCCCTGCGCGGGCCGCTTGTGCAGGCGCTGGATCAGGTGCGCGGCCTGTTCATTCCCGACGGTTTCGACGCCATCAGCAGCGAGCGGTGCTTCCGGCTGATGATGCCGGATCTTGCCGTCGAACTGCTGATACCGCCGCTGGTTGCGCGGATATCCGCGCTGGCTCCGAACGTCCGGATCGATGTGGTGCCGTGGCGCGGGCCTGCGATCATGACCGCGGAATTCGTCCGAACCATCGATATGGTGATCAGCATTGGCAACGACTTCCGGGGATTTCATCGGCAGTTGCTCTACACCGACAGCGACGCGCTCGCGGTGTGTGGTGGTCACGCCGCTGGCACTAGGCTGGCGCAGCGTGAAGCGTTCCTGAAAGCGCGACACGTCGCGGTCGTGATCCGCGGCCAGAACGAAGACCTGATCGATGGATGGCTTCGTCGCAAGGGGCTTGAGCGGCGAATCGCGCTGGTGGTCCCGGGCTACATCGAAGCACTGCATATTGTCTCGCGCACCGATCTCGTCGCATTCGTTCCGCGCCGGCTGATCGCGGCGCTCGCACGACGGTTGGCGCTCGTCACGGTCGCGCCACCACTGGATCCGGGCATCGATGAGCAGTTCATGTTCACCCCGACCCGGGCGCAGTTCGATCCCGGCTTGATATGGATACGACAACTCATGCTGGAAACCGGGCGCGGGCTGGACGAAAGGGAGCAGGCAGGCGTCCGACAAATCGACGTGACGCCCTCCGCTGAAACCTGATAGCGGCCGAAGATACCTTCGGCTGGTCCGAACGGCGGCAGCGATGCTACGCCGCCCGCACGAGGCCGGCCTGATCCACCAGATTTTGCCGGGCGTGGTCCAGATAGAGCCGGATTTCCTTGGTCAGCAGGCCCGATTGCGAGGACAAGTCGCCGGAGGCCGCCATGGTCGACGTCGCCAGTTGCTCGGTGTCCTTGGCGGTGGTGGCCAGCGACTGGATGCTGGCGGAAATCTCGCGCACCACACCGAACGCCTCGTCGACATTGCGGGCAATGCCGGCAGTCGCCTCTGACTGCGCTTCCGAGGCGCTGGCTACCTTGCCCGTGATCTCGCTGACCTCCGCGATCACGGTGCCAATCTCGGTGATGGAGTCGCTGACCTTGTCGGTGGCGGATTTGACTTGACCGATCTGGCCCTCGATCTCGGCGATGAATGCGGCGGTCTGCGTCGCCAGCGACTTGACCTCATGCGCGACCACCGCGAAGCCGCGACCGGCGTCGCCGGCACGGGCCGCCTCGATGGTGGCATTGAGCGCCAGCAGATTGGTCTGCGAGGCGATCGCATTGATCGATTTCACGACCTCGCTGATCCGCAGCGCGACATTCCGCAGCACGTCGACATTGCTGGCGGCGTCGGCGACCCGCTCCACGGCCCGGCCGGCGATCGCCGCCGACCGGGCGATATCGGCGCCGACCTCGCTGGCATTCGACGACAGATCAGCCGTCGCCGAGGCGACCGAATGCATATTGGCCGCGGCTTGCTCGGAAGCCGCTGCCACCGAGGTCATGCGCCGCAGCGTCGAGCTGGCGCCGGCGCGCAGATTGCCCGCGGTCCCGCTCATTTCCGCCGCGCCATTGTCCAGCGCGCTGACGATGGCATTGACGGTAATTTCCAGATCGGCGGTTTGCTGCTCGAAATGCTTGATGCGCGCCGCGATGCTGTCGGTGGCCGCGTTCATCGCATTGGCACCCTGCAGCAGTCCGCCGTGCAGGCCGCCCGGCAGGATGCGACGATAATACTTGTTGTGGTGCAACGCGGTCATCGCCGCGGTCGACTCGCGAACGAAGGCGTCGCAACCGTCGATCATGTCGTTGATGGTATGCAGCAGCTCACTTATCTTGCCACCGACCGGGATCGACAGGATGCGCGCCTCGAAATCGCCCTGCGCGATGCCGCGGCACGCCTTGGTCGCGCGCTCGACCAGCGCTGTGACGCGCGTCATCCAGATCAGCGACAGAACGGCCGCCGCTGTCACCAGCATCTCGCACGCGATGGCCGACCACAGGAAGCCCACGAATTGCAACCCGATCGCCACGACCGAGCCGGCGATGACGAGCAGCGTGCTAAGCTGCGCTCTTGAGAGAAAACATGAGTTCGTCATAGCTGACTTTCTGCGAGGCAACGAAATCCATCAGAGCCTTGTGGCCGGCGGCGACGGCGTCCTTGCCATTGGTATGGCGCCGCTCGATCGCCAGCACCTCGGCATAGAGCGGCACGATCGTTTTTTCGATGATGTCACGGGCCGGCGCCCGGCGATTGGAATGGTAGCTACCGATCTTGCCGTCGGCGCCGAAGGATGGCGTGACATGGGCATAGACCCAGTAATGGTCGCCGTTCCTTGCCATGTTCTTGACGTAAGCGAAGATCTCGCGGCGATCCTCGATCGCATCCCACAGCAGACGGAACACGCCGCGCGGCATGTCTGGATGGCGGACGATGCTATGCTGCTGGCCGATCAGTTCAGCCTCGGTGTAGCCCGCGACCTGGCAGAACAGCCGGTTGGCATAGGTCAGCCGGCCCTTCAGGTCGGTCTTCGAGACGATCAACTCGGAGGCCGGAAAGAAGCTCTCCCGGCCGCTCGGCGTGACGTGCTTGGACATGTAAAATCCGTGGTGGCGCGTTCGCGGGAACGATAGCTAGCGGTATAATGAAACCCGACTGAACGAAGCGTTAAGGCTCGACGCCTGGCACAAACGTTCTGTCCGTAAACCATCGCAGCGCTTGATTGCATTTCGCTTAAAGTGCCTTCGCAAGTGCCCCCTTTGCCGTTCCTGTACCGTCCCACCCGGTACATTACAGGGAAACAAATGACGGCTCTGATCGCTGGCGGCGGCCTCGCGGTTTTCGTGCGGCCGGATCAGCCGAGTCCGTGCGCAATCACCTTGCGCATCAGATTGGGCAGAGCCTCATCGTCGAGCGTCGCGACCGGCACAAAGCGCATGCCGTCCGGCGCCCGGCTGCGCGCCGCGACGGACGCGGTGTAGACCACCAGCTCCAGCGGGAAATGCGTGAAGACGTGACTGACGACGCCGAGCTTGCGGTGCCAGCGCACGCCCTTCAGCGCGGGCGCCTGTCGCAGCGCCGCGTCGGCGTCATGATCCGCCAGCCATTCCGACGACGGCACCTCGGTCATGCCGCCGAGCAGGCCTTTTTCGGCCCGCGTGCGCACCAGCAATTCATGGCCGCGCGTCACCACGAAGGCCGCGCCTTTTCGCAAGGTACCGGCCTTCTTCGCCGCCTTGTGCGGAAAGCTCTCCTGATCGCCGCGGATTCGCGCCGCGCACTCGTCATTGATCGGGCACAGCGCGCAGGCCGGTTTCTTCGGCGTGCAGATCGAAGAGCCGAGATCCATCAGCGCCTGCGCGCTATCGCCGGCGCGGGTCGCGGCCAGCAGCGTGGTGGCCAGCGCCTGGATCCGCGGTTTGGCCTTCGGCAACGGTTCTTCCACCGCATAGAGCCGCGACACCACGCGCTCGATATTGCCATCTACCGGCATGCACTGCCGGCCGAACGCGATCGCGGCGATGGCGGAAGCGGTATACGGCCCGATGCCGGGCAGCGTGCGCAGCCCTGCTTCCGTATCCGGAAACGCGCCGCCATGGTCGCGCAGCACGGCTACCGCGCAAGCATGCAGGTTGCGTGCCCGCGAATAATAGCCGAGCCCGGCCCACATCCGCAGCACGTCGTCCTGCGACGCCGACCCGAGATCCGCCACCGTCGGCCAGCGCGCCAGGAATTTTTCGAAATACGGACCCACGGTCACGGCGCCGGTCTGCTGCAGCATGATTTCCGACAGCCAGACCCGGTAGGGCCAATCGGCGTCGCCGGGCAGCGGCGCGCCGGGGGGTGAGCGCCACGGCAAGGTGCGGGCGTTGGCGGA
>JACMOT010000226.1 GCA_014377915.1 Tardiphaga sp.
CCGGGGCCGCCAGCGCGGGGGTCGCGGCGGCCGCGCTCTGGCGCGGAATGATCAGTTGCTGGCCGGGCGACAGCGCGCGCGGGCCCTTATAGCCATTGGCTTGCAGGATCGCGGCGGACGACACGTTATAGCGGCGCGCCAGGCCGTCCAGCGTATCGCTGGTGCCGACGATGATCGCGGTGCCGCCATCGCGGGCCACGCCATTGGTAGCCGCGACCGATCGGGGTGCCACGGTGCCGGTGCTCTCGATCGGCTGGCTCGGCGGCGCGTAGGAACCGGGGCCGCGGCCGCCACCGGTGACCGGCGCCGCCGCGGCGGTGCGACCAACCGGATAGGACTGTGGCGCCGCGATTGGCGGCGGCAGCGCGGAAGACTGGTAGGCCGGCTGCGGTTGGTAGGCCGGGCGCTGATACTGCGGCAACTCGCTGCTGCGCTCAACCGGCGCGCGTGGCGCTGCCCGGGGTACCGAGCCGGTAGAGTCGCCCTGCCAGCCAAAGCCGCGTGACTGTCCGGTTTCAAAATTGGGATTTTGCGACAACCGCGTCTGCATGTCGGCGCTGCAGCCGGCAAAACCGATCGACATCATTGCCAGCACCGCGACATGCGGAGCCCGGCGAGAGCAAAGCAACTCGACAACGCTGGACATTGGTTACTCACTCATACGCAACAAAGCACTGATTTGAGTAAACACGGTCCGCGTTACCAAGCCTTTAACCCTGCGGCCAGGACGTGATCGGCGTTCACGAACTTTTTCAGAGCTCGCGCGCGATGCCCTTGAGGGCCGGAACAAAGCGGACCTCGACCAGGTCCTTGCGGTGAAATCCCTCCGTGGCGCGGGTAACCCGGACCAGTGTCTGCGGGCCGCTATGGGGGCCGACAGGCGCCACCAGCACGCCGCCAGGCTCCAGCCGCTCAAGCAGCGCATCCGTCAATTGCTCCATCGCCGCGGTGACGATGATGCGATCGAAGCTGCCGAGATTGGCCGGAATGTCGTAGCCGTCGGCCAGCATGACCTCGACATTGTGCAGTTCCAGCTGTTCCAGCCGGGCGCGCGCCAAATCCACCAAAGTGCGGTAGCGTTCGAGGCTGAGCACATCGCGGCTGAGCTTGGCCAGGATCGCGGCCTGATAGCCCGAGCCGGTCCCGATCTCGAGGACGCGATGGCCGGGCTTGAGCTGCAGCTGCTCCGTCATATAGGCCACGACGAAAGGCTGGCTGATGGTCTGCCCGCACGCGATTCCAAGCGCGGTGTCGCGCCAGGCATGCGCCAGATCGGCGGCAGCGACGAACCGGTCGCGCGGCACCTCTTCCATCGCCCGCAGCACAAGCTGGTTGCTGATGCCGCGGCGGCGCAGACCGAGCTGGAACATCATTTGATCGGGAGGGGGTCCGACAGAGATCATGGCTGCCTCGTGAAATCCGGCTTCAAACTTGACCGTGCCACCAGCGAAGCGACGCAATGACCGCGGCGTGGAACAGGTTAGCACGGTGGGGCATGGTGTTCCGAATCCGGAACCAGAAGGTCACGTCCCGATTATTGGCCGGCGGTGAAAGCGCGTTTGCGCGCCGGGTGGCGTCGCGGAGCGGGTCGAGACACGAAGCCGCCCGGTCGCAAAAAACCGCGCGCCGCAAAGATTGCATTGTACAGCTTAATTTGCGACTTTATCTCGTGAAATGGGGCAAGGACACTGGGCATGACTACATCGAAGCCGACGGGCGGCTCAGTCTTCCTTGTCGAAGATGAAGTGATGATTCGAATGATGGTGGCCGACATGCTCGAAGAGCTGGGCTACAGCGTCGCCGCCGAAGCCGGCGAAATCAATGAAGCGGTGCGGCTTGCCGGCAGCACCGAGTTCGATATTGCGATCCTCGATGTCAACGTCAACGGCAAGGTGATTTCCCCGGTGGCCGAAGTGATCCAGGGCCGCGGGCGTCCCTTTATCTTCGCCACCGGCTACGGCGCCCAAGGCCTGCCGCAGGAATTTCGCGACCGCCCGACGTTGCAGAAGCCGTTTCAGATGGAAACCCTGGCGCAGGTGATCGCCAGTACGCTGAAGGGCGTGGCGGTTTAACGCCGCGCCCTTGGCGCACCCCGCGTTACTTCATCGCCATGGTCAGCGCTTCCGAGAACTCGTCATCGGTGCGATCCAGCCGCAATGGCGTGACCGAGACGAAATGCGCGGCTAGGGCGGCGAGATCAGTGCCCTCCGCTGGAATATCGACCACGGCGACGCGCTCAAAACCGATCCAGAAATACGGATTGCCGCGGCCGTCGCGACGCTCGTCGACCCGCAGAAATCCCTGGTTGCGCTTGCCCTGCCGGGTGACGAGAACGCCCTTCACCTGATCCGGCACGCAGGCCGGGAAATTGACGTTGATGACGGTGTTCTTCGGCACGCCGGCTGCGATCACCTTGCGCAGCACGTCCGGCCCGAATTTGAGCGCGGTATCCCACAACGGGGCGTGGCGCGTCTCCATCGAAAACTCCTGCGACAGCGCCACCGACGGAAATCCGAGGATGGTACCTTCCAGCGCGCCGGCAATGGTACCGGAATACACAACGTCCTCGGCGACGTTACGGCCCTTGTTGATGCCGGACAGCACCAGATCCGGCGGATGGTCCGCCAGAATGTGCCGCGCGCCCATGATCACGCAATCGGTCGGCGTGCCCCGTACGGCAAAATGTCGCGGACCGATTTCACGCAGCCGCAGTGGATCGTTGAGCGACAGCGAATGCGAGACGCCGGACTGATCGAGTTCGGGCGCGACCACCCAGACGTCGTCGGACAATTCCTTGGCGATCTGCTCGAGAATTTTCAGGCCGGGGGCGTGGATGCCATCATCATTGGTACAGAGAATTCGCATGCGCACAGCTGCCTTTTCGACCGGTCCGCCCTTGGCGGGCAGCGACTTTTGCCAGCATCGGCGGGATTTGACCAACGCTTTCTGGGCTACGTAGCGGAGCGCTTGCGCGCAGCAACACCAGATCCTTAAAGCGTTGGAACATTTTTCCAGCTCCGTGGTTCTTAACAGAGAGTGAGTCCGTTCGAGTTTGTGTCACCCGCCCACGACTGCCGCATGCGACCGTGGAGACCCGGCAGGAACGACGAAGATGACCATCCCGATCAATCGCGTGATGCTATTCGGGCTACCCGTCGCCACGGCGGTTACCGCAGCTTTGATCTGGATCTTGTTTCCGCAGGAAATCCAGTCCGGCAGCGAGACCGAACCCGTGACGCTGAGCGTCGCCAGCATCGATGAGGCGAACGATACATCGGCGGGACCTCCTATTGTCCATGCCGCCGCGGTGGTGGCGGCGATGGGACGGCTGTCGGTCTCCAAACAGAGATTTTCGCGCGGCGGCCTCGGCTCCAGGGCGCTGATGACCTTTACCCTGCGCAACCGCAATGGCTACGCGGTAAAGGATATCGAGTTGCTGTGCACGTTCAGCAGCAAGGACGGCAGCTACGCGACCGAGCGCCGCCGCACCATCAGCGATACGATCGACATGAAAAGCCGCAAGGTGTTTCCGCTTACCCATATCGGCTTCGTCAACGTCAAGGCCGAAAAAGCCAAATGCGCGGTGCTGACCGCGGAGCGCGTATAGCAGACACGCAGCGCGATCAGCCGCGCTGCACGACTTTCAACCCGCCCATATAGGGTTGCAGCACATCCGGCACAGCGATCGAGCCGTCTTCCTGCTGGTAGTTTTCCATCACCGCGATCAGCGCGCGGCCGACCGCCGTGCCCGAGCCATTCAGCGTATGCACGAAGCGCGGCTTGCCATCGGCGGCGCGGTAGCGCGCGTCCATGCGGCGGGCCTGGAAATCGCCACACACCGAACAGGATGAGATCTCACGATAGGCGCCGCCCTCGCCCTGGCCCGGCATCCAGACCTCGATGTCGTAAGTCTTCTGCGAGGCAAAGCCCATGTCGCCGGTGCACAGCGTCATGACGCGGTAATGCAGATCCAGCTTGCGCAGCACTTCCTCGGCGCAGGCCAGCATGCGCTCATGCTCCTCGTGCGACTTGTCCGGCGTGGTGATGGATACCAGTTCGACCTTGGTGAACTGGTGCTGCCGGATCATGCCGCGGGTGTCGCGACCGGCGGCTCCCGCCTCGGCGCGAAAACACGGCGTCAGCGCCGCCATGCGCAGCGGCAACTGCTTTTCATCGAGGATGGATTCCCGGACCAGATTGGTTAGCGGCACTTCGGCGGTGGGGATCAGGCCGAGACGGCCGCCCTCGCCCATCACCCAGAACTGATCGTCCTCGAATTTCGGCAGTTGCGTGGTGCCGAACATCGCCTCGTCCTTGACCAGCAAGGGCGGATTGATCTCGTCATAGCCATGCTCGTTGGTGTGCAGATCGAGCATGAACTGGCCGATCGCCCGCTCCAGCCGCGCCAACCCTTTCTTGTGTACCACGAAGCGTGCGCCCGACAATTTGGCTGCCGCTTCGAAGTCCATGGAACCCATGGCCTCGCCGAGATCGTAATGCGGTTTGGGCGAAAAAGTGTAGCTGCGTTTGGCGCCAAACTGGTGATGCGGAACATTGCCGTGCTCGTCGGCGCCATCCGGCACCTCGGCCAGCGGCAGGTTCGGAATTCCGGCCAGCGCGGTCTTGAGCTGCTCCTCGGCGGCCTTCACCGCGGCTTCCATCTCCGGCATCGTCGTCTTGAGTTCGGTGACCTCGGCCATCAACGCATTGGCGCGGGCGTCATCCTTGTTCTTCTTGGCCTCGCCGATTTCCTTCGACGCCGCGTTGCGGCGCGCCTGCGCCAGTTCGGAGGCGAGGATCGAAGTCCGCCGGGTCTCGTCGATCGCGATCAGCGACGCCGCCACCGACGCCAGCCCGCGCCGCTTCAGCGCGGCGTCAAAAGCCTCGGGATTGTCGCGGATCGCTTTGTTGTCGTGCATGGCAGGGTCCTAGAGATGGCGAAGTTGCAAGTATGCACCTTCAAAGCTGCAAACTTGCAACTTCGGCATCCAGTACCCCGAATATCCGTGATTTGGAACATCAAATGGCAAAAGAGAAGCTGTCAGTGCAGTCGCTGAAGATCGGCCAGGATACCGATCCCGACTGCTACGATGCCACCGAAGCGCACCGTGACTTGAAGTGCCGACTTATCGATCGAAGCCTGCAGTTCATTCCTCATCGCCAATAAATCAGCTTTGAAAGTCTGCAAATCCGATTCCAGATCGGCCTTGAGGGCGCTTAAATCCGCTTTTAAATCCGACCTTACGGCGTACAGATCGGACTTGGTCACCAGTTCGGTCATGACGAAATCCCGCGTGGCTTCGGCATGGGGCCTCCGCCTGTCCTTCCGGCATGCCAGCGCCGCGGAGACGTTTGGAATAACCCAGCGTATCAAATGTGAAGGCCACATTCTCCTCCGTAGCAGCAGTCAATTCGCAACTTAAGGTAGATAAAGGAAGCCAAATTTGCAAGGAGCCCTTAGTACCCTACTCCGCCGGCGTCACATCGGTACCGGTTGCAGCGGCCTTCGCCGCGGCGGCCCGGGCGGCTTTGCCTTCGACGATCCGCACCGCGATGATCGAGCCTTCGTAGAGAATCAGCAGCGGGATCGCGAGCGAGGCCTGGCTGATGACGTCGGGCGGCGTCAGCACCGCGGCGATGACGAAAGCGACGACGATGAAGTAGCGGCGCTTCTCCTTGAGCTGCTGCGAGGTCAAGACTCCGATCCGGCCAAGCAATGTCAGGATCACCGGCAACTGGAACGCGATGCCGAAGGCAAAGATCAGCGACATCATCAGCGACAGATATTCGCCGACCTTGGGCAGCAGCTGGATCTGCGCGGTTTCGGCGGAGCCGGCCTGCTGCATGCCCAGCGAAAAGCGGATCAGCATCGGCAGTACCAGGAAATACACCAGCAGCGAGCCAAGCGCGAAGAAAAACGGCGTGGCGATCAGATAGGGCAGAAACGCGCCGCGCTCGTGCTTGTAGAGCCCGGGCGCCACGAACATGTAGATCTGCGCCGCGATGATCGGGAACGAGATGAAGCCAGCGCCGAACATCGCCAGCTTGAGCTGAGTCAGGAAATACTCCAGCAGCGCGGTATAGATGAATTTGGAATTCTCGGGGCCGGCGACCCAGACGAACGGCCACACCAGCACGTTGTAGATCTGCTTGGCGAAGAAGAAGCAGAAGATGAAGGCAATGGCGAACGCCAGGATCGCCTTGATCAGCCGCGAACGCAGCTCGATCAGGTGGTCCATCAGGGGCGCCTTGGAGGCATCGATGTCTTCGGCGCTCATGACGCTTTGGCGTCCTTGAGAATCTCGGGATTGGCAACGTCGTCGTTGACGACATCATGGGCCGGCGGCACTTCCGTCGTGGCCGGCTGGAATTCCTGGGTTATCGCCAACGGCTCCATTGCCGCGGCGTGCGCCTCCGCCTCGACAAAGGTCTCCGGAGTCGGCGGCTCCGGCGTGGTCGGCGTCGTCACGGGGGTGTCCACATTGTCGATCTTGTCGATGGTCATGGCGTCGCCAACGTCCTTGGTCAGCGAGGTCATGATGTTATTGGTGCTGAATCCGGAAGCCGCATCCTTGACGTCGTCGAAGGCTTTCTTGACGTCGGCCATTTCGGCTTCGCGCATCGCTTCGTTGAACTGGCCCTGGAACTCCGAGGCCATTTTTCGCGCCTTGCCCATCCACTGCCCGACCATGCGCAGCACGCCGGGCAGTTCCTTCGGGCCGATGGCAACCAGCGCGACCACCGCGATGACGACCAGTTCACTCCACCCGATATCGAACATGAAAAAATCCGCTCACGCGAGACTGGACTGCCCCACGTCTCCTTCAATGGCGTCGCCACACATTCGCCGCAAGAAAAATCTCACGAATTCAGACGGAAACGACCGTTGCCTCGAAAATGCCGCAAGAGTTGCGAAACCCTGCGGGCGGCTCAAACGACCTTGCTGCCGGCATCGGTGCGCGCGGCGGCAGCCGGGGCGGTTGCAACCGGCGGCTGGTCGATGGTGCGCACCGGCTCGACCGGCTTGTCGGCGACCGGCTTGTCGTCATCCGCCATGCCCTTCTTGAAGGCCTTGATGCCCTGCGCGACGTCGCCCATCAGGTCGGAGATCTTGCCGCGCCCGAACAACAGCAGGACCACTCCGATCACGACGATCCAATGCCAAATGCTGAGTGAACCCATCCTGATAACCTCCAAACACGCGGCCCGTCGCCGGCCCGTCAATCTGACCGGAACGTAGGCCGCGGGGGTGTCAAAAACAAGGACCTAAGCCCTCGCGGAATCGCGGATAACGCGGCGCATTGCCGCGAGCGTTAATTCCGCGTCGTCAGCTTTTGCTGTTGTCATCCAGCTCGTCGGAGCCGGCCTCGCCCACCCTGGGCGCCAGATCAACGGTCTCGGTTTCCTCGAATTCGGCAACATCAAACACGTTGGCCTCAAGGTCGGTGGTTTCCGGCGCGTCGGCTTCGAGGCCAGGCTCCAGGGCTTCGGTGTCATCCTCGACCAGTTCGAGCTCAGCCGCGTCGGATTCAGCGACCAGGGCTTCGACCTCGTCCGCCGCCGCTACTTCCTCGGCCGCCTCGGGATCGACGAGCTGCCGTTCGGCGACATCCAATTCGACGGCATCGATCGCCGCGGCCTGAAGGTCCGGAAATTCCGGATCGGGAGCCGACAGCGAGAGTTGCAGATCTTCGCTTTCGAGCGGCTCTTCATCCTCGCGCAACGTCGGATCGTCCGACGGGTTGGGCACGCTGAAGCCGGCGGGCAGCCGGGAATCCAGCAGGCCGGTGCCTTTCAGCTCCTCCAGACCCGGCAGGTCGCCGAGCGCCTCGAGGCTGAATTGCGAGAGAAACGCGTCAGTAGTGCCGAAGGTCAGCGGCCGGCCCGGCGTCTTGCGACGGCCGCGCGGCCGGATCCAGCCGGTCTCCAGCAACACGTCGAGCGTGCCCTTGGAGGTCACGACGCCGCGGATGTCTTCGATCTCGGCGCGGGTAACGGGCTGATGATAGGCGACGATCGCCAGCATCTCGATCGCCGCGCGCGACAATTTTCGTGTCTCGGTGATCTCGCGGGTCATCAGCCACGACAGGTCGCCCGCGGTGCGAAACGTCCACTTGCTGGCAACGCGCACCAGATTGACGCCACGCATCGCGTAATCGGCCTGCAGCTGCGCCAGCGCCGCCTTGATGTCGGTCCCGTCGGGCATGCGCTTGGCCAGCGCCGACTGCTCGAGCGGCTCGGTGGAGGCGAACAGCAACGCTTCGAGCAGACGCAATTCCTCGGGACGCGCGACGATTTGGGTCTCCGGCTGCGCGATCTGATCCTCGGCATCGTCGATCATGATTTTCTCGGCGAGGTTTGCCATGTCGGGATCTCCTTCTTCCACTTACTCGACCGGAACTTCCGGCTCCGCGAGCACGGCCGACGCGGAACGCGGCGGGGGCTTGCGAAAGTACAAAGGTGCAAACGCTTCTTTTTGGCTGATATCGATGGTGCCTTCGCGCACCATTTCCAGCGCCGCCGCGAAACTCGACGCCATCACGGTGGCGCGCTGCGCGGGATCGACGATGTAGGCCAGCAGATATTCGTCGAGCCGGCTCCAGTCCTCGGCCATGCCGACCAGACGCTCCAGCGAGGCCCGGGCTTCGCTGAGCGACCACACCGTCCGACGGGCGAGATGGACCCGTGTCAACACCCGGGACTGACGCTGCGTGGCATAGGCCGACAGCAGATCGTACAGCGTGGCGGTGAAGCGCGGGTGCTTGACCTCGGCGATCGCCTCCGGCATGCCGCGCGCAAACACGTCGCGCTGCAATTGCGGCCGCGTCATCAGCCGGTTCGAGGCCTCGCGAATGGCTTCAAGGCGGCGCAGCCGGTTGGCCAGCGCGGTTGCCATGTCCTCGGCGCTGGGACCGTCAGGCGTCGCTGGCTCCGGCAGCAGCAGACGTGATTTCAGGAAAGCCAGCCAGGCCGCCATCACCAGATAGTCGGCGGCGAGTTCAAGCCGGATTTTTCGCGCGGCTTCGATGAACAGCAGATACTGGTCCGCCAGTGCCAGGATCGAGATCTTGTGCAGATCGACCTTCTGCTGCCGCGCCAGCGCCAGCAACAGGTCGAGCGGCCCTTCATAGCCCTCGACATCGACGACCAGCGAAGGCTCGTCGTCGGCGATGATTTCGGTCGGCAGCCCGGTCTCGAATGACAGAATTTCCGCGCTCATGCGCCCGCTCCTGCCCGGCCCATCAAGGCCTCGAGTTCCGCCCGGCCCGCCGCGCGGTCGAACGGCAACGGCTGAAGACGGGTGGCCAGCGCCGCTCGGGTCCGCCGCAGCGCGAGGCCTGCGAGAAGTGGCGTCTCGGCAGCCACGGCGCGCATTTCATCGAGCTTGCCATTGCAATGCAGAACGATGTCGCAACCGGCCGCGACGATCGCCCGGGTCCGCTCGGCGATCGTTCCTGCCAGCGCATTCATCGAGACGTCATCACTCATCAACACACCCTGGAAACCGATACTGCCGCGAATCACCTGTTCGATGATTGTCGCAGAAGTGGTCGCCGGTTGGACGGCATCAAGGGCGCTAAACACAACATGTGCGGTCATCGCCATCGGTAAATCGGCCAGCGGCCGGAAGGCGGCGAAGTCGATGGCTTCCAGCTCGGCAGCGGAGGTATCCACGACCGGCAATTTGAAATGGGTATCGGCGGTGGCGCGGCCGTGGCCGGGGATATGCTTGAGTACCGGCAGGATGCCGCCCTGCTCCAGGCCCTGGGTGACGGCGCGGGCGATCGCCGCGACCTTGCCGGGTTCGGTGCCATAGGCGCGATTGCCGATCACGGCATCGGCGCCCTGCACCGGCACATCAGCCAGCGGCAGGCAATCGACGGTGATGCCGAGATCGACCAGATCGGCGGCGATCAGCCGGCTGCTCAGCCACGCGGCCTTCAGGCCCAGTTCGGGATCGATGTCATAGAGCACGCCAAAAATCGCGCCGGGGGGATAGACGGGCCAATGCGGCGGCGCGAGCCTTTGTACCCGCCCGCCCTCCTGGTCGATCAGCACCGGGGCGTCGAGGTCACCGGTGGCTCCGCGTAATTCCTCAACCAATCCGGCAACTTGTGCCGGATTGTCGATGTTGCGCTTGAACAGGATAAAACCCCATGGCCGCTCGGCACGCAGAAACGCGCGCTCCTCAGCGGTCAATTCCAGTCCGGCGACGCCGGTGATGAAGGCTCGTGTGCTCATGGGGCCGATTAGCCCCCATCAACGGCCAGGGTCAAGGAAACGGCCGTTAATTCCTTGGGACGACGCACTGCCCACCAGCAGTTTTTAACGTGCCGCAGAATTGCGTGGCTTCTTCCGCGGACGCGAATGGCCCGACCATGGCGCGATAATAGGTGCCCTTCTCGCCGAGATCGGCGCGCCGGATCACCGGGCTGCGCGATCCCAGCACCGCCGGGAACTTGCCCTGCAGCGACCGGAACGAGGCCTGGGCCTCGCCTTCGCTGCGCTGCGACGACAATTGCACCAGATAACCGCCGCCGCCAGCAGCGGCCGGAGCAACCTGCTGCGGCGCATTGTTGGCGACCCGGGCCGGCGCCGGGGCCGCCGGAGCCGCCTGTGGCGATAGCGACATCGGGGCATTGGCGGAGGCATTGGCATTCGCGGGGGCAGCCGACCGGGCGGGCGCCGGCGCCACGGGCGCGGTGATGCGGGCGGGCGCCTGGCGCGAGGCCGGCGTGGCACTGGCGCCATCGGCCTGGTCGCCCTTCACCGAGAATGTGCGGATCCGGCGCGGCTCGTCACCCTGCACGGCGCCATTGCCGACCATCGGTCGGGCGCTCGGCGCGACGCTGGCAGCAGAAGGCGGCATGGCGTTCTGGTTCAGCGGCGGAAACACCACGCGGGGTCCCGCTTTGGTGTTGTCCTGCACGTCGACCGGCTGTTCTTCGCGCGACACCAGCTTCTCGGGGGCCGGACCGCCAAGGCGATCCTGGATCAGTTTGCCGCTGGCATCGGCCGATGACGGCGGCACCACCTTGTTCGGGCCGGCATCGGCCCGGATCACCGGCGGCTCGCCGCTGCGCGGCGCACCGATAAAGGTACGATAGGCGAAAGCCGCGCCGGTGCCGACCACGGCCAGCGCCAGAACCACGGCGACGGTGACCATGCCGCCGCGGCGCTTCGGGGCCTCCTCGGGCTCGTCATAGCTGTCCGGAAAGGCGTAGGGGTCGTCCTGATAGGGAGCGTCGAGCTGCGGCTCGCGGCTGTCGGCATGGCCATACAGCGCATCGTCATAACGCCCGGGATCAGCCGCCTGCTCGCGCGGGTATCCAGACGCGGCAAAGCTCGGTTCCTGATGATATTCCGGCTCCGGCTCGGGATAGGGGGCGGCATAACGCGGTTGCGATTTCAAATTCTCTAATTCCTGCTGCTGGGCATCATGGGCGGCGACGCGCTGCATCCATGTCGGCGGACCGGGCGGCGGCACCTCGGCTTCGTAGTCGGCGGGATCTTCCTGCAGGACAGGTTCCTGGCGACGCGGCGGCTGGCCATCGCGGCCATAGCCCGCGAACGGATCGGTCTGCCCGATCAGCCGCGCCAATTCAGCCAGCGGGTCACCCTCGGTCCGGGGTTTCGCACGGTCGGTACCGCGATTGTAATCGCCATCCGCGGGGAAGGGTCGCTCCTGATATCGATCAGCCATGGTGATGTCGCGTCCCCTTCGGGAAAGCCGCCTGCCCGCTTTTCAGCGAAACAGCCGCTATCATTGAGTGCGCCTTGGATCCCCCACCCGACGGCCGCCCCTGCCTACCGCATCTCGTCTGGTGCGGAGACGCCGAGGACGGCAAGACCCGATGCCAGAACCGAGACAACGCCCTGGACCAGTGCCAGTCGCGCCTTGGTAATTACTGCATCATTAGTGATAATGAAGCGTAAATGAGGCATATCCCGCCCGCGGGTCCATAACGCATGGAACGCGCTGGCCAGATCGTACAGATAAAACGCGATCCGGTGCGGCTCGTGGGCCGCCGCCGCCGCCTCGATCATCCGCGGGTACAACGCCAATTGCCGCATCAGGCCCAACTCCGCCGCGTCGTCGAGCCGCTCCACCGCCGCGTCCCGCAGATACGCCACCCGCGCCGGTTCGGCTTCCGGCAGGTCGGTCAACATCTCCCTGGCGTTGCGGAAGATCGAATGGCCTCGGGCGTGGCCGTACTGAACGTAAAATACCGGATTGTCCTTGGACTGTTCCTTGACCTTGGCGAGGTCGAAATCCAGCACCGCGTCATTCTTGCGGAACAGCATCATGAAGCGCACCGCGTCGGGGCCGACCTCGTCGACGACTTCGCGCAAGGTGACGAAGTCACCGGAGCGCTTCGACATCTTGACCTGCTCACCGTCGCGCAACAGCTTGACCAGCTGCACGATCTTGACATCGAGCAGGCCCTGCCCGGCGGTGACCGCCTTGATCGCCGCCTGCACGCGCTTGATATAGCCGCCGTGATCGGAGCCCCAGACGTCGACCATGTTATGGAAGCCGCGGTCGAACTTGGTCTTGTGATAGGCGATGTCGGAGGCGAAGTAAGTGTAGCCGCCATCCGATTTCAGAAGCGGGCGGTCGACGTCGTCGCCATAGGCAGTGGCGCGGAACAGGGTCTGCTCGCGGTCTTCATAATCGTCGACCGGCTTGCCCTTCGGCGGCGGCAACCGGCCCAGATAGACGTCGCCCTTGGCGCGCAAAAATTCGATGGTCGCGGCGACCCTGTCGGTGTCGCCGGCGATCAAGGAACGCTCCGAGAAGAACACGTCATGCTGGATGTTGAGCGCGGCGAGATCGGTGCGGATCATCTCCATCATGCCGGCGATCGCCTTCGGACGCACGACCAGCAGCCACTCGGCTTCGGGCAGCTTCAGCAAAGCGTCGCCAAACTCGGCCGCCAGCGCCTGCCCGACCGGCACCAGATAATCGCCGGGATACAGCCCTTCCGGGATCGCACCAATGTCTTCGCCCAGCGCCTCGCGGTAGCGAAGATGCGCCGAACGCGCCAGCACGTCGACCTGCGCGCCGGCATCGTTGATGTAATATTCGCGCGCCACGTCGAAGCCGGCGGTCGAAAGCAGGCTGCACAGCGCATCGCCGAACACCGCGCCACGACAATGGCCGACATGCATCGGCCCGGTCGGGTTGGCCGAGACATATTCGACATTGACCTTTTCGCGCGCGCCGAGCGTGCTCTGGCCGTAGGCTGAACCGTCGCGCAGCACCGCGCGCAGCGCATCCGCCCAGGCCGCGGTCTTCAGCGTCAGATTGATGAAGCCGGGACCTGCGACCTCGACCGAGGCGATCAGATCGTCGTCGCGCAGTTTCGCGGCGATCGCTTCGGCGATATCCTTCGGCTTGGCTTTCGCTTCCTTCGCCAGCACCATCGCAGCATTGCTCGCCATGTCGCCATGCGAAGCATCCTTGGTCGGCTCCACCACCACGCGCGCAAGATCGAGACCCGCCGGCAACACGCCCTCGGCGACGAGCGCGTGGCAGACCGCGTGAACGCGAGCGAGCACATTGGCAAACAGATGCGGAGACGGAGCGGACATAAGAAGACCAGAACTTGCGCCGGATCATTCCGGCTGGGATGGCAAGGTGATGTAGCGGCTTAACCGGAAATCACCAACTTCCGGACCTCGACCCCGAGCGGGTCGAGAGCCGATTTCGTAGCTATGGAAGGCACTTACAGGCGTCGCCTAACGCAATTCCGGGGTCGAGTCAAAGAGCCGGATGTGCTCGGTGATGGCAAATCGATCGGTCATGCCGGCGATGAAATTGCCGATCCGGCGAGCCCGGTCGGTATCCGATTCCGGCTCCGCCTGCAGCCATTCCGGCGGCATGTCGGCCGGCACCCGCTGGTAGCGCGCGAACAGGTCGAACAATACGCTCTCCGCCTCGCCCATCACCCGCATCACCCGCTCATGGCGATACATCCGCAGCTTCAGGAACGCCTTGATGCCTTGCTCGGCCTTCTCCGCCTCGCGCGGAAATGCGATCAGCACGGCGCCATGGCGGCGCACGGCTTCCACCGAATCCAGGCCGGCCGCGCCCAGCCGCTTTTCCGCCTCGGTGACCACCGCGCCGATCAGATAGGAGATCAGCTCGCGCACCAGCTCGGCGCCGCGCCGGACCTCGTCGAGATCGGGATAGCGCGCGGCGATATCGTCGATCATGTCCGCGGTGAGCGGCATTTCGCGCAGATCGTTGACGGTGAACAGCCCGGCGCGCAGGCCGTCGTCGATGTCATGGGCATCATAGGCGATGTCGTCGGCGAGGGCTGCGACCTGCGCCTCCAGCGAGGCGAAGCTCGACAGTTCGAGACTATAGACGCGGTCATGATCGGTGATGCCGAATGGCAGTCCATGGCCGGCGTAGCGGCCGATCGCCTCGCCCTGGGCGTCGGTCAGCGGGCCATTGTGCTTGACGATGCCTTCCAGCGCTTCCCAGGTCAGATTGAGGCCGTCGAAATCGGAATAACGGTGTTCGAGCGAGGTCACCACGCGCAGCGTCTGGGCGTTATGGTCGAAGCCGCCATGGGCCTCCAGGCAAGCGTCCAGCGCCCGCTCCCCGGCATGGCCGAACGGCGGATGGCCAAGGTCATGGGCCAGCGCCAGCGTTTCGGTGAGATCCTCGTCGAGACCGAGCTGCCGCGCAATGGCGCGGGCGATCTGCGCCACTTCCAGCGTATGGGTGAGCCGGGTCCGGTAATGATCGCCCTCGTGGAACACGAACACCTGGGTCTTGTGCTTGAGACGGCGAAACGCCGTCGAATGGATCACCCGGTCGCAATCCCGGCGAAACGCGCTGCGGGTCGCACTTTCTGGCTCGGCGAACAGCCGGCCGCGACTGCGCCCGGGGTCGCAGGCATAAAGCGCCCGGGGAGCCGCCATTCCAACCGCCACGTTGATTTGTCCTTATCTGATTGATTCCGCTGTCCAGCGCACTTAACTATGGGTTGCGGGTTATTCAAATATTCTGCCAATTCCCGCGATCTTACCGGAGTCACGTCATGACAGCAGCCAGCGTCACCATCAGCGAGCGGGCCGCCCGCCGCATCGGCGAGATCCTCAAGACCGAGGGCGACGGCGCCATGTTGCGGATTTCGGTCGAAGGCGGCGGCTGCTCCGGCTTTTCCTACAAATTCGACGTTGATCGTGCCCGCGCCGACGACGACCTGGTGATTGCGCGCGAAAGCGCGGTGGTGCTGGTCGACTCGGCCTCGGTGCCGTTCCTCGCCGGCTCCGAAGTCGATTTCGTCGACGACCTGATCGGCGCGTCGTTCCGCGTCGTCAATCCGAACGCCACGGCGTCGTGCGGCTGCGGGACGAGCTTTTCGATCTGACCATGACGCTACGGGTGTAGCTCCCTTCGCAAGGGACCGCGATAGGTGCACACAACCTGGCGAGCATAGCACAGACAGGCCGCGACGTCGTCGCGCGTGATATGCGGATAGTTGGCGAGGATATCAGCCACGCTCCATCCGTCGGCCATCACTCCGATGATGAATTCAACCGACATTCGCGTTCCACGGATCGTCGGCTTTCCGCCAAGTATAGCTGGATTCCGCACGATACGACCTTGCACATCGGACATGATCCGTCTCCTTCGCAGGGAAACCGCCAACCCTACGTAGAATATTCCCGCCCATGGGATCCGGCAAGTTCGGCGGCCGTTTCGATATGCCTCGCGATCTCAGCCGACTTCTAAATCCATCGTGACCTCAACGCATGACGCCGGAAGCCTCGACCGAGGCCTCCGGCGATCCAGCCATCACGGCTCAGTCCGCACCGTCACAGCCAAGATGCTCCTGCGACGGCTACGCCGAGAACACGCCCGTGGTATCGACGATTGAGGTGCACATGCTGCCGCCATAGGGCCCGCCGGTCGGCCCGATCTGGTACTCGCTCAGCCGGCTGATGCCGCCGGGGTTGCTGAGATTGGTGATCGTGGTCGGCCGGGCAAAGCTGGCCGCGTAGCCGGTGGAGATCTCGCCGGTGCCGGCCTCGTTCATCACCTGAGCATTGGCCGCCACCGAAGGGCTCCACGCGGTCGAACTGGTGGATCGCTCGATCAACCCCTGCCGTCCGTCGGCCATCCGCGACACCGCCATGTTCTTGACGGTCCAGGTGCCGTCGAGATTGTAGGACACGTTGAAGGTCGTGTAGCCCGGCGTTGCGTCACAGGTCGCGGCGTTGATCGACGAGCTGGTGAAGTTCATCACCGTCCCCGGCGTGTAGGTTCCGGTCTGGACATAGAAGACAATCACCGGCTGGCAATCAAGATTGCTGGTCGGCTGCACGGTGACGAAGTTTGACAGCGTGATCTGCCCTGACAGCGACTGCACCGCCGAACCAGCATTATAGTTCGACAGGATCGGATTGAAGGTCGGCGTTATGATGCGGAACGAACCCGCCTGCGGCCCCAGCGTCGAGACCGGCGGCGACAGTCCGAGCGAAGGGGCCACCGTCATGGTGGTGGTGTTGTTGGTCTGGGTGCCGCCCGCCGCGGGCGTGAGGTTGATGGCCTGGATCGCCGCCAATTGCCCGGAGGGTTGGCCCACCACCGGTGGCGAGATCTGCTGCTGAACGCCGGCATAATACTGCAAAATCATCGAGAAAGTGAGCACCGCGCCGGACGTGGCGAAGGGTAGCAGCGTCTGCGTGTAGAGGCTGTTGGTGTAGACTTGGAGCCCGCCGGAATACTGCGCCGGCTGCTGGAAAAAGTAGAAGTTCTGAGTATACGGACTGTTGTTGGTCACGTTGATGGTGATCGTGGTTGCCATGTTGGATCTCCCGCCGGCGGCGCCGGCTCAAGTTGCCCCCGTTATTTACGCAATCGAGGGTAATGCAACTTTAACGAGTATATTCCACACTAAATACACTTAATGGTTGCATTCACGACAAGGCACAGCCACTGTTCTTGCGCGGCCGGCAAGCCGGCTCAGACCGCCCTGTCATCGGGCAGGATCGAGTCGATCAGGGAGACCAGCAGCGCCTTGGATGGGTCGCTCAACGCCGCCTCGACGCGCCGCAGGCGGCGCAGCAGCCCGGTCTCCACAGCCGGTCGCGGTTCGGGTTTGGGCCTGGGAGCATCGATCGTGCCGGCGCCATTCAGGAACCAGTCCAGCGAGATATCGAGCGCCCGGCACAGCTGCACGGCGCTGTTGACCGACATCGGCCCATTGTTCTTCCAGCGCGTGATCGTGCTCTCATTGACCCCCAGCGCGAAGGCCAAGGCGTGCTGTTTCGTCATGCCACGCAACCGCATCGCCTCGACCATTCTCTCCCCCCGATCCGGCATGACAAGCAACTCCAGCAACGCACGACCAAGACGCGAATGTTCCTTGCCGCATACGACAGCAATCCAGCCTGGAGTTCGAGCCCGGCGCATTTCCGCCTCGCGGCGCCCGGCAACGCCTGACCAGCAGAGCTGCGGGCACGCCGGCGCTCCTGAATCCGGCGTCTCGGTCAGCTCCGCCCGCGGCCGGAGGTGCCGAGGAAATCCTGTTTGCGAGATAATCCTTTTTGTCTTGATCGTCCGTCTCAAGGGCATGCCGCTTGGCTTGATCACCACCGGGCTTTTCGTTACGCGAGCCACTCGCCCGCACCTGTTCTCGTCCCGAAGCGGCGCAAGGACACCCAAGCGCGACAAGCGATCCGGGACATCGGTTTCCGCACGCTCAGGACATTGAATGACTTTGGCAATCGACGGCTTGCGGCAGCGCCGAACGCGACCGCTCGGGGCGGTCCGGGTCGGGCTGGCCACATCGCTGGTTCTCGCCGCCGGTTTCGGCGCGATGGTCGCCATGATGTTCTCGGTCCAGGACGAGATGGCCGCGCATGACCGCGATACGCAGATGGTCGCGGTCAGCCAGGCCATCACCGCGGCGCTCGACCAGGCCGGCCGCTTCGCGCTGGCGCAGGCCGAGATCGCCGCCCGCCAGCCGGCGGTCGGCCATGCGCTGGCCACCGGCAACCGCGCCGAGCTGATGCGGCTTACGGCCGGGACCTATGGCTATCTTCGGAGCCAGGCCGTCCCGATCTTCGGATTCCACAGCGCCGACATGAAATATCTGCTTCGTCTGCATCTGCCGGAGAATTTCGGCGACGACCTGACCAAGATCCGCCCGATGGTGCTTGCCGCGAACCGCGGCCGCCGTTCGCAGGTCGGGCTGGAGATCGGCGTCGCCGGCACCTTCGTGCGCGGCATTGCCGTCGTCCAGGACGGCGACCAGTTCGCCGGTAGCGTCGAGGCCGGGCTCAACCTCGAGCCCATTCTGGAGCAGGTCAAGGCGGTGACCAATGCCGACATCGCCATCGTGCTCAGCCAGTCGCTGGCTGAGCCGCCGCCGCGCGGCCCGAACGACAAGGTACCCGGCAAGGTGTTCGGCGATCTGATCCTGTTTGCGTCCACCGACGAGCCCGTCTTTGATGCCCTGCTGCGCGACGGCGCCGCGCCGCAGACCCGCAGCCGCGAGGTTACCGAACACAGCTTCCACGGCGTCAGCCACGGCGTTCTGGCGCAGCCGCTGATCGATTTCAGCGGCCGAATGATCGGCACGATCGTCGCGGTGAAAAGCTTTGCCTATCAAAATCAGCAGAAGCACCGGACCCGTACCGAACTGATCGCGGCCGCGCTGGTGGCGTCCATCCTGGCCTTCGTCACGTTCTCGATCCTGGCGCGGCTGATCCTGGCACCTCATGGGACGCGGGCATGAGATGGCTTCCGATGCTGCTGCTCGCCGCATGCGCGTGCCTTGCGGCACCCCTGCATGCCGCCGAAAAGGACGAATTGCCGACCGGCGTCGAACTGCCGGTGAAGGTGCGGGTCGGCCTCACCGTGCTCAATATCACCGAGATCAAGGAAGTCGCCGGACGCGCCCGGCTCTATATCGAGATCACGCAGCGCTGGACCGATCCGCGGCGGCGTTTCGATGCCGCCCAGGCCGGCGCGGCGCGGATTGACCGCGTCGGCGGCGACGCCGAACGGTTCGTCGGTTCGATCTGGACGCCAGGACTGGTGGTCGACAACCAGATCAGCCCGCCGCAGGCCCGGACCATCGCGGTGTCGGCGTTCGCCGATGGCGGCATCGTGACCGTCGAACGCTATGAGGCGGATTTCCGGATCGCGATGGACATGTCCGCGTTTCCGTTCGACCGCCAGGACATCACGCTGTCATTCTCACTGCCGCGCTACGCCCGGCAGGAGGCTATCCTGGTCAGCACCGAGACGGACCGGCTGTTCTCGCGGGTGGAGAGCAGACTGTCGGTGATCGACTGGCGACCATTGGCGCTGAGCTTCGTCTATGACGAATCCACCGGCTGGAACGCGCGCAGCTATTCACGGCTCCATGCCACCGTGGCGATCGAGCGGCTGTCGGGTCGCTTCATCCTGCGGCTCTTCATTCCGATCTGCGCGGTGCTGGCGGTGTCGATCTTCCTGCTCTGGATGCCCGGCGTGCACCCGAAGGAAAAGGGCAGCCTGGTGTTTTCCGCGCTGCTGGCGCTGGCCGCGATCAGCTTCACCTTCGAGGCCAGCTTCCCGGGATCGATCTCGCTGAATACGCCGATCGCGATGATCATTTCGCTCGGCTATTTCTACCTCATCATCGTGCTGCTGATCGACGGCGTGGTGGCCGGCCCGCATGACAATCGCGACTCGCGGTTTCACCCGCTGGCGGTTGAAATTCGCCGGCACGCCCGCTGGGTGCTGCCGTCGATCATGGCGATCGTCTGCGCCGCGTCGGTGATCCGGGCGATGCCGGCCTGACCAGCACCGCGCCCTCCGGGCTGTGCATCCCCGACAGGCGCGGCCAGCTCCGCGGCGCTATTCCGCGGCCACGACGCGCGGACGCTCGTCGTCATAGTCCTCGTTCTGCGGCTCGAGGCGGCGCTTCAGCTTGCGGTCGATGCGGTCGAGATAGATGTAGATCACCGGGGTGATGAACAGCGTCAGGATCTGCGACACGCACAGGCCGCCGACCACCGCGACGCCAAGTGGCTGGCGCAGTTCGGCCCCGGCGCCGGCCCCCAGCGCGATCGGCAGCGTACCGAAGATCGCGGCGAAGGTCGTCATCATGATCGGCCGGAAGCGCAGCAACGCGGCCTCGCGGATCGCGTGTTCGGCCGACAGCCCGACCCGGCGTCGCTCGAGCGCGAAGTCGACCATCATGATGGCGTTCTTCTTGACGATGCCGACCAGCATGACGATGCCGATCATCGCGATCACCGACAGCTCCATGTTGAACAGCATCAGGGTCAGGATGGCGCCGATACCCGCCGACGGCAGACCGGAAATGATCGTGATCGGATGGATGAAGCTCTCGTAGAGAATGCCGAGAATGACGAAGGCGGCGAACACCGCGGCGAGGATCAGCACGCCCTGCCCGCGCAACGAATCCTGGAACACCTGCGCGGTGCCGGAGAAGCCGGTACCGATGGTGATCGGCAGGTTGGAGGCGCCCTCGATCGCGGTGATCTGGTCGACGGCATAGCCCAGCGAATAGCCCGGCTGCAGGTTGAAGGAGATCGTCACCGCCGGCTGCTGGCCCTGATGGTTGATCTGCAGCGGACCGACCGACGGCACCAGCCGCGCCACCGCGCTGAGCGGGATGGTCTGGTTGTTGGCGGTCTTCATGTAGAGTTTCGAGATGTCCGACGGATCGATCCGGAACTGCGGCTGCGCCTCGAGGATGATCTGGTAGTCGTTGGTCGGCATGTAGATGGTGCCAACCTGGCGCGAGCCGAACGCGTTGTAGAGCTGGTTGCGGACCTGATCGACGGTGATGCCATAGACCGCGGCCTTCTCGCGGTCGATGTCCACGGTCATCTGCGGGTTCTTGATGTAGAGGTCGGTCGTGACATCGAGCAGGCCCGGCACCTGCGAGATCTTCTCGCGCATCTCCGGTGCCACGCGGTACAGCGTCTCGGTGTCGCTGCTCTGCAGCGAATACTGATACTGGCTCTTCGACGGCCGGCCGCCGACATTGAGGTTCTGGATGCTCTGGAAGAACGCCTGCAGGCCGGGCACCGCGGTGGCCTTCTGCCGCAATCGCGCGATCACCACCGGCGCCTTGTCGCGCTCCTGCTGCGGCTTCAGCGCGATGAACATGCGGCCGTAATTGGCGGTCGGGTTGGGGCCGCCGGAGCCGATCGTCGAATTGATGTAATCGACCGCCGGATCGGCGCGCAGCACCTCGCTGAGCGCCTGCTGCCGCACCTTCATCGCCTCGAACGAGGTGTCGGTGGCGGCCTCGGTGACGCCGGTCAGGAAGCCGGTATCCTCCTGCGGAAAGAAGCCCTTCGGCACCAGCATATAGAGATAGACGGTGCCGCCCAGCGTCGCGATCGTCACGACCAGCATCAGCGCCTTGTGCGCCAGCACATGGTCGAGCGCCCATTCATAGCCGCGCAGCCAGCCGGCGAACATGCGCTCGAACAGCCGCAGGACGATGTTTTCCTTCTTGTGCGGATCATGCGCCTTCAGCACGCGGGCGCACAGCATCGGCGTCAGCGTCAGCGACACGAAGCCGGACACCACGATGGCCACCGCGATGGTGATGGCGAATTCACGGAACACGCGGCCGACAATGCCGCCCATCAACAGCACAGGGATGAACACCGCGATCAGCGAGAAGGTGATCGAGATGATGGTGAAGCCGATCTCGCGGGCGCCCTTCAGCGCCGCGTCGAACGGCTTCATGCCGTGCTCGATGTGGCGAACGATGTTCTCCAGCATCACGATGGCGTCGTCGACCACGAAGCCGACCGACAGCGTCAGCGCCAGCAGCGTCATGTTGTTGATGGAGAAGTCCATCATGTACATCACGGCGCAGGTGCCGAACAGCGAGATCGGCACCGCCAGCGCGGGAATGAAGGTGGCGGAGGCGGAGCGCAGGAACAGGAAGATCACGATGATCACCAGCCCGACCGCGATCAGCAGCGTCTCCTCGACGTCGGCCACCGCCTGGCGGATCGAGATCGAGCGATCCATCATCACATTGACCTTGATCGATGGCGGGATCTGCGCGCGCAGCGCCGGCAGCTTGGCCAGCACGCCGTCGACCACCGCCACCGTATTGGCATCCGGCTGCTTCTGGATCGCCAGCACGATGGCGCGCTCGCCATTCAGCCAGGTCGCGACCTTGTCGTTCTCGACGCTGTCATAGATCCTGGCGACTTCGTCGAGCTTGACCGGTGAACCGTTACGCCAGGCCACCACCACCTGGCGATAGTCCGCGGCCTTGTCCATCTGCCCGGAGGCCTGCAGCGAAATGTCCTGCTTCGGCCCGTTCAGTGTGCCGACCGGCGTCGACGAATTGGCGCGCGACACCGCCGCGCGAATATCCTCCAGCGACAGGCCGCGCGCCGCGGCGGCTTCCGGATCGGCCTGCACGCGGATCGCGAATTTCTGGGTGCCGAAGATCGAGACCTGGGCGACGCCCGGGATCTGCGACAGCGACTGGCCGATCGTGATGTCGCCGAATTCATTGACCGTCGACAGCGGCAGCGTCGGCGAGGTCAGCGAGATGAACAGCACCGGAAAGTCGCCGGGATTGACCTTGCGAAAACTCGGCGGGATCGTCATCTCGATCGGCAGCCGGCGTTGCGCGATGGTCAGCGCGGTCTGCACATCCAGCGCCGCCGCGTCGATGTTGCGGTTCAGTTCGAACTGGATGGTGATGGCGGTGGAGCCCTGCGACGAGCTCGAGGTCATCGAGGAGACGCCGGCGATGGTCGACATCTGGCGCTCGATGATGCCGGCCACCGAGGCCGCCATGGTATCGGCGCTGGCGCCCGGCAGCGAGGCCGTCACCGCGATGGTTGGAAAGTCCACTTTCGGCAGCGCCGACACCGGCAGCAGCCGAAACCCGAAAATTCCGAAGGCGATGATCGAGGCGGTGATGAGGGTGGTCATCACCGGGCGGCGGATGCAGAGCTCGGAGAGCGTCATGGCTCAGGCTCCCGCCTTGCGGGGCCGGGCTTCGACCCGCGTTCCCTCGGTCAGCAGCAACTGGCCATCGACGACGACGTCCTCGCTGCCGGCGAGGCCGGAGGTGATGACCGACAGGCCCTGGAAAGTACGCTCGATGGTGACCGGCTGCACGTGGGCAAGGCCGTTCTTGACGGTGAACACGTAGTTTCCGGTCTGGCTGCGCTGCACCGCGACGGTGGGCACCACCACGCCCTCTTCGGTCCGAACGATCAGCTTGGTCTGCACCAGAATGCCCGGCCACAGGGTTTCGCCGGGGTTGCTCATGATGCCGCGCACCGTCACCATGCCGGTGGTGGAATCGACGGTGTTCTCCACCATCGCCACCTTGCCGCTCTCGGAACGGCCGCTGTTGGGAATGGTCGCAATCACCGAGGTCGATCCCGCCGCCATGGCCTCGCGCAGGTCGCCGAGCACGCGCTGCGGAATCGCGAACGAGACGTAAACCGGCGCCATCTGGTTGATGGTCGCCAGCGCCGTGGTATCCGCCGGGCGCACGAAATTGCCGACCTTCACATTGGCCTGGCTGATCCGGCCCGAAAACGGCGCGCGGATCAGGGTGTAGCTCTTCTGCACCTTGAGATTATCGAGCGCCGACTGGTCGGCCTGGATGGTGCCGACCAGAATGTCGGACGCGGTCTTGGCGTTGTCGACATTGACCTGGGTGGTGGCGCCCTTGCCGATCAGGTCGCTGAAACGCCGGACGTCGCGCTCGGCCCCGGCGAGCTGGGCGCGGTCCTTCATCAGCATGCCCTCGGCCTGCTCGATCTGGGCGTCGATCTGGCGCGAATCGAGGGTGAACAGCAGGTCGCCCTCCTGCACCTTGGCGCCGTCTTCAAAATGCACCGAAACGATGGTGGTCTCGACCCGGGATTTCAGCGCGACGCTGGAGATCGGCGTCACCGTGCCGATTGAATCGACGTCGAACGGGACCGGTTTGCGTTCCGCCTTGGCCAGCTCGACGGACACGACCCGCGCCCGCGGCGCGGCCTGAGCGACAGGAGCAGCACCGTTCCAGGACGACCGCGTCAAAAAGGCGGCGATGGCTGCGGCACCCAGCACGGCGATCAAGGCGATCGATGTTCGTTTCTTCATGATATCCCACGTCAGCTGGTCAAGATGATCGGGTCCACCCCCCGTCTCCAGCCCCATGACAGCGACTTATGCGCTTTATGCTTAAAGCGTATCATGGCATTTCGGACGATGGTACGCCACGTCGGCTTATTTTTGCCATCATTGTTAGCGGAATCTCAGGCAATGAGAACTCGGATGGTTGCGTGAAAACCGCCATTCAACCTCCGGCAATAGCACCATCGGAGACGCCGCTGTTGATCACGCGGCACGAGGCTTGTTGCGGGTCGTGCGCGGCTTGGACGGCGCGACCACGCGCACATCGATTCGCATCCCAAGGGCACCCAGAACCTTGAGTACGGTGGCGAACTCCGGATTTCCGCTCTCCCCGAGCGCCCGGTACAGTCCCTCGCGTGTAATCCTCGCCGCTTTCGCCACCGACGCCATGCCGCGCGCGCGCGCCACCGCATTGATGGCGGCGCGGATCTCCGTGGCATCGCCATCCGCCATCACGATACTGAGATACTCGGCCTGCAGTTCAGGGGTTTTCAGGTAGTCCGCGGCATCCCATTTTTCCAGTTCGCTGATCTTCATGGCTGATCCAGTTCTGCCGCCAGCACCTGTGCGCGCTTGATATCCCGGGCTTTTGTCGCCTTGTCGCCGCCGCAAGGCAGAATAACCACCATGCCGCCTTGACCGCCTGAATTGGCTATACTCAATCCGAACGGACCAGGATTCTATAGGGAATATCGAATGCGCATCGCCACATGGAACGTGAATTCCGTCCGGCAGCGGCTGGACCATCTGCTGACCTGGCTGCGGGACTGCGCGCCGGACATCGTCTGCCTGCAGGAAATCAAATGCGTCGACGAGGCGTTTCCGCGCGAGGCGATCGAGGCGCTCGGCTACAACGTCGTCACCCACGGCCAGAAGACGTTCAATGGCGTCGCGCTACTCTCGAAATATCCGATCGAGGAATCCAAGCTCGGGCTGGCCGGCGACGACGACGATCTGCATGCCCGCTTCATCGAGGGCGTGGTGTCGCTGAAATCCGGCGTGGTGCGGGTCGCCTGCCTGTATCTGCCGAATGGCAATCCGGTCGATACCGAGAAATACCCCTACAAGCTGAAATGGATGTCACGGCTGCGGGAATTCACCCGGTTGCGGCTGAAGACCGAGGAGCCGCTGATCCTGGCTGGCGACTTCAACGTCATCCCGGCCGCGGCCGACGTGCACAATCCCGCGGCCTGGGCCAATGACGCGCTGTTCAAGCCGGAGACCCGCGAAAGTTTCCAGGCGCTGCTCGGCCTTGGCATGACCGACGCGCTGCGCGCCGTCACCGACGAACCCGGGCAATATACGTTCTGGGATTACCAGGCCGGCGCCTGGCAGAAGAACTGGGGTATCCGCATCGACCACTTGCTGCTGTCGCCGCAGGCCAGCGACAAGCTCCTGGATGTCGGCATCGACAAGTATGTCCGTGCCTGGGAGAAGCCGTCGGATCACGTGCCGGTGTGGATCGATCTGGATCTCGAAGCGGCGTGAATGGGTCGAGCCTGACACGACACGCCCGGCATTCCCCGGATGCGGCGCAACGCGTCGCGCTTTCGACGTGGTGCGCCGCTGATCCGGGGGCCCGGTTTACGTAAGGATATTGCGGGATCCCGGCTCCGCGGGGGGGGCGAAACAAGCCCCGCCC
>JACMOT010000227.1 GCA_014377915.1 Tardiphaga sp.
AGGACCTTATCATCCGGCGGGCTGGCACAGCGGTGATCGCGGTTATGCCCCTGTATTCAGCGTGGCATCGTCGGAAGTCGTCACCGAGAGGCAATTTTGTGCCAGGTGTGCCTGCAAAAGGCCTCTGGATTGCCGCGTCGCTTCGCTCCTCGCAATAACGAGAAGGGCCGATGAACCATTCGATGTCATCCCGGCCCAGTGAGCGAGGCGACCGCCGAGCCGGGATCCATAGCCGCTATCGTCATGAGGCGGCAGAACGGCGGCGTCCCCGCTTCACCAACTCTTCGGAGCGTATGGATCCCCGCTTTCGCGGGGACGACATGGGGTGAGGTCGGGCGATGATCACCAACGCTGGTGGTTTAGCTCGCTAGACGTGGCAGCAGCTTCAACGCATTGCCGCGCTCGATCGCGGCGATCTGGTCGTCGGAGAACACGCCCGCCTTGCGCAAGCCTTCGACGTGGTCGAGGCTCTTGCGGTAGGGGAAATCCGTGCCGAACAGGATCTGCGATGCCGGGATGATGGCCGCCAGCGCCGACAGCGATCCCTTGTTGGAGACCTGCGCGGTGTCGTAATAAAATCGCTTGAGCTCGGCCAGCGTCCCGTCGGGCACGGTGTCCTTTGCCCTCGGATCCAGCATCGGATTACGCACGAAGCGCTCGATCAGGAACGGCATGGTGCCGCCGGCATGCGAAAAGATCCACTTGATGTCGGGGAAGCGTCGCGCATTGCCGCTGAACAATATGTCCGCGATGGTCCGCGTCGTGTCGGTGCCGAACTCGATCATCACCGGCTGCTGCGTCGGCACCAGATTGACGCAGCAGTTTGCCGCCGTGGGGTGGGTGTAGACGACAGCCTTGCGGCGGTTAAGCTCTTCCATCACCGGGATGAACGAGGGATCTCCGAGCCACTTGTCGCCATAGCTGGTCATCAGGCCGATGCCGTCGGCCTTCAGCATATCGAGCGCGTAGGCGATCTCTTTCAGGGCGCCCTCGGTGTCGCGCAGCGGCACCATGGCGAAGCTGCCGAAACGGCCGGGATGATCGGCAATCAGCTTGGCGGCGTATTCGTTCGATTCCCGCGCCAGCGCCCGGGCCTGCCCTTCAGGTATGGTGTTGAGCGCCGGCGTCGTCACGGACAGCATGGACACCGCGACACCGGCCTTGTCCATGTCTTCGATCGACTTCGACGGCATCCAGTTCTTCATCAGCGAGTCGCCGAAATTGCCGACGTTCGACGCCGCGATGTAGGTCGGCGGAGAAAGATGATGATGGACGTCGATGCGGAAAGGCGCGCCGTCAGCCGCTGCGGCGCGCCTGGCGGCGCCGGTCGTCGCCAGTGCCGCAGCGCCGGCTAGTCCGAGCATAAATCCACGCCGGCTCGGCGTGGTGCATGAGAACGCCCCGAAGCCGGAATGGCACCCGCACCCGCCGATTCCTTTTGCTCCACCCAACATTGTCATCTCCCCTGGTTGTTGTTTTTATTTCGTCGTCATTCAGTCGACGATGGCCACCGCCCTCGCGCATCCGTTAGGCTCTGATATCAATACCTTGTCTATCGGATGTTGTATCATGGCTAAGTCTTTTATTTCTTGATTATATTTCAACTGACTTGGGTATTGTACCGGGCTGGAACATTAGTTGAGCAGGGCGTGTCGCAGCCTATTCATGGCCCATGCCGAAATGCGATCATGCCCGCGGATCGCGTTGACGTAGGTGCCCTGCGCTAGGCCAGCTCGACGAGCGAACTCACGTTGGGACAGGCCGAGCACTATTGCGCTCTATTTTAGACGGCCTCAGGCAATCGTGATGGCAACTTTCGCAGGGGCGCGACGTTGAAAGATCCGAGCGCCGACCCCAGCCCGCGCTCTATTCGTGAAAAACCCTGCCACCCCCCGATGGCGGGGTTTTTCTTGACCGGTCCTGCGAGTTAGCCTGCGAGCCGGCGCCACCACGGGCGCGTTTTTTAGGCGTCACTGGACCTAGCGTCGGCCAACTGCCGGGTGATCGCCTGGGCTTGGTCCCGCCAGGCATCCCGGTCCTAGCGGGTATCGTTGAGCTGACGCTGGAGAATGATTTTTTAGAAGGCGCACTCACCAAGGCGGGATTGCTGAGCGCAAGACGATGAGCGACCGTGAGCACGACCTGTCGATCGCACGGCAGGCGGAGGTTTTGAAGATCAGCCGCGGCAGCGTCTATTATTTGCCGCGTCCGGTGCCGGATGCCGACCTTGCGATCATGCGGCGGATGGGAATCGAGGCGCTGTACCGACGTCCGCGCACCACCCGGCCGGAGCC
>JACMOT010000228.1 GCA_014377915.1 Tardiphaga sp.
GCCCCGCTCTTCCGCGGGGAGAGGCCGGAGCCTCGCGCCAGCGAGGCTCCGGGTGAGGGGCGAGGCCATATTGCTTGCGGACTTCTTTGACCCGACTCGAACGCGCTCCGCGCATTCGAGTCACCCTCTCCCCGCAAGCGGGGCGGGGGAAGAAAGCGCCGCGCGCAGCCTCGGTTCATCAGGTCTTGTTGATCGATACGCCGCCATCGACCAGCATCGCGGTGCCGGTCATAAAGCTCGATGCATCGGAAGCCAGAAATAGCGCCGCGCTTGCTTGTTCTTCCGGCCGGGCAAGTCGCTTCAGCGCGTGCATGTTACGCACGAAATCCTTCATCTCGTCCGTGTTGGCCATGATATCAGCCGCGGCGGTCTGGGTGCCGCCCGGCAACAAAGCATTGATGCGAATGCCCTGCGGTCCGTATTCGACTGCAAGCGCCTTCATCAGCCCGATCATCCCAGCTTTGCTTGCGGCATAGGTCACCGCTCCGGGCATGGCCGCCGTATGGCCGACGAACGAGCTGACGAAGATCAATGATCCCGCGCCCCGCGCCAGAAGCGCGGGAAGCTGATATTTGGCGCCAAGGAAAGCACTGGTCAGATTGGTCGCCATCGTGGTGTCCCACGAATCGCGGCTTACGTCTGTCGTCAGCATCAACGGCCCGAGGGCGCCGGCATTGTTGACGGCAATATCGAGCCCGCCGAAGCGCGTGATTGCCGCGTCGACAACGGCCCGAGCATGGGATTCGTCGGTGACGTCTCCGGCCAACCCCACGGCGATGCCACCCGCTGCGTTGATCTCCCTGACCAGACTATCCAGCAATTCACCGCGCCGCGCCGTCACGATCACCCGGGCGCCTTCCGCCGCGAAAAGCCTCGCAATTGCTCGCCCTATGCCGGAACTCGCGCCGGTAACGATTGCGGTTTTGTTGTCCAGCGCCTTGTTTGATGGTGTCGCCACGTCGGTCTCTCCATTATTCGGAAGGCAACCGTGACGCGTTGTCTGCGACGCGCGACACCCGATACCCGAGACGTCTCGGACGATCGCGTGTCGCTTTTGCCGTCCCGTACTCAAGCCAGGCCTGAGACTTCCGCCCGGACGGCTTTTCCATGGAACTTTGATAAGAAAATCAAATCGACCGATATTGCACTGCAAAATTATCTTTGCTGCTATGCAAACAAAACAATTGCGACTGGCATCTGGTATACGTACATTGACTTCAGATGATGACGCAGCGCCTTCGCGCTCCATTTGAGGGATCGACAATGTCCAAGACTGCTTCGCTCGGCCTCGCCCCGACCTCCACCCTTTTCGGTCGTCTGATGGCCTCCATCGACAGCCTGTTGATGAGCAGCGCCCGCATCTCGGCGCGCAACGGCGACCTGCCCTACTTCGGTCTCTGATCCAGATTCGGGAGATCGGCGCTCGCCGCCGCTCTCCCGCACGATGTTTCCTCCCAAACTTGGCCCCGGTTTTCCGGGGCCTTTTTTTGCGACATGCTACCTTGCACGCGCTGCGACATTTTAGCCGTCCCGTCCTTTAACCGCTCTAACTGCTTGCGTGCTGGCATATCGCATACCAAAGTGACAATGAGGTAGTGCTTCACGTTTAAATTGAAAGCACGCCCGGGGAGGATGATGGCCGGCAAACCCTTCGGGGGACTGCCGCCGCATGTGCCGTGATGCAAGCATCCAGTCTGACATATTGCCGATTGTCCGAACAACTGATCCGTTCGGTATCGCGTCCCGCGGCCTCCTCGCGCGCGGCGGTTCGCGGCCGCATTCTCAAAATCTGAAGGAACGTTCCGCCACGCCAACGACGATTGAAAGTCGACGCACGATCGACGCGATCACACGAATGGGAGAGAAACATGAAACGTTCAGCCTCTTGTCTCGCAATTGGCGCGGTGGCGTCCTGTCTCGCGGCGATGACCGGTCCGGCCCTCGCGGCCTGGGAGCCGGTGCGCCCGGTGGAATTCATCGTCCCTGCCGGCACCGGCGGCGGCGCCGACCAGATGGCGCGTACCATCCAGGGCATCGTCACCAAGCATAATCTGATGAAGCAGCCGCTGGTGGTCATCAACAAGTCCGGCGGTGCCGGCGGTGAAGGCTCCCTCGACGTCAAGACCGCCAATAACAATCCGCACAAGATCATCATCACGCTGTCGAACCTGTTCACGACGCCGCTCGCCACCGGCATTCCCTTCAACTGGAAAGACCTCACCCCGGTCGCGATGCTGGCGCTCGACGAGTTCGTGCTCTGGGTCAATGCCGACAAGCCCTACAAGGACGTCAAGGAATACATCGCCGCCGTGAAGGCCGCCCCCGCCGGCTCGATCAAGATGGGCGGCACCGGCTCCAAGCAGGAAGACCAGATCATCACGGTCGCGATCGAAAAAGCCGTCGGCACCAAGTTCACCTATATTCCCTACAAGGGCGGCGGCGAAGTCGCGGTGCAACTCGTCGGCAACCACGTCGATTCCACCGTGAACAATCCGATCGAAGCGGTCGCCCAATGGCGTGGCGGCAAGGTACGGCCACTCTGCGTGTTCGATAGCAAGCAGATGAACTATGACGAGCCGGTCGCCGACGGCAAGGCGTGGAAGGACATCCCGACCTGCAGGTCACAGGGCATCGACACCGATTATGTGATGCTGCGCGGCATCTTCATGTCGCCGAAGGCCAGCAAGGACCAGATCGACTATTACGTCGAGCTGTTCAAGAAAGTTCGCGCCACGCCGGAATGGCAGGATCTGATGAAGACCGGCGCCTTCAACCCCACCTTCATGACCGGCGCTGACTACACGGGCTGGGTCGAGAAAGAGGAGAAGCGCCACGAGGCGCTGATGAAGGAAGCCGGCTTCCTCGCGCAGGCCAATTAATGCGACGCCGTTGACGCGCGGCCCTGAACATCCGACCAATTCCTGGCGCCTGGCTACGTCACCAGTCACGGACAGGCATCTGCTTCAAGACCCGGAGCTTCTATGACAGCGCATCATTCACGCAATGCCGGCCCGACTCACAAATCCGTCGAAGCCGGAGTCACCATCGTGATCGGCATCTTCGGCGCCATCGTGGTGTACGGCAGCATCAAGGCCGGCATCAACTGGGGCGCCGAAGGCCCCCGCGCCGGCTTTTTCCCGTTCTATGTCGGGCTCTTCATCATCATCTCCAGCGCCGTCAATCTGTGGAATACCATTCGCGATGCCGACGTCGCCCTGTTTGCCGAATGGAACCAGCTGCGCCAGGTCTTCAGCGTGGTGTTCCCCACCGCCATCTACGTCGGAGCAATGCCATTCACCGGCCTGTATCTGGCATCGATGGTCTTCATCGCCTGGTTCATGCGCTGGCTGGGAAAATATCCGTGGCCGATCATCGCGGCAATTTCCCTCGGCATGCCGATCGTCACCTATTTCGTCTTTGAGCGCTGGTTCCTGGTCCCGCTGCCCAAAGGCCCGATCGAGGAATGGCTCGGTCTGTAGTCTCGTCGCGGTCGTAGTTCGCTTCTGTCAGCAGGTTTTCGAGGACTATCGAAATGGAAGAAATTGCCAATCTGTTCCAGGGCTTCGCGGTCGCGCTGCAGCCTTTCAACATCGCGGTCATGATTCTCGGCATCGTGCTCGGCGTGGTGATCGGCGTGTTGCCGGGACTGGGCGGCGCCAACGGCGTTGCCATCTTGCTGCCGCTGACCTTCAGCATGCCGCCGACCTCCGCGATCATCATGCTGTCCTGTATCTACTGGGGCGCGCTGTTCGGCGGCGCCATCACCTCGATACTGTTCAACATTCCCGGCGAGCCATGGTCGGTGGCCACCACCTTTGACGGCTACCCGATGGCGCAGCAGGGCAAGGCCGCCGAAGCCCTCACCGCCGCCTTCACCTCGTCCTTCGTCGGCGCGCTGTTCGCTGTCATCATGATTACCCTGGTGGCGCCGCTGGTCGCGAGCTTTGCGCTACAATTCGGGCCGGCGGAGAAATTCGCGGTATACTTCCTGGCCTTCTGCAGTTTCGTGGGGTTGAGTAAAGAGCCGCCGTTCAAGACCATCGCGGCGATGATGATCGGCTTCGCCCTGGCAGCCGTCGGCCTCGACTCCATTACCGGTCAGTTGCGCCTGACATTCGGCTCCACGGAATTGCTCGGCGGCTTCGACTTCCTGATCGCGGTGATCGGCCTGTTCGGCCTTGGCGAGATCTTCCTGACCATGGAGGAAGGACTCAATTTCAAGGGAGGCAAGGCCAGGATCGACATGCGCGTCGTGATCAAGACATGGAAGTCGCTGCCACGTTACTGGGTGACGTCGCTGCGCTCCTGCGTGATTGGCTGCTGGATGGGCATCACGCCCGCCGGTGCCACCCCCGCCTCCTTCATGAGCTACGGCATCGCCAAGCGCATGTCGAAACAGGGCCATAATTTCGGCAAGGGCGAAATCGAGGGCGTGATCGCGCCGGAGACCGCGGCGCACGCCGCCGGCACCGCCGCGCTGCTGCCGATGCTGTCACTCGGCGTGCCCGGTTCGCCGACCGCGGCGGTGCTGCTCGGCGGGTTGCTGATCTGGGGCCTGCAACCCGGCCCGATGCTGTTCGTCGAGCAAAAGGAGTTCGTCTGGGGCCTGATCGCCTCGATGTATCTCGGCAACCTCGTCGGCCTGATCGTGGTGCTGACCTGCGTACCGCTGTTCGCCGCGATCCTGCGGGTGCCATTCAGCATCATCGCGCCGCTGATCCTGGTGCTGTGCGCCATCGGCGCCTACTCGGTACACAACAGCACTTTCGACGTGGTGATGATGCTGGTGTTTGGCCTGATCGGCTACGCGCTGAAGAAATGTAACTATCCCCTGGCCCCCCTGGTGCTGGCGATCGTGCTCGGCGACAAGGCGGAAGAGGCGTTTCGGCAGTCGCTGCTGGGCTCGCAGGGCTCGCTCGGCGTCTTCTTTTCCAACACCCTGGTCAGTTCGATCATGATCATCGGCCTGATCGCCTTGTTCTGGTCGGTGATCTCCAACGGCCTTTCCCGGCTACGACCCGCGAGGGCACAAGCGGCGCAATAGTCCGCGCGCCGATTTCTCGGCCTGCTTCAATACGACGCCAGCGGTTAGAACCGCTGGCGTTTTCTGTTGTCGTTGCGGGCACGGTTGGCAGTATGTGCCTTGGCATTTACTGCGACAAGACGGCAAGATTCTCCTTGTCTACTGGCATATCATATACCAAACTGCTGGGAGCAGAGCGCCACAAAAACAGAATGGCGCCTCGGGAGAAACATATGACGGATGCAGTGCACGGGGCGACGCCGACAACCGCGCGGGTAAGTGACGCGTATCGATGGACGCAATTGGCCATCGGCGTCGGCGCGATGGTGATGATCGCCAACTATCAATATGGCTGGACGTTCTTCGTCCCCGACATCCAGAAGAGATTCGGCTGGGACCGCGCCTCGATCCAGTGGGCCTTTACCTTGTTCGTGCTGTTCGAAACCTGGCTGGTACCGATCGAGGGCTGGTTCGTCGATAAATACGGTCCGCGTCTGGTGGTGCTGATCGGCGGCATCCTGTGCGGCATCGGCTGGGCGATCAACGCCCAGGCGGAAACCCTCAACGGATTCTATCTTGGCATGATCGTCGCGGGCATCGGCGCCGGCGGGGTCTACGGCACCTGCGTCGGCAATGCGCTGAAGTGGTTTCCCGACAAGCGCGGCCTCGCGGCCGGTATTACGGCGGCGGGCTTCGGCGCCGGCTCCGCACTGACCGTGGCGCCGATCCAGGCCATGATCGCAGGCTCCGGCTTCCAGACCACCTTCCTGTATTTCGGCGTTGGCCAGGGCCTGATCATTATCATCCTGTCGTTCTTCCTGTTTGCGCCGAAGGCGGGTCAGACGCCGCCGGTGACGCAGAATGCCAACGTCATCCAGACCCGACGCAACTACACCCCGACCGAGGTGATCCGCCATCCGATCTTCTGGCTGATGTACTTCATGTTCGTGATCGTCGGCGCCGGTGGCCTGATGGTGACGGCGAATTTGAAGCCGATCGCGGCCGACTGGAAGATCGACAATGTGCCGGTGACGCTGATGGCGGTGACGATGACCGCGGTGACCTTCGCCGCAACCATCGACCGCGTGCTCAACGGATTGACGCGCCCGTTCTTCGGCTGGATCTCCGACATGATCGGCCGCGAGAATACGATGTTTATCGCCTTCGGCATGGAAGGCATCGGCATCTACGCGCTGTATATGTGGGGCCACGATCCGCTGTGGTTCGTGCTGCTGTCGGGCTTCGTGTTTTTCGCCTGGGGCGAAATCTACTCGCTATTCCCGTCCACCTGTACCGACACCTTCGGCTCCAAGTTTGCCACCACCAATGCCGGACTGCTGTACACGGCAAAGGGCACCGCGGCGCTGCTGGTGCCCGCCGCGAACTACATGCAGCAATCATCGGGCAGCTGGGACACCGTGTTCCTGATCGCGGCCGGCGCCAACATCCTGGCCTCGCTGCTGGCGATCCTGGTACTGAAGCCATGGCGCAAGAGCGTGGTGGCCAGGGCACTGGCCTGAACACCCACCCCACAAGCAAGAGCAAGAGCGAACGCCCGGCCGAAAGGTCGGGCGTTTTCATGTCGGCCTGTCGGGAAGAAAAGCCCGCGGCATTGGCCACGACTTTCAAGGGCGCCGAAAATGACGCCCGAATGGCGGCTGCGCCGCGGCATCACGGCGTTGTCACGCCGCGTTCGCAACCGGCGAAAAGATTGGCTTGCATGCTGGAATATATTATACCAGTCTCCGCAAAGCAGTGCTTGCGACCATCCGCCGCATGAATGCGACAGTGAGTCACACAAAAAGCGCGCATCGGCGCCTGCCGTTGAAACTGGGCCGTCCGGCAGCTTCGGCGCTGGCATGCCAGTGATCTCCCATTATGCCTGAAACACGCGCGACCGGTACAGGCTCGCGCGTGAATATGTAAGTTTTCCTGACATTTTGGGGGCAGCAGCCGGAAGCTGCGCAAGAGAGCGCGTTGACAATTGGCATACTGTATACCAATAATGGAGATA
>JACMOT010000229.1 GCA_014377915.1 Tardiphaga sp.
ACCGTGATCGTCGCCGACGTCTATCCGGCCGGCGAAGCGCCGATCGCCGGCATCGACCGCGATCATTTCGTGCTCGGGCTACGCGCCCACGGCCACCGCGAAGTGTTCCCGCTGCAGGACAGCGCGGGGCTGGCGGCGCTGGTCGCGGGCGTTGCGAAGAGCGGCGACACCGTGGTGTGCCTGGGTGCGGGCAATATCACGCAATGGGCCTATGCGCTGCCGGGCGAATTGAAGGCGCTGGGGTAGCAACGTCGATGTTCATCGCTGACATCGCCACACACGCCGCTGCGCTCCCTCCCCCCTTGCGGGGGAGGGTCGGAGAGGGGGGGCCACAAGCGACGTCGCCCATGGCACCCCCACCCCCGGCCCCTCTCCGCCTAGCGAAGCTTCGCTTCGCGCGGGGGGAGGGGAGCACTGCTCGCGTGCCCCGAGGCGAAGAAGCGGCATTTGCTCGCATACAGACACAAAAATGACCTTCCCCGACCTCACTCCGGACCTCAAAGCCGCCATGCCCGAACTCCGCGGGCGTTTGCTGGCGAATGAATCGCTCGCGCCGCTGACGTGGTTTCGCGTCGGTGGTCCCGCGCAAATCCTGTTCACGCCGGCGGACGAAGATGACCTCGCATACTTCCTCTCGAACTTGCCGCGCGACATTCCCGTTGCCATGATCGGTGTCGGCTCCAACCTGATCGTGCGCGACGGCGGCGTGCCGGGCGTCGTGATCCGGCTCAGCCCGCGCGGCTTCGGTGCGACGGTCGCGAATGGCGATTGCATCACCGCCGGCACCGCCGCGCTCGACAAGCGCGTCGCGGAAGCCGCGGCGGCGGCTAATATCAGCGGGCTGGAATTCTACTTCGGCATTCCCGGCACGATCGGCGGCGCGTTGCGGATGAATGCCGGCGCCAATGGCGGCGAGACCAAAGACGTGCTGATCAAAGCCACCGGCATCGGCCGCGATGGCGCGAAGCATGTCTTCGACAATGCCGCGATGGCGTTCGTCTATCGCAATTCCGGCGTTGATCCGCAGGTCATCTTCACGTCCGCGACCTTTCGCGGACGTATCGCCGAGCCGTCCGCGATCCGGGCGCGCATGGACGAGGTGCAGGCGCATCGCGAGACCGCGCAGCCGATCCGCGAAAAGACCGGCGGCTCGACGTTCAAGAATCCGCCCGGCCATTCCGCCTGGAAGCTGGTCGATGCCGCCGGCTGCCGCGGCCTGCGGGTGGGTGGCGCGCAGGTCTCGGAGATGCACTGCAACTTCCTGATCAACACCGGCGACGCCACCGCCGCGGATATCGAAACGCTCGGCGATACCGTGCGGGCGAGGGTGCTGGCGCAGTCAGGAATCGACCTGCACTGGGAAATCAAGCGGATCGGCGTGAAATAGAACTGTCATTCCGGGGCGCGAGAGCGCAGCTTGAGCGAACCCGGAATCCCGAGATGGGAAGATGCACATCTCGGGATTCCGGGTCTGCATCAGCCGGCTACGCCGTCTGCTGCATCCCGGAATGACAGCTTGTGGATATAGCGCGCTACTTCGCGGCCGGCGTAGCCGTCGGCTCCACCGGCGCCACCACATCGCTCAGCGACAACAACTTTTCCAGCGGCAGCGGCGAGACGCGGAAGCTGCCCTGGAAGGGGTGCTCCTGCAGCGCGATCAGGCCGAGCGCCACCACCGCGGCGGTCGAGAACACGGTCAGCGCGGCCAATAGCGCGCGAGGCTTTTCCAGATGCACCAGGCCCAGCGCCACCTGCGTCATCAGGCCGAGGATCAGCACCGAGATCCATTTCAAATCATTGGTCTGGTCGGACGACAGGCTGAGCCGGTCGGTACGCGCGGTGCCGACACGGACCGCCGCGTTGAGCAGTGCGCTGTGCACCGCCGCGCTGGCATCGCGGGTGATGGTGGGATCGCTGACCTCGCGCAGCAGCGTGTCATAGGCGGTCGAGGTGGCCGCGGCATTGCCGTTGCCCATCATCTGCGGCCATTCTTCCTGCGCCGCGCTGCGGGCATAGTCCTTCAGCGCCATGCGGATCTCGCGCATGTCGGTCACCGACGCCACCGACAGCGTGTAGATGTTGCGCAATTCGCCGGCCTCGGTCTGCACCGCGCGCAGCGCCTGGCGGTTGCGTTCGCCGATGTCGTTGGCGAGAAAGCCGGTCAACAGCGCGAACAGGATCGCCACCGCCGAGAAGAACGGCGCCACCACGCCGTTCAGCGACAATACCCCGCGCCGCACCGGCGAGCGGAAGATCAGCCCGGCCAGCGCCCAGGCAGCGCCGAAATACAGCACGAATAGCGTGGCAAAAATGCCAATGGCCGGCAGGTCGAGCCAGGCTCGGATCATGAACGTCTCCTGATGTCGCGGAAGGCTCGCGCTGGCGGCGCAAATCAGCAATATCTGACTCGCCATGCTATGGGCATCGACGAGGCGAATGAGGGTGAATCGATGGTTGAGTGGGACAGAGCAAAGCGCATCACCATCCTGTTCGGTGGCTTGAACAAGGAGCGACTGGTCTCGGTGGCCTCCGCGCAGGCGCTGCACCGCGCGCTGCCCGATGCCGAACTGTGGTTCTGGGACGCCGACGATCAGGTCTATCCGACACAGCCGTCCGCGCTGCTGGGTCACGGCCGCCCCTTCGAAGAAGCCTTTCAGCCGGGCTCGGCCAGCCTCGGCCGGCTGACGCAGGCGCTCGATCAGGCCAAGGCGGAGAACCGCGTGCTGCTGCTCGGCCTGCACGGCGGCACCGCGGAGAACGGCGAATTGCAGGCGATGTGCGAACTGCGCGGCATCGCCTTCACCGGCTCCGGCTCGGCGTCGTCGGACCTCGCCTTCGACAAGGTGGCGGGCAAGCGCCTCGCCGCGCTCGCCGGTGGGGCGGTCGCCGGGGGCATCCCGCTCGACCATCTG
>JACMOT010000020.1 GCA_014377915.1 Tardiphaga sp.
CGACCGGCACATGGGTGGCGCGGTACAGCAGGATATCCGCCGCCATCAGCACCGGATAATCGTACAGACCGACCGACGCGTTCTCGCGGTCCTTGCCGGCCTTTTCCTTGAACTGGGTCATGCGGTTCAACCAGCCGAGCCGGGCGACGCAATTGAAGATCCAGGCCAGTTCGGCGTGGCCGGAAACCTGGCTCTGGTTGAAGATGATCTGCGTCTTCGGATCGATGCCGGAGGCAATAAAGGCCGCGGTGACTTCGCGGGTGTTGCGGCGGAGTTCGTCGGGGCCGCCCCAGACGGTGACGGGAACGGTGATGGCGTGCATGTCGACGACGCAATAAAGACAATTATGCGTCTGCTGCAGTTTGACGAAGTTGACGATGGCGCCAAGGTAGTTGCCGAGGTGCAGATTGCCGGTCGGCTGGACGCCTGAAAAAACCCGTTCGGTAATGGCCATTATTCTGTTCCCACATGCGCGCCGATGTGGACTCGGCGCCAGCCGCGTCCCTTGCCATGCGGGGGCTAGGCGCGCAAGTCGCCGGCGCGGGACCGCCTGACCGCCCGGATCGCATCGGCCGGGGTGACGACGCCCGACAGCGCCAGCAGCGCCGCGTAAATGAGCGCCGCGCCGGCGATCATCACCCCGAGCCAGGCGGCCTGCGCCAGAGCATGCGCCGGTGCCGCCCGGGGCAGCAGGAAACGCGCCTCCAGCCAGAGCAGCGAGCCCATCGCCAGCGCCGCCGCCACGATGCGCGGCAGCCGACGGCGTGCGTCGTGGTCGAGCGAAAAACCGAAGATCGCGATGTTGCGCACGACCAGTATTAACGCGCCGATCCAGGCCGCGAGCGCGATCGAAGCGGCGATGCCGGAGGCGCCGAAGCGGCCGAGCGCCGGGCCCGCGGCGACCGCCACCGCGAGTCCCGCCAGCGTCGCCCATAGCGGCGTCAGCGTGTCGTCGCGGGCGAAAAACGCCGGCGACAGCGCTTTCACCAGCACATGGGCCGGCAAGCCAAGCGCCAGCCAGGCCAGCGCCTGCGCGGTGGCAACGGTGTCGGCAGCGGTGAAGGCGCCGTGTTCGAACAGCAAGCGCACGATCGGATGGCTGAGGATGATCAGCCCGAGCGTGGCGGGCAGCGCGAGGCCGATGGCGAGTTCGAGCCCGCGTGATTCCGCCTGCACGATGGCGGCGCGATCATCGGCGCGTACCGCGCGGGTCAGTTCCGGCACCAGCACGGTGCCCATCGCGGTACCGACAATGCCGAGCGGCAATTCGATCAGGCGGTTGGCGAAGTACAGCCACGACACGACCGACGGCGAAGTGGAGGCGATGATGGCGCCGGCCACGATCAGCAGCTGCGGCCCGGAACTGGCGATCATGCCGGGAATCGCCTTGCGGAAGAAGCCGCGCATCTCCGCGTCGAACGACATGCGCAGCGGCGTGGCAAAATTCTCGCCGTCGCGGCGAAGCACCAGGATCAGTAATTGTAACAATCCGGCTACGCCGACGGTGGCGGCCAGCGCCAGCGCGGCGGTCGCGGCGTCTCGCGGCTGCCACAGCAGCGCGATCATCACGCCGATCAGCGCGAGGTTGAACAGCAGTGGCGAGAAGGCGGTCAGCGCAAAACGCTGTTGCGCATTGAGCAGCCCCATCATCACCGTGACCGGGCCGGCAAAGGCGAGATAGGGCAGCATCAGCCGCGCGTCGTCGACCGCGAGGTCGAGCGTCGCCCGGCCGACAAAACCCGGCGCCAGCCGCGCGATCACCACCGGCATCGCGAAGCCGATCAGCAGCGTGACCACGATCAGCGCGCCGCTGACGGTGCCGAGCACGCGACCGGCGAAGGCCGAGGCGGCCGCCGGGCCTTGCCCGGTGCGCACCCTGAGCCAGGCCGGGATCAGCGCGGCGTTCAGGGCGCCTTCGGTGAGCAGCCGCCGGATCACATTAACCAGCTGGAACGCGACCAGGAACGCATCGGCGACCGGACCGGCGCCGAGCAGCGCCGCCACCATGGCATCGCGGGCGAAACCGAGCAGTCTTGATGCCAGCGTGCCGGATGCGACAGTAAGGAGAGGGCGGATCATCGGATACTCGAGTACGGTGTCATTCCGGGTTCGCGCGCGGCTGGCGCCGCCCGCGCCCCGGAATGACGATTGCTTGGGCAGGTCCGATCATGATAGGCCGCGACACCTCATGGTGCCGGCCCATCGTCGAGACTGGACCGGAATTCCCGCCCCACCGCAATTGCCGCAACCGGATATTCTTGATGACCTCAACCAAATACGACGTGCTCGGAATCGGCAACGCGATTTTCGACGTGCTGGTGCAGGCCGACGACACGTTTCTCGCCACCCATGAGATGAGCAAGGGCGGCATGGCGCTGATCGACGAGGCGCGCGCGCTGGCGATCTATCAGGCGATGGGACCGGCGACGGAAATGTCCGGCGGTTCGGCCGCCAACACCATTGTCGGCCTCGCAGGCTTCGGCGCCCGCGCCGCCTATATCGGCAAGGTCAAGAACGACAAGATCGGCGAGTTCTACACCCACGATATCCGCGCCGCCGGCGTTGCCTTCGACACGGTGCCCGCGGCGAGCGGCCCGGCCACCGGCTGCTCCTACATCCTGGTGACGCCGGATGGCGAGCGCACCATGAACACCTATCTCGGCGCCGCGCAGGATCTGACACCGGCCGACATCGACGCCGACGCGGTGGCGGCCTCCGCCATCGTCTATCTGGAGGGTTATCTGTGGGATCCCGCCAGCGCCAAGGAGGCTTTCGTGAAGGCCTCGACGATCGCGCATGGCGCCGGCCGCCAGGTAGCGCTGACGCTGTCGGACGCTTTTTGCGTCGGTCGTTATCGCAGCGAATTTCTCGAACTGATGCGCTCGGGCACCGTCGACCTGATCTTCGCCAATGAGGCCGAACTGACCTCGCTGTATGAGACCGATTACGACGCCGCGCTGACGGCGCTGCGTCATGACGTCAAGCTCGGCGTCGTCACCCGCTCCGAAAAGGGCTGCGTCGTGACGTCGAAGGATAATGTGGTCGCGGTGCCGGCGTTCCCGATCGACAGGCTGGTCGACACCACCGGCGCCGGTGATCTGTTCGCCGCCGGCTTCCTGTTCGGGCTGGTGCGATCCGCCGATCACACCGCTTGCGGCAAGCTCGGTGCGCTGGCCGCCGCCGAAGTCATCCAGCACATCGGCGCGCGTCCGCAGGCGTCGCTGAAGGATCTGGCGAAACAGCACGGATTGCCGGTGTAGGCATTTGTGTCCCGGACGCGCCGCGGCATTCTTCATGCCGCTGCGCAGAGCCGGGATCCCGGTCGCTGCGAAAACCGGGACCCCGGCTCGCGAAGCGATACTGCGTATCGCATCGCGTCCGGGGAACACGACGCGCCACTTGTCGGCGGAGCGCCTCACGCCGCCCGCGATGACTCATCCAGCGCCGCATAGACCCCGCGTTCGAATGCCGAAAACACCTCGATACAGGCCGGATCGACGAACGGCAGCACCTGCATCAGGATCACGCCGGTGATGTCGCGCGCCGGATCGATCCAGTAATAGGTGTTGGCGAGCCCGGCCCAGGCCAGGCTGCCGGCGCCGCGGCCCTCCGGGCTGCGCTCGGTGTTGATCATGAAGCTGAGGCCGTATTTTTTCTCCATGCCCGGATAGAGGTCGACATCGTTGCTGGCGGTGGCAATGGCCGAGGTCATCTTGGTCATCGACAATTCCCCGATGTGGTTCTGTCCCATCGTCGCGACGGTTTCGGGTCGCAGCACCTGATGGCCGTTGCCGCTGCCCTTGTTCAGGATCATCTGGGTGAACCTGATATAATCCGGAGCAGTGCCGTACAGCCCGCCGCCGCCGGCGTGGAATTCCGGGTCCTGTCCGATCTCGAAAGCGATCGGGGTGAGCGTGCCATCGGTGCCGCGGCTGTGCATGCCGACCAGCCGTTGCCGCTGCGACGGGCCGATCCGGAACGCGGTATCCACCATGCCGAGCGGCGCCAGAATATGATCGCGCATATAGGTGTCGAGCCGGATACCGCTGGCTTCTTCCACTGCCCTGCCGGCGAAATCGAGATTGGTGCCATATTCCCAGCGCGTGCCGGGATCGCTCATGACCGGTACTTGCAGCGCCGCCTTGAGCCCGGTGCGGAAACCCGGCGTGCCGGTGGTCCGCAGATAGCGCACCATGTCGCCATTCCACATGTCGTAACAGAAGCCGGCGGTGTGACTGAGCAGGTGGCGCAGCGTGATCGGATTGCGCGCCGGCCGCAGCTTCGGGGTGCCGTCGGCGGCAAAGCCTTCCAGCACCTGGATCGCGGCGAGGTCGGGCAGCACCGCGCCGATCGGCCCGTCGAGCGTGAGCTTGCCTTGCTCGACCAGCTGCATCGCGGCGGCGGCGGTGATCGCCTTGGTCATCGACGCCAGCCAGAACACGCTGTCGGTGGTCATCGCATCGGGCTTCGACAAATCGCGGCGACCGAACGCGCTCTGGTAGATCACCTCGGTTCCGGTCGCGACCATGGCGACCGCGCCGGGCACCGCGCCGCTGTCGCAGGCCTGTCGCAGCTTCGGTTCGATCTGGTTTCGCATCGCGGGCTCCGTCTCATGGGGGTCGATGCCGGATGTTCCGCCGCGCAGCCGGCGCCGGCAAGCGGGATCATCAACAGGTCCTGATCGCTTGAACCTGACGGGCCGTATTTCCGACCTATTGCGGTGGCATCGCCCGTGGCCCCGGTGAGATTGGAAACGCGGCTGTTGCGAAACGGCTCGCTCACACCTCGAACTTAACCATGCGCAAATCGCCTCGCGCCTGCGGCAAACGGGCGGAACGATTCCTGCGTGGGGGTGTTTAAAACTCGTCGGCATTCGGGCCTGCCGGCGACGCTGTTACTGATGAAAATATGCAGCCATGGGTTGCGGAGACGGACGATGATCGCGAACTGGACCGAATGGAAGCACTATCCCCGCGCGTCCCGCGGCGAGACGATCGAAGCGCCGATCGGACCCGGAATATTTGAAGTCCGCCACGCCATGACCGGCGCGCTGTTCGCTTTCGCGGCCGCCGACAATCTGGCGCAGGCGCTGGCGAAAATTTCGGCACCGCCGAAATCCTTTATCTCGTGGTTTGGCCGGCGCGACAGCGCGATGCTGCCGGAGCTGGAATACCGTACCTTCGCGACCACAACCCGCGCCAATGCCCGGATCGCGGCGGCGCGGATGATCGACCGGCGCGAGACCTATCTGCGCGGCGCGGCGTAACGCCGCCCGGCGATAGCTGCCATACGCTGCGCGACCGCGCATTCCGGCCTATACTCCCCTACAAGGTGGCGATCTTAATTCGCGACCCTTGCCGAGGAAAACGCCCATGACCCCGACCGCCGCCGCTGCGCGTCAAGCTTCCGCCCCCTCCCTGCGCGACCGCCTGAAGGATCCCTCGCTGTTGCGCGAGCAGGCCTATATCGACGGCGCCTGGACCGGAACGGGCGCCACCCCGGTGACCAATCCCGTCAACGAGGTCGAGCTCGGCCGGGTGCCGAACATGGGTACCAGGGAAGCCACGCTGGCGGTGGAAGCCGCCCAGCGTGCATTTCCGCTGTGGGCCAAATTCACCGCCAAGCAGCGCTCCAACATCCTGCGCAAATGGTTCGAACTGATTATCGCCAACCGCGAAGATCTGGCGCTGATCCTGACCACCGAACAGGGCAAGCCGCTGGCCGAGGCGCTCGGCGAAGTCGATATCGGCGCGGCCTATATTGAATTCTTCGCCGAGGAAGCCCGCCGGGTCTATGGCGAGACGATCCCGACACAGCGCGCGGATGCGCGGCTGCTGGCGATCAAGCAGCCGATCGGCGTCTGTGGCGCGATCACGCCGTGGAATTTCCCGAATTCGATGATCACGCGAAAAGTCTCGCCGGCGCTGGCTGCCGGTTGCACCGTGGTGATCAAGCCGGCCAACGAGACGCCGTTCTCGGCGCTGGCGCTGGCCGAACTGGCCGAGCGCGCCGGCGTGCCGAAGGGGGTGCTCAACATCGTCACCGGCGATGCCTCCGAGATCGGCCTGGTGCTGTGCGAACATCCGGCCGTGCGCTTCGTCGGCTTCACCGGCTCCACCGCGGTCGGCAAGATTATCTACAAGCAGGCCGCGGTCGGCGTGAAACGGCTAGGGCTGGAGCTTGGCGGCAATGCGCCGTTCATCGTGTTCGACGATGCCGATATCGATGCCGCTGTCGACGGCGCGATGGTGTCGAAATATCGCAATATGGGCCAGACCTGCGTCTGCGCCAACCGGCTCTACGCCCAGGACGGCATCTATGATGCGTTCGTCGAAAAACTGGCGAAGAAGGTGGCGGCGCTGAAGATCGGCGACGGTACCGAGGCCGGCATCACCCAGGGGCCGCTCATCAATCTCAAGGCGGTCGAGAAGGTCGAGCGCCACATCGCCGATGCGGTGAAGGGTGGCGCCACCATCGTCACCGGCGGCAAGCGCCATGCGCTCGGTGGCACCTTCTTCGAACCGACGGTACTGGCGAATGTGAAGCCGGATGCGCTGGTCTCGCAGGAAGAAACTTTTGGTCCGCTGGCGCCGGTGTTCCGCTTCAAGGACGAGGCTGACGTCATCGCGCTGTGCAACGCCTCGCCGTTCGGGCTGGCGTCGTACTTCTATTCGCGCGATCTCGGCCGCGTCTGGCGCGTCGCCGAAGCTCTGGAATCCGGCATGGTCGGCGTCAACACCGGGCTGATCACGACCGAGGTCGCCCCGTTCGGCGGCGTCAAGGAATCCGGCCTTGGCCGCGAAGGCTCGCATCATGGCATCGAGGAATATGTCGAGATCAAATACATCATGATGTCGGGGATCTGATCGAGGCAGTCTCTTGCTTGCTTCCCTCTCCCTTGCGGGAGCGGGAAGCAGACGCTACCTCCGCAGCACCGCGATGGTCCGGCTGGCGAAGGCGAGGCGTTCCGCCATCACGGTGATGAAATAGGTCAGCAGCTTCTGGCTCAGTACCGGATGATGGGCCTTGATATCGTCGAAGGCCGCGACGCGCAGCTGATAGAGGACGCTGGCAACCTCGGCCTGGATGGTGGCGCTGCGCGGCGCCTGCGCTACCAACCCCATCTCGCCCACCGTCGTATAGCGACCGAGGCTGCGCACCCTTGTCAGCCGGCCGTCGCCGGCCGGGACCATGATGCCGAGTCGGCCATCCAGAATAAAGTGCATGGAATCCGCGGCGTCGCCGGCCCGGACCACGATGTCACCGGCCGCCACCTCGACGCGCTCGCAGCGGCGCACCAACTGCTCGGCGTCTTCCGAGGTTCGCAGCATCTTGATGAACCATTCGCGCAGCCCGTCTTCCTCCTGCTCAAGTCCGCGATGCCGGGCGATCACCTCGTTCTCGCACCATTCCAGTGCGTGATCGAGTTCGCCGATGATGCTGACCTGGTCATCGATGAACAGGCCGGTGCGCAGGTTGCGCTCGGCCGCCGGCCGCAGGTTGACCAGCACGATACGCAGGCCGCGCTGCAGCGCGATGCGCTTGATCTGCATGAAACTGTGCGCGGCTGAAGAATCGATGCCGGTGACCTGATTAAAATCGAATACCAGATAGCGGCACGCGGGGTGGCGCACCAGCAGCGCCTTGACGTGCTGGTACAGTCGGTTGGCCGAGCCAAAAAACAGATAGCTCTGCAGATTGAGACCCTGGATTTCGCTGCCATGGGCGTTGAGCGCGCGCTGATCGTCGAGCGAACGGTCCAGCGAACTGCGATATTCCGAGCCGTCGAAGCCGAACTTGATCGAGCTGACCTTTGATACGCTGAGCGCAAAGGTGGCGCAGCCGATGATCACGCCGATCAGCACGCCGGCGACAAACCCCCATTTCACGATGATGAGGATGATCGCCAGCAGCGACAGGTAATCCAGCAACGACAGCCGGCGCCGCGAGTCGATGACCCAGCGGTGCAACTGTTCGGCCCCGAGATAGATCAGCAGCCCGCCGAGCACGAATTTCGGCATATAGCCGAGCAATGCCGGGTCGACCACCAGCATCAGCGTGGCGACCGCGGCCACGGTCAGGCCGGACACGCGGCCGGTGCCGCCGCCGCTGATGTTGAGCAGCGAGCGGCTGATGGAGATGCAACTGGCATAACCGCCAAGCGCGCCAGCCAGCATGTTGGCGGCGCCGGCGGTCTTCAATTCGCGTTCGAGGTCGGCTTCACGATAGGTCGCCACCTCGATGCCGGTAGTATTGAACAGCGTGCTGATGGCTGAGACGAACGCCACCGCCATCAGGTTGCCGGCGATAGCCGGAAGTGCCTGCCAGGGGTAGTGCCGGACGTCGATGAGTGTCCACGGCAAGGTCAGGCTGGCGCGCGGCGGCGAGGCGAAAGTCCAGCCCATCGCCTGCGCCTCGGCGACCGTCATCCCGGCGATCAGAAATCCGACATGAGCCGCGACCACGCCAGCGACCAGGATGGCCGGCAAGGCCAGCGGATTGCGCGAGCGGTGCCAGGTCAGATAGATGGTCAGCGCAAGGGCGCCGGCGGCCAGCAACTGGGTGCATGTCGCGGTGTCGGGAAGCGTCATGAGCGAGGCGAGCCGCAGTCTCTGGCCGGTGACCACCTGGACGCCACCCGACACAATCAGCCAGGCCGTCGCGCCGAGGAATCCGCCGATTACCGGATAGGGCACGTAGCGGATCGCACGCCCCATCCGCGAGATGCCGAGCCCATACAATACGGCGCCGGTGATGATCGCCGCGGCCGACAAGGTGACGAGCACCGGGCCGAGCAACGCCGCATGGGGGTCGGCGGCGAGCAGATGTTCGACCAGCGTCGCGGCCAGGATAGCGGTCACCGCGGCGGTCGAGCTGTCGGGACCGGCAACGGCGAACGGAAACGAACTGCCGATCGCCACGATCGCCCCGGCGATCGCGGCGGAAATGAAGGTCGCGGCAACGCCGAAGGGCAGCAAGGGCAATAGCGGCCCGGCGAAGATCAGAACCGAATAGGATAGTCCGAAGGCAATGGTCAGCACGCTGGCCAGCGCGCCGCCGAACAGGTCATTGCGCCAGAACGAGAGCCTGGAGGCGGATTTCGCTGAATCAGCCACCCCAAGCCCGATCTGCGATCGTCGCGCGGCGAGGGCAAAAGTCCGGATCAATCACTGACAGCACCTGTCGGAGCCAAGCGTAGCAGGCGCGACCGCCCGCATCTTGGTAGGCGACGGTAGCTTGTGCGGACACAAGGTAATTTGCAAGCCGTCGCTCTTCCCGCATGCGGGAA
>JACMOT010000230.1 GCA_014377915.1 Tardiphaga sp.
GGTAGGCCTCGGCTGCAGCGACGTAGTGCTCGTGCGAGAACAGCAGCGTCACGTTGATCGGCACACCGTCGGAGATCGACTGCTCCATCGCCGGAATGCCTTCGTGCGTGCCAGGGATCTTGATGAAGAGGTTCGGACGCGCGGCTCGTGCATGCAATTGCGCGGCAGCCTTGATGGTGTTGAGGGTGTCGTTTGCGAGCAGCGGTGAGACTTCGAGCGAGACCCAGCCGTCGGCGCCATTGGTTGAATCAAAAATCGGTCGGAACAGATCCGCGGCCTGCGTCAGATCTTGCAGAGCCAGTTCGAAGAAGAGGTCCTCGTCCGACAGACCTTGGGCCGCCGCCTTTTGGATCGCCTCATCGTAGGAGGCGGAGCTGCCGATCGCCTGCTCGAAGATCGTCGGATTCGAGGTCAACCCGGTCACCAACAGCTCCGAGATGTAGTGGGCCAGCGTTCCGCTCCCCATCAACTGCCGGGTGATGTTGTCGAGCCAGATACGCTGACCCAGGTCGTGGAGCTTTCGGGTGTTGGGGTTCATGACTTCTCCTGGAGTGCCGGGGCTGCACTTTTGCGTCCTAGCAAGGCGCGCATGTCGATATCGGCCAGATCACCGATGCGCTCGACGCTGAGATCGGGGGCCGGATAGGCGGCAACGTTGGCCGGGTCCAGTGCGTAATGGCCCTGCCGCGGGGAGATGGTTGTCAGCCGGTCCTGCATGACGTTTTTCATGGCCGCCAGAACGCGGAGCTTATCGTCGACCATCACGTAGTGCCGCGCGGGGTATTTAAGCTGCACCGACTCGAGCATCTGCTCCTTGTGGATATAGATGAGCACCCGGCCGGAAACGCTATCCCAGAGACCCGAGCGCTGGATCTTGCGGGGTTGAAAAACGACGTCGCCGTCTGAAAGAATCACCGTGCGACCGTAGACGCCCAAGCGCCGGATGACGTCGAGGGCGCGCGGATAGAGACGCTCAGCGAACGGATAGTCAACAAGAAATGTCGACATCTGCAGCAAGCGGAGATCGTCGCTGCGTTCGAACTCGGCGTCGGACCGGTAGCGCTGCAGCGCACCGAGGTAATCGGCGTAGCCTAATTCGCTGCGCAGATGCTCGAAGATCACCCAGTAGCGACTGGCACTGGCAGCGCCGAATTCACGCACAAGGTGGAGTCGCAGGTCGGCGATGATCCGGTCGTTGTCGAGCAGCGTGTTGTCCACGTCGAGCAGGAACACGACGTCTTGCGGCGCGGTCATGCGACGGGCTTCTCAACGTGGCCGCCGAATCCGTGCCGCATCGCGGACAGGAGCTTATTGGAAAAGTCGGCCTCGCCGCGCGACATGAAGCGTTCGTACAGCGCGGCGCTGAGAACGGGCATCGGCACTGCTTCGTCGATGCCGGCCTGGATGGTCCAGCGGCCTTCGCCGGAGTCGGAAACGCGGCCGCTGTATGACTCGAGGTCGGGGTCCTTCTGCAGGGCCGAGGCGGTCAGATCCAGCAACCAGGAGCTGATCACGCTGCCGCGACGCCAGACTTCGGTGATCTCGGCCAGGTTCATTTCGTATTGATAGAACTCGGGATTGCGCAGCGGTGTGGTCTCGGCATCGTGCTCGCGGGCTCGCTTGCCGACGTTGGCATTTCGAAGAATGCTCAAGCCCTCGGCGTACGCCGCCATCACCCCATATTCGATCCCGTTGTGCACCATCTTGACGAAATGACCGGCGCCGTGCGGGCCGCAGTGCAGGAAGCCTTGTTCGGCGTCACCCGGCGCGGCGTTTCTACCAGGAGTCCGCGCGACCAACCCGATGCCCGGAGCGAGCGCCGAAAAGATTGGTCGCAGATGCTCAACGACGGCGGGTTCGCCGCCGATCATGAGGCAGTAGCCGCGCTCCAGCCCGGCAACGCCACCGCTGGTCCCGACATCCAGATAGTGAATGCCGCTGGCTTGCAAGTCCGCACCACGCCGGATGTCGTCGCGATAATACGAATTGCCGCCGTCAATGACGATGTCGCCCGCCACAAGTAGGGGCGCCAGCTCGTCCAGTGTCTGGTCCACCGCCGCGGCAGGAACCATCAACCAAATCGCTCGGGGTTTGGCAAGCTGCGCAACCATGTCGGGCAAGGACGATGCGCCCATCACGCCGTCTTGACTCAAACTGGCTATTTTTGACGCAAGTACATCGTAGACGATACAGCCATGGCCTCTTTTAGACAGGCGCCGAACCATGCTTGCACCCATCCGACCCAATCCCGTCAGAC
>JACMOT010000231.1 GCA_014377915.1 Tardiphaga sp.
ATGCCCGCGCCGGGCTCGGCGCCTGCACCGGCGATTCCGGCGCGCCGGCGTTTCAGATGCAGGGCGGCCGCGCCACTGTGGTCGGTGTGGTGTCGTGGTCGACCGCCGCCGGTAACGCCGCCGGCTGCGGCGGCCTCACCGGCATCACGCCGCTGACGCTGTACCGCGACTGGGTCGTCAAGACCGCGAAGGCCTGGGGCGCGAGGCTGTGACGCTCAATCCGGTTTGAAAACCCCGCGCTCCAGATTCCACAGCGACATGCCGGCATCGCCAGCCTGCGGAAACCATTGCGAATCGGCGATCGCCTGCAATTGCGCGCGCGCCTCGCGGGGAGCGACGACCAGCGTCTGCTTGGCCGCCTGCAGACGCACCTGCATGTTGGGATGGCTGAACAGGCTCAACAGTTCTACGCGCTGATCGCCGTCCCTGCTCCTCAACTCGTTGGCAACGTCCTTCATCCGGAAAAACAGTCGCTTGAACTTCGCGAGTTCTCCACCGAGATCGGCCTCGTCCTGGGCAACGACGATCTTCGCGAACAGCCTTACAAGATCCGCGGTGGACAAGTCCGTGAGCGTCGTTCGCTTCATGGCTTTAGCACCTCAAATAGGATCAATGCTTGCAGGCCTGCTTTCTTCCGTGCCTCAAGCGACTTAGCGCGAAGAAAAGCAACAAGGATGTCAGCGTGGGTCCAGCCCACCCAGACGTTCAATCCGGCCTCGAAATGCCGCGTTCAAGAAAAACCAGTGACATGCCGGCATCACCAGCCTGCGGAAACCATTGCGAATCGGCAATCGCCTGCAATTGCGCGCGCGCCTCGGCGGGAGCGACGGCCAGCGTCAGCTTGGCCGCCTGCAGACGCACCTGCATGTTGGGAAACGAAAACAACCTCACGAGCTGCCGGCGCTGATCGTCATCGCGGTTTTTGAGTTCGTTGGAAACCTCCATCATCCGCGTGAAAAGACGATTGAACTTGGCATGCTGCCCGCCCAGCAGCGCTTCATCCTGGGCCACCGTGATCTTCGCTAATAGCAGCACGAGATCCGGCACCGACATTTCGGTCAAAGGGATCCGTTTCATGGCTTCAACACCTTAAAGAGGATCAACGCATCCAGCCCGCAGCGTCTCCGTTCATCTTCGCTCTTGTCGCTCAGATATTCTCGCGGCGAGAGTCCGCCAAGATCAGAGTTTGGCATCATGTACCATCCGGTAATTTGATAGTGCTTCAATCTTGGAATGCCGACAAGATTGGACAGATCGTTGATCCTGCTCCGGCTCAGTCCCCATCTTTCGGCAGCGGTTTTTTCGATAATGACGCAGCCAGGCATCGTCACGTAGCGACATGCGACGTGGTCCATCGGTTTGATAGCAGGGATCTGAAATGCCAACGGCGCACCGAAGCGCGCCGCTGGGCTCATGACACATGCAGGGAGTTCAGTCGGACGAACGCATCCGCGGGGTGATCGCGGCATCGGCGGGCTGCTTCGCAGAGCCGGGGCAAGGCCGATCCAGTTCAATCGATGATGATCCGGCAGCAGTGCGCGGCGTCCCGCGCGATCGTCGAGCGCCGTGCGAGCCATGATATCAAACCGCACCGGCGCCGCTGCGTCGGATAACCGACGTAACTATCCAATCATGGCAACTACATTTGCGTCAAATGCTCGCGACCGTCGCTGCAAGTTGTTAGCCATGCCCTTTTACCGACATGCAACATTTTACCACTACACAAGGGTCATTGCCGCTGCCCCATTTCACTCCATCCTATTCAGGTGCCCGATGCCCACTCCCCGCCTTCACGACCGTATCATGCCGGTTCCGCCGCAGCCGAAACTGGCCACCATCATTTCCGATCCGGCGGTGGCGCCGATCGTCTGCGCCGTGGTGGATTATTCCACCGGCGGCGCCTGCCTCGAAGTCCATGGCGACGCCGCGTTGCCGGAACATTTCGAATTGCTGTACGGCGCCGAGCACAAGGCCTGCCGCCGGGTCTGGACCCGTGGCACGCGCGTCGGCGTGGTGTTCTAGCAGTGTCGCCGCGGCCGCCGCGCCCGCTGGCCGGCGGCCCGCCCGCGCCTTGACAGGGTTCGCATCATGTCCAATCCGAGGCTGTATCCGAGGGTGCCCCCCAGCGGCCAGCAAAGCCGCGCCGCCAGCATCATCGCCGATCCGAAGCAGCCGGTGATTCCCTGCCGGGTGGTGGATTATTCGGCGGGCGGCGCCTGCCTCGAAGTGGCGGGGCGGCCCGCGCTGCCGCCGCGCTTCGAATTGCTGTACGGCCGGGTGCGCAAGAAATGCCGCGTGGTCTGGAACCGCGGCGTTCAAATCGGCGTGGTGTTCTGATCGGCCACCCCGCGCCGCGCCGGGTTATTTCAGGAACGACACCTTGACGAGGTCGATCGCCGCCTGCACCGCCGCGGCCTGCGCCACGCCCGGCAATTCGACCTCCGGCCGCACCACTTCGGACAGTAACGGACAGAATTCCGGCTGCCCGTTCCACGGCGTCCCGACCAGATCGGGACAGGCCGGATTGATCAGCTCCCAGTGGCCGTCGGACGATTTCACGATGGTGGAACATTTCGGACAACAGGTTTGCATCGCCGGTTCTTACCGGGTCCGCGCCGGCTTTTCCAGTGCCGGGTTGAACCGCGTCGCCTTGGCGACAGAACCGCCGGCACGGCGCTTCGGATCGCGGCAAGGCCAGCGGTCCGACCCGGCGGCGGAAGCAGCCGAGCGAGCACTGCGCAGCCTGCCCCGCGCGGACGCCTGAGGCTTCCGACGGCCGCTGGTTTCCATCGCTGGCGTGTATTATCAACCAACGCACGACGACGAACCGGCAAGGACTGGAACCGAATGAAAACCCTCGATCGCCGATGGCTGTGGCTGCTGGCCGTCGTGCTGATCGGCGCGATCGCCGCCGGCACCTGGGTCTACAACAGCAAATGCCGCGGCATCGACGCCTGCGCCGCCGCCGAGGCGGAAAGCCACGAGCGCGACCGGCCGAGCGAGCCGCGATAGGCCGCGCGCAGGCGCCGTAGCGGTAGGGTGGGCAAAGGCGCTGTTGCGCCGTGCCCCCCATTGCCGACACGTGTCAGGCCCGTGGGCACAGATCGCCGCGCTTCGCGCGGTCGATGCTTTGCCCACCCTACGATCCACTGTCGCGCACAACGGTCACCACGCGTCGTCCCCGCGCAGGCGGGGCTGACATGCGGAGAGGCCAATGGTCACGCCGGACGCGGTGTCCGCGGGCGACGGCAGCGCCTTTTGGCGCGCTCATTTTGGCACGAAACGCCCCTCATCGAGATCGTCCAGTGTAAATCCCGCATCGGCGACCTGCGGAAACTCGTCGCGATCGATGATCATCCGCGGCGCGGCCCGCGCCCGGTCAGGCAACACCACCAATGTCGCCATCGCGGCGTCGAGCCGGACCTGCGGATTGGGATGGTCGTAAAGTTCGGCAAGCGCCCGGCGCTGATCGCCTGCCCGCGCCCGCAGTTCCTGCTGCACGGCGTCGAGCTTCCAGTACAGCCGCTTGTACCTGGCGTCCTGATCCGTTTCGAGAGCCTCGTTCTTTGCCAGCGCCAGAATGCGAAACTGCTCGACGAGTTCTGATACAGAGCGGCTTGAAAGATCTGTGACCGTCATGGTTTCAAGACCTCGATCATGATCAGCGCCTTCCGTCCAATGCGGCGTGTTCTTCGGACGGATTCTGGCGCCCGCTGGTCTCCGTCGCTGGCCTGTATTATCAAATAACTCACGACAGCGAACCGCCAAAGCGGAAGCATCCGCGCCACAGCAGCCGACTGCGTGGAAGCGATCATCGCGGCACAAATCCACCCTCACGAAGATTGTCCAGCGTAAGGCGCGCATTGGCCGCCTGCGGAAACTCGGCGCGGTCGATGATCATCCGCAGCGCGGCCCGCGCCCGATCGGGCACCACCACCAGCGTCGCTATCGCCGCGTCGAACCGGACCTGCGGTTTGGCATGACCATATAGTTCGACGAGCGCCCGGCGTTGATCGCCCGCCCGCGCCCGCAGCTCCTGCTGCACGGCGTCGAGACGACCGTAAAGCCGGTTGAACCTTGCCGTCTGGCCATTGTCGCTGGCCTCGCCTTTCGCCAGCGCCAGACGACGAAACTGCTCGACGAGCTCTGGTACAGAGCGGCTTGAAAGATCTGTGACGGTCATGGTTTCAAGACCTCGATCATGATCAGCGCCTTCCGTCCAATGCGGGCGTGTTCTTCGGGCGGCTTGTCGGCAAAATATTGGCGCGGTGTCAGTCCCCCGAATTCCGAATTTCGCTCTCTATACCACCGAGTAATTTGATAATGCTTCAAGATTGAAATTCTGACCCGGTTTCCGGGGGCGTCGATTTCGGCCTGAGTCATTTGACGGCGTTTCGAGACGTTCTGCTCCATCCTGTGATGATGGAGTTCTGTTCCTGCCCTGGGCACATCAACCGCGGATAAAAGCTCTTCCATCGTTCGATGGCGGGTCAAGATAGGTTATGATATCAA
>JACMOT010000232.1 GCA_014377915.1 Tardiphaga sp.
CATGCGACGCTCGGCCCGCGTTTTCAGCATTATCCAGAAGCAGCTTCCCGGCTCAGTCCTGTATGGTGATTTCCTTGCTGTCGGGAAAACGGATATGTTCCTGCGTGGATTCCGGCTTTTCACCAGCGGCCGGAAGAACCACAACGATCTGCGCCGATGCGTGATGCCTCTGTGGCGACCGCATGATCAGCTGTCCTTTGATTTTGGTGGACGCTATGGTGGCTTGATAAGGCATCCGCAGACTTATTGGACGATAACCGATCCGCGCGACGATCGGTACTCGGCCGCCGTTGTGCTGGAGCAGATAATGCCGTTCGTAAGCGAGTTCGAAGGCATTCAGACAGTTGCTTCCTTCCTGGATTATTTTGACTTCATGCGCCCGAACGGGACAGTGCCGGTCCAGCTCGATTTTGCGTTGGCCGATTATCTGACAGGTGACATGCGGGGCTGCGAGACGGCGCTATCGTATGTCGAAAGCATCCTGGCGAATCACGAGGAGAGCCGGTTGGCCTCTTATCGGCCAGTCGTTGCCAGGATTCGCCAACAATTCGATCTGGACCCGGTCGGTCTCGGCGGGCTCATCCAATGTTGGCGCAACGAAAATGTCGTCAGGCTTGGTCTCAAGGTGTCGTAGTGAACCGAAATAGTCGCGGGGTCTGCACAGCGAAGCGTTCCACCGTCGATCCTCGCGCGCCCGGAAATACTGACGATGCGCTCAGGATCACCCATCCCATGGGCGCGGACCTTGACGAGGATGAGTGACCGATGCAGCAGCGTCATATGCCGGTATTTTGCCAGGCTGCATGTTCCAGAGAATGATCCGTCCGGACTTCATAAGATGATCGATTCATGGCGCAATCAAAATATGGAGGAATTCGACTTGTCTGTCAGTGTTGCGGGTGGTGCGATAGTCAAGAGCGTGGCGCGATGATAGCCGTTGTCGAACCGCAGCAGCCCGTCACTGGTTTTGATGTCGGTCAAGCCGACGGCCGGGGCGGGCTGGCAGGATAGCCGAAACGAGGGAGGCAACGTGAAGCTGGCGATCCTTGCGGATATCCATGGCAACCGGCAGGCGTTCAGCGCCTGCCTCGCGGCGGCGCGTGCGCGCGGCGTGGAGCGCATGGTGCTGCTGGGCGATTTCGTCGGCTACGGCGCCGATCCGGAATGGGTGGTTGATACCGTGATGGAACTGGTGGAAGGCGGCGCGCTGGCGGTGCAGGGCAATCACGACCATGCGGTGGGGACGCCGGCGGAGAGCATGAATGATGATGCGCAGGCGGCGATGCAATGGACGCGCGGCCGGCTCGACGTCGCGCAACGGCGTTTTCTCGCCGGCCTGCCTTTGACGCTGGCCGACGACGACCGGCTGTACGTGCACGCCGAGGCGAGCGCGCCGGCGCGCTGGCGCTACGTCCGCGACAGCGCCGATGCGGAGCGCAGCATCGAGGCGACGCCGGCGCTGGTCGGCTTCTGCGGCCACATCCACCAGCCGGCGCTGTATTCGATGTCCGCCGCGGCCAAGATGACGCGCTTCGTCCCGGCCGCCGACCTCGCCGTGCCACTGTTGCCGGGCCGGCACTGGCTGGCGGTGCTGGGCTCGGTCGGGCAGCCGCGCGACGGCAACCCGGCGGCGGCGTTTGCGATCTACGATACCGAGCAACGGGCGATCAGCTATTGCCGCGTGCCCTATGATGTCGAGGCGGCGGCCGAGCGGATCCGCGCCAACGGCCTGCCGCCATGGCTGGCTGATCGCCTGGCGATGGGCCGCTGACGATGGCGCGGCACGCCTTGCAGCCGGGCTCGGTGATCGATGGCTTCACCATCGGCGAGCGGGTGCATCGCGGCGGCATGGCGACGTTGTGGCAGGTCAGCCGCCCAGATCTCGCCGGCCCGCTGCTGATGAAGATTCCGCGCATCAGTGAGGGCGACGATCCAGCTGCGATCGTCAGCTTCGAGATGGAGCAGATGATCGTGCCGCGACTGTCCGGCCCGCACGTGCCGGCCTGCTTTGCCACCGGTGATTTTGCCACGCAGCCTTATGTGGTGATCGAGCAGATTCCCGGCCAGACGCTGTACCAGCGGCTGCCGGAACTGCCGCTGCCCTATGACGAGGCGGTGGCCATTGCCTGTAAGGTCGCCGTGGCACTGGCCGACTTGCATGCGCAGCACGTCATCCATCACGACATCAAGCCGAGCAGCGTGATGTTTCGCGACAGTGGCGAAGCGGTGCTGATCGATTACGGCCTGTCGCACCACGCGCAACTGCCCGATCTGCTGCAGGAAGAATTCCGGCTGCCGTTCGGCACCGCGCCCTATATGGCGCCGGAGCGCCTGCTCTGCGTCCGCGACGACCCGCGCAGCGACCTGTTTTCGTTTGGCGCGCTGTTGTACTTCTTCACCACCGGCGAGCGGCCGCTCGGCGAGACCGAGACGTTGCGCGGCATGCGTCGCCGGCTGTGGCGTGACGTCCATCCGCCACGCAAGCTGCGCGCCGATTATCCGCCGTGGCTGCAGGAAATCGTGCTGCGCTGCCTGGAGATCGAGCCGGCGCAGCGCTATCCAACCGCGGCGCAACTCGCTTTTGACCTCGGCCATCCCTTTGAGGTCACGCTCACCGCGCGCGCCGACAAGCTGACGCGCGATCCGTGGCGCACGGTGTGGCACCGCCGCTTCAACCGCGGCGCCGGCCTGCCGCAGCCCCGCACCGACGCCGCGGGCAACCTGGCCGCGGCGCCGATCGTGATGGTGGCGCTGGATGTCGGCGAAAGCGCGGCCGAGCTCAACGAGGCGCTGCGGGTGGCGACCGCGCGGTTGCTGTCGACGCTGCCGGCAGCGCGCCTCGCCTGTGTCAACGTGCTGAAGCTCGGCCGCCTGACCATCGACCGTACGCTGGATGAGCACGACAACAACAAGCATGTCGACCGCCTGGTGCAGCTGCGGCACTGGGCCTCACGGCTCGGGCTCGAGGAGGCGCGGTTGACCAGCCACGTGATCGAGGCGATCGATCCGGCCGCCGCGGTGCTGGAATTCGCCGAGGTCAACCGGGTCGATCACATCATCATCGGCGCGCGCCAGCAATCGCTACGCCGGCAATTGCTGGGCAGCGTATCGGCGAAGGTCGCGGCCGAAGCGCGCTGCAGCGTCACAGTGGTGCGGCCGCAGCGGGCGGGGGAGTAGCCTTAGTTCGTCGCAGCACTTGCGCGGCGGACGCGAGCACGTTTCCCGGACGCGCTGCGGCATTCTCATGCCGCTGCGCAGATCCGGGATCCCGGTTTCTTACTAAAGAGAACCGGGGCCCCGGATCAGCAGCGCACTACGACGCTTCGCGCCGCGTTGCGCAGCACCGACTGCATCGACTTGTAGAAATGGCTGGCTTCGATGGACTGGACCGTTTGAATGATCTCCTCCGACCCGTGGCCCAGCGCCGCTGCATCACGAAGAGGTGTGAACCTCACACCATCTCTCCGCGCGCATGCAGCGCCGCCGCCCGTATCCCGTCGATATTCGCCTTGTAGCTCTCCGTCGTGCCGCCCTTGAACACCGCCGAGCCCGCGACGAACGCGTTGGCGCCGGCAGCGGCCAACTGGCCCGACACCGCGGCCGACACCCCGCCATCGACCTCGATGTCGATCGGCCGGCCCGCGGTCATGGCGCGCAGATCCGAGATTTTGCCGAGCGCCGATGGGATAAACGCCTGGCCGCCAAAACCGGGATTGACCGACATCACCAGGATCAGATCGACCATGTCGATGACATATTCGATCGCGGTGAGCGGTGTGCCGGGGTTGAGCGAGACGCCGGCCTTCTTGCCGAGCGCGCGGATCGCCTGCAGCGAGCGGTGCAGATGGGGACCTGCCTCGGCGTGCACGGTGATGTGGTCGCAGCCGGCCTTGGCGAAGGCTTCGAGATAGGCGTCGCAGGGCGCGATCATCAGATGGGCATCGAAGAGCTTGTTGCTGTGCGGGCGCATCGCCTTGATGACGTCGGGGCCGTAGGAAATGTTCGGCACGAAATGGCCGTCCATGACGTCGAGATGCAGCCAGTCGGCGCCGGCCGCGTCGACCGCGCGGACCTCTTCGCCGAGCCGGGAAAAGTCCGCGGCCAGGATCGACGGCGCGATGATGAGGGGGCGGGGCGTGAAAGCGGACATCGGGCGTTCCTGACGGCGAAGGGAGGCCTGCGGTATCATGGCCGCCGGGCAGCGGCAACGCTCGGGCGGGCGTGCCGTGCGGCAGTTCGGTCCCGGCAGATTCTGCCGTCACGGCATGATCTGCCGGGACAGGGGGGCGTCGCCCGACTGCGCGGGCATTGTTCTATAAGGGTTTTTCGCTGGCACGTGGCTTGCTGACTATTGCTCAGGGAATTGCGCCGCGGATGCGGCTTGATCAGGAGCTTTGCGATGTTGCCAGCACTCGCCGCCGCCACGACCGCGATCGATGCGCTTCAGGCGTTGACCGCGTCGAAGGCGAAGTCGAAAACCACCACCGGCGTGACGCAGACCGGGTCGTCGCCCTTTGCCACCGCGGCGACGACGGCCACCGCCACCCCGGCGCTGCCGATCATCAACAGCAGCTCGAGCACCTCGGGCGCGCTGTCGGCCAACACCATGAGCGCGGTGCTCGCGGCGCAGAGCGACGCCTCCAGCGCCAGCACGACATCCGCGTCGACCTCGGCGTCATCGAGCCAGTCCAGCGCGCTGAAGGACCTGTTCGCGCAGCTTGACAGCGACGGCAGCGGCGGCATCAGCAAGTCGGAATTCGAGAGCAAGCTCGGTGCCGGCGGTACCAACACCGCCAATGCCGATGCGGTGTTCGCCAAGCTCGACAAGAACGGCGACGGCTCGGTCACCCAGAGCGAACTCAGCTCTGCGCTGAAGGGCGCCGGCGGCCAGCATCATCACGCGCCGAAGACAGCGGATTCCAGCACCACATCGGCGGATGGTGCCAGTAGCGATCCGCTGCTGCAGGCACTGAAAGGCGCCTCCTCGACTTCGACCACCAATAGCGACGGCACCACCACCACCTCGATGACCTATGCCGACGGCTCCAAGGTGTCGATGACATCGGCGCCGAAGAGCGCGGCCGCCGCATCGGCGTCCTCGTCGTATAATTTCGTCGAGCAGCTGATCCAGCGTCAGGCCAGCGCATTGTCGGCTTCCGCGACGTCGTCGCTGTCGATCAGCGCCTGATCGACGCCGGAATAGAAGCACACTGTTTCCGGCCCCGGATGGGAGGCGACATGCCGTGTCGCCTCGCATCCGGGGCAGTTACGCGTTCCGGGACCTGATCCGGTCGCGGAGGTGCCTGTCCAGTCCCGTGGGCACGCGTCGCCCATTCCACTGTGACGATCGCGCCCGTGCCGGCGCCACAGCGAAACCGGCCCGCGATCTTTCCCGCGTCCCAACCCTTCATGGCCGCGCTGGGAAGCTCGCCACCGGTTTGGCCTGGTTGTGCAGTGGCCGGCTGCGTTTCATCGGCCGCAGGATTCGTGTATCGGATTTTTCCATCGCATCGTGTTCCGCGGAGCCGGGAGCATCCGTACTTCAATCCTGACGGATCAGACTCGCGGTCGGCTTGCCCGCTGCGCGACAGCGATGCGGTATCGGCCCATGTCAATTCGGGCTCGCGTGTCTTAGCCTTCGGCGAAATGAAAAAAGATAGCCCGTTCGAGGAGCCTGCCATGGAAATTAATGGTATCGCTCATGTCTCGCTGACGGCGGGCGATTTAAAACCAAGCGTCGCTTTCTATCGCGAATTGCTGCCATTCCTGGGTCTCACGCCGATCGCTGATACCGACGATGTCTTTTACGGTGTCGGCGGCCGAACGGGCAGTGCGCTCCGCCGCCGGACAGCCCCGCTGGACGACATCCGGTTTGATCAAACAGGATTGGCCTGCATCATTTGTGTTTTGGGCGCGCAGCCGCCACGACGTCGACGACCTTGATTTGTTTCTGCAAAATCTGGATGCGAGGATTGTCCGCATCCCGCGCAAGGACGATTTCGTGCCCGGCTACTATTCGATGCTGTTCGAAGACCCGGATGGCATCCGGCTCGAGCTCAATCATGTTCCAGGACACGGTGTGTTCGAAAGCAAATCGGCCGGTTAGCGAAGGTGCGGCTCATCCCGGCGGCCTCGCCGGTTGAGTGACGATCGCTCACTTCCATTGCCGGTTAAATAAATACCCATGCAAATCGCTGCCGCATCGCCCCCGCCGGTACATGTCGGCGCGATCAGGTGTTGCGGCCACAAAAAGGCACTTCGTCACAGGTGTGGCGGCGGGAACTTCATTCCCTGCTAACTATAAACCGGCACGCTGTTCGCGGTTCTGCAAGTAATCGTGGTGGCGTAATGTGGCGTAGACAAGTATTCATCGGCGCAATCGGTATATTACTGCTCGGCGCTCCGGCGCGCGCCGAGGACGAGTTCCTGGCGTCGCTGCGGTTGCGCGGCGGCTATGACAGCAACGTCCAGTTCTCGTCCGGGCACAACCCGGTTGGCAGCGCCTTCATTGCCACCGACGCCGCGCTCGCCGCCGGCGCCAAGGATGGCGATTCCAGCTGGGCGATCACCGCCGACGGCAGCACCACGCGCTACGCCAACCACTTGCTGGTGCCGGCCACCACCGGCAAAGTGTTGTTGCGGGGATCGATGGGCGATGACGAGTTGCGGATCAGCTCGGTTTCTTCGATTACCGACATCAGCACCTATAATCTGCGCGCCACCGATATCCTGCAGGTGTTCAAGGTAGAATCGCTGCAGGATAAGGTCCGGTTGTTCGTCAGCGCGGAAGGCGGTCGCTCGACCATCAACCAGACCAACGCCATCTTTCAGGATTTTTCGCCGCTGCCGCTGCAATATTGGCGCGGCGCCATCATTCCTGGCGTCAGTGTCATTCGGGGCAAGGCGGAGCTCGGCGTGTCGCTCAACGTGTCGGCGCGGCGCTACACCGACGAGCTGGATATTTTTGGCTATCGTCGCGACAATGAGCGCGTGCAGCCGTTTTTGTTCGGCAAGTATGATGGCGACGAGGTGACGGCCTTTGCCTCGGTCTCGCAACTTTATGCGCGGTTTCACGACGTCGATTTCACGAATGTCGATCGCACGCTGTTCGAGGCCAATGTGGGCTGGCGGCCGAAGGCTGTGAAACAACTCTCTGTCGACCTCGGCGCGCAGCGCCGCGCCGGCGAGACCTCGTTTCCGATCTCGCCGATCACGATCGACACGTTGTACACCGCGAAAGCGGGTTGGCAGGTCGATCCAAAGCTGCTGCTCACCGCGCTGGTCGGCTACGCCGCCACGGAATATCTGGATTC